>JALFKC010000041.1 GCA_022775765.1 Campylobacter sp. | reverse complement strand
AAAACTTATCATAAATACTTTTTTGATTTTCAACGCCTTTCCAAATTTCAAAATCCCTATTAGTTATTTCTTCGCCTAATTTTTTCCACAAAAGATAATCAAGCTTGTAGAAAAAATAGTGAGGCGTGCCAGTTCCATTATCTAATAAATCTTCTGGAGTTTTATCGCCTATCAAAGCTTTCATTCTTTTTTTGTCGATTTCTTCTAATTTACCAATATGTTTGTTTATATCACCCAAAGTTTCGCACTCTTTTAGATATTCTACTAGCCACTCATTGCTGCTTTGAACTTCAAACAAAAGTTGTATCATTAATAATTTTTTATCTCCAAATTTTTGGATATATTCATTATTAACATCTCTTTTAAAAACATATTTATCAAAAAGCTTTCTATATTTAAAAAGTGCCTTTATAAATTTTTTGCTTAATTCTTTGCTTAAAATTTTATCTTCAAAATTTTTAACGAGTTCTTTTGTTTGAAGTGGCATATCAACGCCTATTATCCTAGCAACAACGCATAAAAACTTTTCAAATTTGATTATACTTTTTACTTCATAGTCTTTTTTATCTATATTTACATCATTAGCCAACACTTGCTCTTTTAAAATTTCATTTATTGTTATTTGAATATTTTTTGCTTCTTTTTTAATATTATTTTTAATTATAAAATCTATTTTTTTGTCCTTACAATATAGGCTATCTTGCATAAAATAACTATTCATATCAGAACAATAATCCCAAATTTTAGCAATATCTAAATAGCTATCGGATAGTTTTTCAACAAACTTAGCCTTTAAAATTTCATGGTGTTTTAGTTGTTGTTTGTTTGTATTCATAGCCTCAAAATATCTTCCAGGATTTATATCATCTGATAATTCCGTTATGGTAAAGTATACATTTTTTAAACAATTATTTATTTTTTCTATTTTTTCTTTATTTGTGTAATTTCTTGATATATATCGGCACATATTATTTAAGCCAGACATTTGAAATTCCATCAATTCAAATTTTTCTTTTTTTAAATTTTTAAGCTTGTCATTGTCGCTATCATCAACTTCATAATATATACTAAAACACTTTTCGCCAATAAATTTACTAAGCAAATATAAACTCATAAGTCTTTGCTGTCCATCAATTATTAAATCATTTTGGACAACTATATTACCAATGTAAAGTTCTTTTTGACCATCATCTATCAAAGATTTTAAATTTTCACTATCCCAAGTATAATCTCTTTGAAAAAAAGGAACTTTTAATTTCATATTTATTATTTTACTTAAATTATATTCTGTTATTTTATTCATTTTTTACCCTTAAAGATTATTTTTTTAAAAGAAATTTTTTCTATATACTCTTTGCTAAAAGTGTTTTTTGCTTTTTGAGTTAAAAGACCATAAGCATAATTTGGATTTTTGATGTAGTTAGTAGTACCATTTTCTCCAAAACTAAATCCATCGCCTATATCGTTTTTGACTCTTTGTATAAGAAACGAACTAAAATCACTACCTTCTATAAAAAAATAAAGTCGTTTCAGTATTGTCATTTCCCCAGAATTTACCAGCCAAGAACAATTATATTGTATTTGACTATAATATGATAAAACTGCAAAAAGATAGATAAAAATTAAGTTAAAAAAATTATTAAAATTTTTATCTATTCCAAATTTATCAACATAGCACAAAAGCATTACTAACATAGATCGATTTATATAATATCTATCCGAAATTTGAGATTTTTCAAAAAGAAGCTCATATAGCTGAGCGTATTTAAAAAGATAGTTAAAATACTCATTTCCTTTTATAATATTTGAATTAAATTTTAGTTCATTTTTTCTTTCATATCCTTTATCATAAATTCCGATAAACTCATCAAAAATCTTATTTCCACAACCAAAACAATTTCCAACATTAAAGCTTTTTTGATTATGAATACATCTTGCTATATATAACTCATTTAGAGCTCCCTCTATAACAGAATAATTTTTCCACCAAACATCATTATTTTGATAATATTTGTATTTTTTAGCTATTTCTTGTTTTATAACTTCATCAGCTTTTATATATAAAAAATGATGATTCTTAAGAAGCTCTACCTCAGTTAATTCTTTGCCACGTGAATTTTGAGTATCAAATATATCAAATGCTTCATCTATGGTATTTACAATGTAATATGTAAGAAATAATTTTTCCTTTATAAATTTTGTAATTTTTTCTTTATCTAGTGTTTCTAATTTATTTGATATAAAATTAAAATTATTTATCAATGCATTTCTAGAATTTGGGTTTACTTTTTGATCTAAAAATTTTATATTTTCGCCTTCATTCTCATAGGTTTTTAATATAAGCGCCAAAGTTGTAAGTCTTTGTTGTCCATCGACAATATCAAAATACTCTTTATCGCCATCTTTATTTTTATGAAGTATTATATTTCCAATCAAATAATTACTTTTCCCACCATTTACAGCTTCCGATACATCATCTATTAGCTCATTAACATTTTGAGTAGTCCAGCGATATGGGCGTTGATAATTTGGAATTCTTAAATTCTCAAAATAATTGTCTGTATCATCATCGCTAGACAAATTAAAAATTTCTCCAATGCTAGCAACACCAACATCTAATTTTTCTAACTCATTCATAAAATATCCTTTTTAAATAAACTTAACATCCCGCTATCCTTAAATTTCAAATTTATCTGTAATTATACATTTTGAAAGTTAGCTTTTGTCTTTAACAAACATCTCTGTCTTAAGAGGTCAAAATACTCATCTGCGCTATTTACATCTAAAAATTTCATACTTCTTTT
>JALFKC010000031.1 GCA_022775765.1 Campylobacter sp. | reverse complement strand
ATTAAACGCTTCAATGGTTGCATTTAAAACCAAATTTCGTATAGAAATTTAAAATTTTTAATCTATAATCTACTATTTGTGTTGTCATAGAAAAAATATAACTAAAATTTCTAAATTTCTTAAAACCTTTTAAACCATAAAAAAGATAATCTATTTGCACTTTTTAGCCTTTTTAAGCTGGTTTAGGTAAAATCTTTATCAATTTGATTTGATTTTTAATTAGTTAAACTTAAATTTTACTCATTCAAACTAACTCTTTTTGAAAAATCTAAAAAGTGCCAAATGTGTTTGAATTTATGCATCTAGCAAAAAAAGATAATAAATTTTTACCTAAGAAAGCAATTTAGGTAACTTACTCTATGAGTTTTTGATGAAATATTGCAATTAAAATTAATCTGTGCAGTTGTTTAAATTTAATGTTATATTAGCCTGCGAGATTTTAAAACATACTAGATGGTAATTTTAATAAAGAAGTTGGAAATCTATCTTCCAACTTCAATTAATTGCCAAATTAGCAAGAGTAGCAGGTTTTGAACTCAAACGCAGTCGGTCTAGCCTCATATGGCCAAACTTGAGTGCGGAATTTAAAGTTTTGGTATGTATCGATAAAAAGCTTAGTCATTATCGGCTTGAGATACTCATTGTCGCGGATTAGCGATTCTAGTGAGCCCCTAAGTGTGTGGGGAAGTTGCTCGATACCCCTATCTCTAATCTCATCCAAAGTTAGCACGAAAAGATTTTCATCCATCGGACCAACCGGTTCATATTTGTTTTTAATACCATCAATTCCAGCCAAAAGCAGACTTGCAAAAGCTAGATATGGGCAAGATGTGCTATCAGGAAATCTTATCTCAGCCCTAGCACTTTTTTCACCACAACCATAAGGGATTCTAATTGACGCAGATCTGTTTTGGCACGAATAAGTTAAGATATTTGGTGCTTCAAAGTCCGGAATTAGGCGTTTGAATGAGTTGGTGCTTGGGTTTGTAAATGCAGTCAAGCTTCTAGCATGTTTTAATACCCCGCCGATATAGTGCTTTGCAAACTCACTAAGCCCACCATATCCATTTTTATCATAGAATAAATTTACCCCATCTTTCCATATGCTTTGATGTATATGCATTCCGCTTCCGTTGTCACCAAGGATCGGTTTTGGCATGAAAGTAGCGGTTTTGCCATTAAGGTGAGCGACCATTTTGACTACATATTTGTATTTTTGCACATTATCAGCTGCTTCAACAAGTGTGCCAAATTTCACACCGATTTCGCCCTGAGCTTGAGCAGCTTCGTGGTGAGCGATGAAGACTTCAAGTCCGATTTGTTCTAGCACCTGCACCATCTCAGCTCTTAAATCTACCATGCTATCGACTGGCTGAACTGGGAAATATCCACCTTTTGGGCTAGGGCGATGACCTGTATTGTAGCTATCTTTGAAATTTTTGCCACCATTCCACGAACCCTCTTCGCTATCTATTTCGTATGAGGCGATATTTGGTTTATCAATTATCTTAACATCATCAAATACAAAAAACTCATTTTCAGGCCCAAAGTAACATACATCACCAATACCGCTCTCTTTTAAGAACACTTCAGCTTTTTTAGCTATGCTTCTAGGGCATTTTTCATACATTTGGCCCTTGTATATATCATAAACATCGCAAATCACCACTACGGTAATATCAGCTGTAAATGGATCTAAAAACGCCGTATTTGCCTCAGGCATAAGAATCATATCTGACTTGTCAATTGGTTGCCATGCGTCAATCGAGCTCGCATCAAACGCGATACCCTCTTTAAAGACATCTTTTGAAAGTCTTTTGTAGTTGTAAGTCATATGGTGCCAAGTGCCTTTCATATCTGTAAATCTAAAATCGACAAAAGCGACTTCATTTTCGTCACAAAAGGCAAAAAATTCTTTTTCATCTTTAACAAATTTACTCATTATCTCTCCTATGGAATTTGTATTTGGTATTTTATCAAAATAATTATAGTTTTAAATAAATTCTCTTTGAATTTGCAAATTTATATGCTAAAATACGCCCCAAAGCTAGGTTAGCTTATTACAAATTTAAGGTTTTTTATGTCAAAAACAAATTTAAGCATTTTAGCAGGAACGGTTTTGGGTGTGGTAGCCACACTTTTGGTATATGCAGGAAATCCTGGTAATATGGGGATTTGTGCAGCTTGTTTTCTTAGAGATACCACTGGTGCATTAGGCTTTCATAGAGCCACTGTAGTGCAGTATGTTAGACCTGAAATCATCGGGCTAATAGTTGGGGGATTTCTCTCGTCGATTTTTATTGGCAAAGACTACTCGCCAGTTGGTTCATCATCGCCATTTGTGCGGTTTTGTTTGGGCGTGTTTGCAATGATAGGATGTCTTGTATTTTTGGGGTGTCCGTGGAGAGCGTATCTTAGGCTTGGCGGTGGCGATATGAGTGCGTTAGCTGGAGTTATAGGGCTTGTGGCTGGAGTTTTAGCTGGGAGATTTTTCAAAAGAGGTGGCTATGAGCTTGATTTTGAGATCAAGCAAAGCAAAGTAATATCACTATTACCGACAATTTTTGCGGTGATTTTGTTTTTGGCTTTGGTATTTGGGCTAAATCTTGGCGAAAATGCCCCGCTTTTTAGCTCTACTAAAGGGCCGGCCTCACAGCACGCAAATTTGTGGATATCTTTGGTGGCTGGAGTTTTGGTGGGCGTGGCTATGCAAAGGTCTAAATTTTGCAGTGTAGGTGCGATTTCAAGAGCGTTTAACAAAGACTTTTCAATGCTTTTTGGGATTATAGCGATTATAGTTTCGGCAAGCGTGGTAAATTTAGTGCTTTCTCAGTATCATTTTGGTTTTACGGATCAGCCTATCGCTCACAACCAAATTTTGTGGAACTTTCTTGGAATGTTTTTAGCTGGGCTTTGCTTTAATCTCTCAAATGGTTGTCCTGGCAAACATCTCGTGCAGTGTGGCTCAGGCAATCTCAACTCAGCGATTTTTATCATAGGAATGATGGCTGGAGCAGCTATTTCGCATAATTTTATCCTAGCAAGTTCAGCCTCAGGCATTACGCCATACGCACCATATGCACTTGGACTTGGATTTTTGTTTTGTATCTTTGTAGGATTTAAACAAAAAGCGTAGATTTTAGGATATCAAATTTGACCTGCAAACTAGTAGGTCAAAGCTTTGTTTGGATAAATTTATTTTTATAAAACATCTATTTTGTTATTTATAATATACTCAATTTTTAAATACAAGGGAAATTTAAATCATTCCTTAAATTTCCACAAATTCCCTATCTCTTTTTCTAAAAATTGCCACTTTGCTGTAGCCAAATTCCTTGGCTTTTGTGAGTGCTTTGTCGTAGTTTTGTCCGACTTGAGAGACTTCGTGTGCGTCAGAACCAATAGTAATTGGGATGTTTTTACAGGCGAGTTCTTCAAAAAGTGCATCTGATGGATAGAGCTCTTTTATGGGTTTTCTAAGTCCGGCTGAGTTTATCTCAACAACTAAATTTGACTTTTTGATAGTATTAAGTGCGTTTTTGGCTAAAATTCTTATATCTTTTGTAGGCAAAAACTTAAATATCTTTATCAAATCAATATGTCCTAAGATATCAAATTGTCCGCTTTTTGCAAGGGCTTCTATACTATCAAAATACTCACTATAAGTATCATCAATATTTCTATTTTTCCACAGCCCAATAAACTCAGGGTTATCAAAACCCCAGTGATTTAAAAAATGCACCGAACCTATGAAAAAATCCGCGTCTCTTTTCAAAACTTCACTATTGTCAATGCCATTTAAAAAATCCACCTCATAGGCTAAAAGCACCTCTATTTCGTCTTTAAATCTCTCTTTGACGCTTAAAATCATCTTTTCATAAAAGTCCATTTGCGAAAATTCCATCCTATAATCCGCGTCAAATCTCATCGGTGCGTGGTCGCTAAAAGCGTATATATCAAAGCCTTTTTCGATAGCCTTATTTACATATTCTCTTGGTGTGCCTGTGGCGTGTTTGCACAGATATGTGTGATTGTGAAGATCTACTTTAATGATTTATCCTTTTTATAAATTTTACTGATTTTAGCAAAATTTATCAAACTTTGCTACACATTAATCACATTTGCGTTAAAATTACACTTGTATTTGTTCAAAAGGAGATAAAATGAGTGAAATTTTAAGTGATGAATTTTTGCAAAATGCCAAAAAAGCCACAGAAAAATTTATGGGTGGGGTTATAATGGATGTAGTCACCCCTGATCAAGCTAGAATAGCTGAAGCGAGTGGGGCGGTTGCGGTGATGGCATTAGAGAGAGTTCCAGCTGACATTAGAGCAGCCGGGGGCGTCTCAAGAATGAGCGATCCAAAGATGATAAAAAGCATAATTGACGCTGTTAAAATCCCTGTGATGGCAAAGTGCAGAATCGGCCATATTGTTGAAGCTAGGGTGCTTGAGAGTATTGGGATTGATTTTATCGATGAGAGCGAAGTTTTAAGCCCAGCAGATAATGTCTATCATGTTGATAAAAAAGCTTTTAAAACACCATTCGTGTGTGGAGCTAGAAATTTAGGTGAAGCCCTAAGAAGGGTAGCTGAGGGTGCTATGATGATAAGGACTAAAGGTGAGGCTGGAACAGGCGATGTGGTGCAAGCAGTTAGCCACCTAAGGGCGATAATGAGCGATATTGCTAGAATTTCAGCTCTAAGAGATGATGAAATTTATAATGAAGCGAAGAATTTAGGCGTATCAGCTGAAATTTTATT
The DNA here is from genome assembly GCA_022775765.1 of Campylobacter sp. GTDB lineage: Bacteria > Campylobacterota > Campylobacteria > Campylobacterales > Campylobacteraceae > Campylobacter_B. The sequence continues at coordinate 68,968 of JALFKC010000031.1, read as the reverse complement.
TTATGTTAAAAATCACGCAAAACTTCCTGTGGCAAACTTTAGTGCAGGTGGAGTGGCAACCCCAGCAGACGCAGCTTTGATGAGAGTTTTGGGAGCAGAAGGGGTGTTTGTAGGAAGTGGAATTTTTAAATCCGGCAACCCTGAAAAAAGAGCAAAAGCTATCGTTCAAGCAGTTAAAAACTATAATAATCCTGATATTATCGCTAAAGTTAGTGAAGATCTGGGCGAGGCGATGGTTGGAATAAACGAAGATGAGATTAAGACTATAATGGCAAATAGGGGAATTTAAGGCTAAATTTAGTCTGAATTTGATCTAAATTTAAAGCCTAAATTAAACTCTCTTGCTGTAAATTTACATTTGGCAAGAGAGTGATATAGATTAATTTGCATTTTATAAATTTTAGCTGTGATTGCTAGTTTTTTATAAAATGTCAAACTCTATTTATGATTAATAATCTTAGATTTTAAAATTTTGCAAAGTCAAAAATCTGCGAAAAGTTAAATTAAACAAATTTGTATATAATTGCAAAAATCTAAATCACAAAAGGAAAAATTTGAAAAAACCTGAACTTTTAAGTCCTGCAGGAAATTACAAAAAACTTCAAATCGCACTCAACTACGGAGCCGACGCAGTCTATGCAAGCGTTGGGGCGTTTTCTTTGCGTCAAAGAAGTGCGAAAGAATTTACCAAAGAGAGTTTTGCTGATGGGGTGAGTTTGGTTCATCAAATGGGCAAAAAACTCTACGCCACCGTCAATGGTTTCCCAACCAACGCTCAGCTAGACAATATCAAAAGGCATATTGGATTTTTAAATGAAATAGGGGTTGATGGACTGCTTATTGCTAGCGTTGGTGTGATAAGTTTAGCCAAAGAGGTAGCCCCAAACATTCCTATTCACATATCAACTCAAGCAAATGTGATGAACTATCTTGATGCCAAAACTTACTATGAAATGGGTGCTACAAGGATAGTTGCGGCTAGAGAGATGAGCTTAAAAGACCTTGTTTTGATTAAAGAAAAGCTTCCAAATCTTGAGATTGAGATTTTTATTCACGGCTCAATGTGTTTTGCATATAGTGGCAGGTGTCTTATTTCGGCGGTGCAAAGTGGCAGGCTTAGTAACCGCGGGAGTTGTGCGAATGATTGTAGATTTGGCTATGAACTTTTTGCCAAAAATGAAGACACCGGCACGCTTTTTAAACTTGAAGAGGACGAACAAAATGGCACCTATATAATGAATTCAAAAGATCTAAATCTAATTCACCATCTAGAAAAAATCATCCAAACAGGTGCGATTGATAGCCTAAAAATCGAAGGACGCACCAAAAGTGAATATTATGCAGGCTGTGCGACAAAAGCGTATAGAAGTGCAATAGATGATATAATGGCGGATAAATTTGAGCTATCAAAATATGAATTTGAGCTAAATTCCATCAAGAATCGTGGCTTTACTGATGGATATTTAATCAAAAAGCCATTTGAGCGAAACTCAACTCAAAACCTTGATAGTACCTTGCTTGAAGGCACTCATCAAGTTCATGCAATTAGCGAAGATGGGGAGTTTATTAGCGTAAAATACAAAATTATTCCAAATGAGAGTTATGAAATTCTCTATCCATTTGGTGCTAAAATCACCACAGGAACAAGTGAATTTGGTGAAATTTATCAAAAAGATGGTAGATATTATTTGAAATTTAACAAACTAATAGCAAAAAATGGAAAAGAGTTTGACGCGGTGCATAGTGGCAATCTAAACGAGATCAAACTACCGCTAACCTTGCCTAAATTTAGCTTTTTAAGAAAGGAAATATAGTGTTTGTAAGTATAATTATGGGTAGCAAAAGTGACCTAGAAGTGGTAAAAGAGTGCGAAAAAATCCTAAAAGATTTCGATGTAAAATATGAGATGATAATCAGTTCAGCCCATAGAACGCCAGAAAGAACCGTTGAGTATGTCAAAGACGCCGAAAATAGAGGTGCTAAGGTCTTTATCTGTGCAGCAGGAATGGCAGCTCACCTTGCAGGAGTTGTGGCAGCTCACACTACTAAGCCAGTTATTGGTATTCCTATGGGTGGGGGTGCTCTAAATGGGCTTGACGCACTTTATTCGACCGTGCAAATGCCCGGTGGCATTCCGGTCGCGACATTTGCTATTGGCAAAGCAGGAACAAAAAATGCAGGCTATTTTGCAGTGCAAATTTTAGCTTTAAGCGATGAAAACTTGGCTAAAAAGTTGCGTGAAAACCGCGAAAATATGGCTAAAAGCGTCTTAAAAGACTCAAAAGAGATTGAAGTTTTGCTTTAAAATTTAAAATCAATCAAGCCCACTGCTAAATTAATGGTGGTGGGTTTTATAAAAATGTATTTATTAAAAACTTAATCAAAATTCCAATTATATTGATAAAATATCAGAATTTTAGGCTGAATTTAGCATAGTAAATTTGTAAATTTAAGATAAATTTACCAAAATAATTCAAAATTTATCCACTTTTGTGTAAAATACTAAATTCGGAAATTTAAAAGGAATAAAATGACATTTTCAAAGATTATTTTAACTCTGCAAGAGTATTGGAACAAGCAAGGCTGCATAATTGTTCAGCCTTACGATATGCCAGCTGGGGCTGGGACTTACCATCAAGCCACATTTTTAAGAAGTTTAGGTGGGACGCCTTGGAAAGCAGCATATGTCGCCCCATCACGCCGCCCAACTGATGGCAGATATGGCGAAAATCCAAACCGCTTGGGTGCGTATTATCAGTTTCAAGTCATCCTAAAACCAAGCCCTGATAATATCCAAGAGCTATATTTAAAAAGTCTAGAAATTTTAGGGCTAGATCTTAAAAAGCACGATGTGAGATTTGTAGAAGATAACTGGGAAAGCCCAACTTTGGGTGCTTGGGGGCTTGGTTGGGAAGTTTGGCTTGATGGGATGGAAGTTACGCAATTTACATATTTTCAACAAGTCGGCGGAATTCCTTGTGAGCTAATTAGCGGCGAGATCACATATGGGCTTGAACGCCTTGCGATGTATTTGCAAGATATCGATAATGTCTATGACATAATTTGGGACGAAAATGACGGCCACAAGGTAACTTATGGCGATGTACACAAGCAAAGCGAGTATGAGTTTTCAAAGTATAATTTTGAGTTAGCCGATACCAAAATGCTTTTTTCGCAGTTTCAAAGCTGTTTTGATGAGTGCAAAAGAGTGCTAGATGCTGGGCTTTCGCTTCCTGCGTATGATTACTGTATGATGGCAGCACACACTTTTAATGTGCTTGACGCAAGGGGTGCGATTTCAGTTACTCAAAGGCAGGATTTTATCCTAAAAATTAGAGAGCTCGCCAAAGGTTGTGCGTTAAAATATAGCAAAAATTTAGCAAAACAAGACGAGAAATTTGATAGCGAAAATTTAGCCAAAAACGGCGATGAATTTTCATCAAAAAATGCTAAAATTTAGGAAATTTTAGATGAAAATAGCTGAAATTTACACTATTTTAGATGAAATCGCACCATTTTGCGAACAAGAGAGCTGGGATAATTCTGGGCTTTTAATCGGAAATATGGACGATGAGATTACTAAAATTTACGCAAGCCTTGATATCGATACAAATTTAGCAAATTCACTTGAAAACGGCTCTTTAATCATCACTCATCACCCATTAATTTTTAGCGGGCTTAAAAAATTTGATACCAAAAAATATCCATCAAATTTAATTAAAATTTTAATCCAAAAAGATATCAAACTCATCGCAATGCATACAAATTTTGATAAATTTGTGTTAAATAAATTTGTGGCCAAAAGTATTTTGGGCTATGAAATTTATGATGAAAAAGATTTTTTAGTTTTTATGAACTCACCATTTAAGGATTTTGGTGCACTTTGCAAAGATATCAAGGCGAAATTTAAAATAGAAAATTTACGCGTCGTAAAGGCTAAAAATAGCATCCAAACGCTCGCGCTTTGCACCGGAAGTGGGGCGGATTTGCTTGAAAATTTAAGTGTTGATTGCTTTTTAACAGGCGACCTAAAATATCACACCGCTTTGCAAAGTTTGGAAAATGGGGTAAGTTTAATCGATATCAATCACTTTGAGAGCGAACGCTATTTTGGGGCATCTTTGCAAGAAAATTTGAAAAAAAAGCAAATTGAAGTTATAATAACAAATTCAATTAATCCATTTAGCTATTTTAAAGGAAACCTATGAACAAATATTTGACTCAACTTATAGAGTTATCAGAGTATGACAAACAGATAGATGATTTTATCCCAAAGATAGAAAATATCCAAAAAACACTCGCTTCAAAGCAAGATGAAATCGATGAATTGCAAGCTCAAATCGATTCGTTTGACGATAGTGTAAAAGATCTAAAACTTCAAATTTCAAGGACAAATTCTCAAATTGAGGATTTTGCCAAAAAGATCAAAGAGATCGCAAAGAAAAAAGGTAGTATCAAAACAGAAAAAGAGCTAACTGCACTTAGCATAGAAGAAGAGGTAGCTAAAGAACAGCTTGGTTCGGCTAACGAAGAGATTGCTAGACTTGAAAAACTCATTGCTAATAGAGAGGATGCTAAAAAAGAGCTTGAAGACAAAAAATCCGCACTTGACGCTGAGTTTAAAAAGCTTGAATCAACAACTGGCAATGATTTAAAAGATATTGAAGACCAAAGAAACAAGCTTTGGAATAGCAAAAACGAGCTCACAAAACAGATGGACAAAAAAATTCTCTCTTTTTATGAAAAAATCCGCAAATGGGCAAAAAATACAGCTGTAGTTCCTGTGAAAAAACAGGCTTGTTATGGGTGTTTTTTAAGGATTAATGACAAAACTTACAATCTAGTCCTAAGGGGTGAAGAGATCACAACTTGCCCACATTGTGGGAGAATTCTCTACAAACCTGAAGTAGCGGAAGATTAGTGATTTATAATATTATAACTTTTATAGTTTGGATAGTAGCTTTGCCATTTTTGGTGCTACTATCATTTAAAAAAAAATACCACACTAGCATTCCAGCTAGATTTTTTTTATTTCGCAATCAACCACTTCAAAACTCACAGGTGCATTTTCATGTCTGTAGTTTGGGGGAGGCAACTGCAATAGAGCGATTGCTTTTTAGACTGATAAAAAGTGGTGTGAGGTGCAGTGCAACTGCGGTTACCAAAACTGGATTTGACAAACTTAAAAGTTATGAAAAATTGCTAAATTCTAAAGGGGTAAAAAATTTATATGAGTGTAGATTTTTGCCATTTGAGAATTTCTTGCCATTTTGGCTTAAAAAAAGCAAAATTTTAGTGATATTTGAAGCTGAACTTTGGCTAAATTTAGCCAAATACGCCCAAAAAAATGGAAGTTATGTTATGCTTTTAAACGCTAGAATTAGTGATAAATCCTACAAAAGTTATCTAAAATTTGCCTTTTATTACAAAAAAGTTTTTAGCTATATAGACGCAGTTTTTGCCCAAAGTCAAATTGATAAAGAGCGTCTTAGCGAACTTGGGGCTAAAAATATCTCTGTGGTTGGCAATATCAAATCTTGCAATTTTCACCCAGCCAAAAAAAATCTCACAAAATCTAGCTCTAAACAGATGTTAGTCTTAGCAAGCACTCATAGGGGCGAAGAAGAGCTTCTTTTAAAAGGTATTGATTTTGATAAATTTCAAGTTGTAGTAGCCCCAAGACACCCTGAGAGATTTAGTGAAGTTGGTATAAAACTTGCCAAATTAGCCAAACAAAACTCTCTAAGTTTTGAGAAATTTACGCAAAATCTATGGCTTAAATCAGACATTGTACTACTTGATACGGTTGGGGATTTGGTGGAATTTTATAGAATTTGCGATATTGTGGTGCTTGGTGGAAGTTTTATAAAAGGCATAGGCGGTCACAATCCTATCGAAATCGCTCAGTTTAAAAAGCCAGTAATTAGTGGCAAGTTTATTCACAATCAAATAGAGCTTTTTTCTTTGGTAGAAAATGTGAAATTTATAGAAGCTAGCGAGCTTAAAGATGAGCTTAACAAGCCCTTAAAAGCGACACTTATTAAAAATAAATTTAATCTCAAAGAGTTTTTAGAGCTTATTAAGGAAAAGTTATGAGTAAAGATAAATTATACAAGGTTTTAGCCATCCAAGAAAATATCTCAAATAATGAAGCTAAAAGCTTAGTAGATAAAGGACTTGTGTTTTATAAAGGTAAAAAAGTCAGTATTGCAAGAGCTTTAGTGGATATGGATGCTAGATTTAGGATTATAAAGCCACAAAAACTACGCATAATATTTGAAGATGAGAGTGTTTTGGCGGTAGATAAACCAGCATTTATAACCTGCGATGAGCTTGAAAAAGAGTTTAAGCTTAAACTGCTTCATAGGCTTGATAAAGAGACTAGCGGGGTGCTAGTTTTTGCAAAAACTGAAGAGTTTAGAACTAAGGCTATCAAAGAGTTTAAAAACTTAAATGTCAAAAAGCTCTATTTTGCCGCGGTTAAAGGCGTGGTGGGCGAAAGTTTTGAGATAAATGAGCCGATTTTAACTAGCAAAAATAGTGGAATTGCTACTTCTAAAGTGGATAAAAACGGCAAATTTGCCATCTCTATGGTTGAGCCATATATGGTAAGTGGCAAAAAAAGCTTAGTCAAGGTAAGCATAAAAACTGGCAGAACTCATCAGATTAGAGTGCATTTAGCTTACGCAGGATTTCCTGTGATAGGTGATGAAAAATATGGAAAAAATAGTGCAAAAAGGGTCTATTTGCACTCTTATGAGATGGAAATTTTAGGTTATAAATTTAAAGCTAAATTAAGCCAAGATTTTAAAGAGTTGGGATTTGAGTTTTAATGAATTTTAAGCAAAACTTCGCTAAAATTGACGACTTTAATTATGAAATATAAAAAAAGGAATTTTTGTGTTTGAACAGATAAGTGACTCTTTTAGAGCTGCTGTGAATAAACTTAGGACTATTGATGATGAAAAAGCACTTAAAAACGCTTTGGATACGCTCAAAAAAACACTGCTTAGATCTGATGTTCATCATAAAGTTACAAAAGAGCTTGTTGGATTAATTGAAGCTGAGGTTAAGGCAAATGGTATAGGTCAAAAGTCATTTTTGGACGCGATTAAAAACAACTTAACTTCTGTGCTTACAGCCCCTGGGAATCAAGGTTTTGTATTTGCTAGCGTTCCACCAACTGTGGTGCTTATGGCTGGACTTCAAGGCGGTGGTAAGACAACTACAACTGTAAAATTAGCTAACAATTTAAAGCTAAAAAAGAAAAAAGTTCTGATTGCAGCGTGTGATTTGCAACGACTTGGAGCGGTTGAGCAGCTTCGTCAGCTTTGTGAAGCAAATGAGATAGATCTGTTTTATATGGATGATGAAAAAGATCCGGTTAATGTGGCCAAAAACGCTCTTGCAAAGGCCAAAAAAGAGCTTTATGATGTGCTTTTAGTAGATACTGCTGGGCGTTTGGCGATTGATGAAGCACTAATGAGTGAGCTAAAAGAGATCAAAAAAGAGCTTAATCCATATGAGATTTTCTATGTGGCTGATGCGATGAGCGGACAAGATGGTGTAAGAACAGCTGATAATTTTAATAGTGAGCTTGGAATCACAGGCGTGATATTAAGCAAATTTGACGCGGATACCAAAGGTGGAGTTGCTTTAAGCATTGCTAAGCAAATAGGCATACCACTTAGATTTGTAGGAACTGGAGAGAAGGTTTCAGACCTTGAGAGTTTTATGCCTGATAGGATAGTTGGTAGAATAATGGGTGAGGGCGATCTTGCGACACTGATAGAAAAAACTAGTGCAGTTTTTGATGAAAAAGAGGCTAAAACTATCAGTAAAAAGATTAAAAAAGGTAAATTTAACTTTGATGATTTTTTAAATCAGCTTGAGAGCGTTAAAAAGCTTGGAAATTTAAAAAATCTAGTAGGAATGATACCTGGAATGTCAGGCGTAGCAAATCAGATCAAAGATATTGACCTTGATAATTCTAAAGAGATTATTCATATAAAAGCGATGATAAACTCTATGACCAAAAAAGAGCGTGAAAATCCTGAGCTTTTAAATAACTCTAGAAAAAGGCGTATAGCCAGTGGGGCTGGAATTTCTCAAATCGAAGTAAATCGTTTTTTGAAACAGTTTAGCAATGCCTCAAAAATAGCTAAAAGATTTTCTAACAAAAATGCAATGCAAGCACTTAGTGGTATGCAGGGCAAATTCCCTAGTTAAAACTAGGGCTTTTTTATGGGTAAATTTTACTCTTAAAAAAACCCTAACAATGAAATTTAAGGAGAAAATATGGCAACAGTTGTAAGACTAACAAGAGTGGGACGCAAAAAAGCTCCATTTTATAGAATAGTAGTTACAGATAGTAGAAAAAGAAGAGATAGTGGTTCAATAGAGGTTATTGGGTATTATAACCCTATGGTTGAGCCTGAGATCGTAAAATTTGATCAAGAAAGACTTGATTATTGGAAAAGCGTTGGTGCAAAACTAAGCGATAGAGTTGCTAGAATTACAAGCAAATAAGCGTTATGGCAGAAGAATTTTTAATAACTTACGCTAAGATGATATCATCTTATCCAGACAAAATACGCTTAGAGCGTATAAAACTTGATGAGAACTTTGTAGAGTTAATCATTTATGCTGATAAATCAGACGCAAAAAAGCTAATTGGTAGAGATGGAAAGATGGTAAATGCTATTAAAACGCTAATTATAGGTTTTAAGGCAAAAGATCCAACTTCATACAGGATAACGGTAAAATCTTTGGATGAATAATGATAAAAATTTATTTGAAGTTGCACTCCTTGGCAGAACTATAGGTCTAAAAGGGGCTTTAAAACTTCACAATAGAAGTGATTTTTTATCACAGTTTAAAAAAAATGCTAAGTTTTTTTTGAAAACTGGTAAAATTTTAGAAATCAAATCATTCAATAAAGAGAGTATGAGTGTGATTTTTAGCGGTTATGAAAGCGTAGAGCTTGCCAAAATTCTAACCAATCAGCTAATTTATCAAGACGAAGCTACAACTAGGAAAACTTGTAAGCTTCAAAAAGATGAGTTTTTTTATTTTGATATCATAGGGCTTGAGGTTTTTGAAGATAGTATTAGGCTAGGAAGTGTTGTAGATATCTTAGAAGTTGGGATAAATTATCTATTTTTGGTTGAAGCCGATGAGAGTTTAAGCGAGTTTAGCTCATCTTTTTATATTCCATATAATGATAATTTTATAGAGCGAATCTCTCTAGCTGAGAGCAAAATTTACACCAAAAATTCATTTGAAATTCTAAAGAATTCATGAAATTCACATATATCACACTTTTTGAAAACTTAATCAAATTCTATTATAGCGATAGCATTTTAAAAAGAGCAGTTGATAACTCTTTGATTGAGTTTGAGTGTGTAAATCCAAGGGATTTTAGCGATGATAAACACAAAAAGGTTGATGAGTATATGATAGGTGGTGGGGCTGGACTTTTAATGCAAACTAAACCAATTGCTAAAGCAGTAAATAGCCTAAAAAATAAGCCCTATATCATCTATGCAACACCTGCTGGCAAGCTTTTTAGCCAAAATGACGCAAAGAGACTTGCTAAGAAATCCCATATCTGTTTTATCTGTGGTAGATATGAAGGGATTGATGAACGCATAGTCGAAAAGTATGTTAATGAAGTGTTTTGCATAGGTGATTTTGTGCTAACTGGGGGTGAGCTCCCATCACTATGTATGAGTGACGCGATCGCGAGAAATATCAAAAGTGTGTTAGGCAATAGTGCTTCATTAGAAGAAGAGAGCTTTGAAGAGAATTTGCTTGAAGCACCATCTTTTACAAAGCCGAATTTTTATGAAGATTTGACATTCCCTTTAGAATTATTAAAGGGAAATCATGCTAAAATTAAAGCTTTGAAAAACTCTATGGCGAAGTATAAAACTAGATATTTTCGTCCCGATTTATATCTGAAATTTAAATCGCCAATTAAAAGGAACAAAAATGATAAATAAATATATTGACGCATTTGAGAAAACTCAAATTGCTGAAAAAAATGTGCCTGAATTTCGTGCTGGCGATACTTTAAGAGTAGCTATTCGCATTAAAGAGGGTGATAAAAGCAGAATACAAAACTTTGAGGGTGTTTGTATTGCAAGAAGAGGAAGTGGCGTTGGTGAGACTTTCATCGTTAGAAAAATTGGTGCAAATGGCATAGGCGTTGAGAGAATCTTCCCAATCTATAGCGAGAGCATAGAAGAGATAAAAGTTCTAAGACTTGGAAAAGTTAGAAGAGCTAAGCTGTTTTATCTTAGAGATAGACGCGGTAAAGCTGCGAAAATCAAAGAGCTTAGAAAATAGTCTTAGGGTTTTGCTGAATGCATCTTTTGCATTCAGATCTTTTGTTTAACTTCAAACTTGACGCAAATCATTTTTTTAATTAATATTTTGACTATAATTGCATAAATTTATTAAAAAGGATATTTATGCGAAAATTAAGTTTTAAATCTAATGAATTTGATGGTGTAAAAATTAACCCACTTATCAACACGCCTTTTATTAAAGAGGTGCAAATTCTTATGGAAAAAGGCTCTATGATGAAAGAGCATAAAGCTCCAGGGGCGATAATCGTGCAAGTATTAAAGGGTGAAATTGAGTTTGGTGTAAATGATGAAATCATAAATTTAAATAAGCTTGAGTTAGTTACGCTTGAGCCAAATATTGTACATTTTTTAAAAGCCAAAGAAGATTCTATCGTTAGGCTGAGCCTGTCTAAAAACGATAATGTTAGCAGAGTTTTTGGCGTGCTTGATTTATAAAACTATGTAATAAAAGAGCTATGAAAAGCTCTTTTATTACATAGTCTGCGTAAATTGTAAAATAGTATTTTATGATTTGTGCTTAATAATATCTTGGTATAAAAATTGAAAATTATTCACCTGTTTTTATTGCTATAATTAATTTATAAATCGCTTACTTTAGATAGATATTCATATATTTGCTTTGGATATTTTATTATACAAACAAGATTCTAACTTATCAATTGAGATTTTGCTTATGCAAAATTACAAATTCATACTAATATTAAAAATATATAAAATTTTATATCTAATTATAAATTTAAAAAATTTATAAATTTTTAAATGCCATTTACTTATAATCAAAGCAATTTTATTCTAAGGAGAGCAGATGAGAAAGATTATACCTAGTAATTTTAAGCCAAAAGCCACCCACTACTCACTGGCTATTTTGGATGATGATGGCATGCTTTTATTTCAGGCCAGCCAAGCGTAAATCCTGAAAATGGCGAGATTGCTGATACTTTAGAGCTTCAAGTCAAACAATCCCTAAAAAACATTGACGATATCTTAAAAACAGCAGGAGCCACTAAAAACGACATAAGAATGTGTAGAGTTTATACCCCAAATATCAAAAATTGAGACGAAATGGATAAAATTTACAGTCAATATTTTGGCAATCATAAACCAGCTAGAGTTGTTATCCCAACTACAGAGCTTCATTTTGGTTGTCTTATAGAGATTGAAGCTATTGCTAAGATAAAGGGGCAAAGATGAGTCAATTTATCTGCACAAAATGCCAAAAAGAGTATCCTATTGATACCATCTCATATAGATGTGAATGCGGTGGGATTTTTAGGCTTCAGTCGTCAGCACCCAAATTTAACCCAGGTTTGATAGATAAAGATGAGTTTAGCATTTTTAGATACCGTCAATTTATGGCTGTTGATACTAAATCATACCAAGATATTACAATGGGTGAAGGGCTTGCAAGTAGCGTTAAATTTAGAGATGGTCTTTATCTCAAACTTGATTATGTTATGCCAACTTTGTCGTTTAAAGACCGTGGTGCTGCAGTTTTGATGCAACATATCAAAAATTTAGGCATCAAAAAAGCCATTCAAGATTCAAGTGGCAACGCCGGTAGCTCAGTCGTAGCCTACGCAGCTAGAGTGGGCGTTGAGTGTGAGATATTTGTCCCAAAAAAACACAAGTCTTAAAAAGATAAATATGATAAAAAGCCACGGAGCAAAGGTTGTGGTGTTACATGGGACGCTGATGAGACTGCTGATGCGTGCAGAAAAAAGGCTATAGATGAAAACATATACTACTCCAATTATGTCTATAATCCGCTATTTTATGAAGGCACCAAACCTATATTTATGAAATTTACGAGCAACTAAAGCTCATTCCTGAGAATGTCTTTATCTCAGTTGGCAACGGAACTTCGCTTTTGGGCTCTATAAACGCACTAAATGAGCTATATGAGATGGGCTAAAAGCTTCCGACTATTCTTGCTGTGTAAAGTGAGCTTTGTGCACCGCTTTTTTACAAAGATAGAGCTGTAGAGCCAAAGCCAACGATGGTTGAAGGGATTGCTATTGGTAAGCCGATGAGAAAAGATGAGATTTTAAACTCTAATTACAAAGGCAAGATTAAGTTTATCCTATCACCTGAAGAGCTGATATTTCCAGCTAGAGATGAGCTTGCTAGGGTGGGTTTTATGTAAAGCATACAACTGTTGTAGCTTACAAAGCGTATACTAACTCAAACACTCTTAATGGCACATGGATAATCCCACTTTGTGAGGCTGGAATTAAAAGCGATCACTAAATTTGCATTAAGATTAGTGGTAAATCTGGCTGAAATTTGCTAAAATGGTGTTAGATTGATTGAATTTGACACTGCTTTTTGTGCTGAATTTAACTACAAATAAGGTGCTAATTTTTATATTTATAGATAGTGAATTTTAAATACAATACAAATTTATATCAATTGTTTGAGCGGAAATCTCCGCTCAAGTTAAAAAAACTTCTCAACATATGCGAATATTATGAGTAGTAAAAATAGCATTCCAACAGCTAGCATTGCAAAGCCCAAAATCTTGGCTACTAGACTAAATTTGGCAAATTTGCTATCATTGGTTTTAAGACTTTGTAATTTACCTGTTTTTACCAATCTATCATACCACGGTTTTCTTTCTTGCTTCAACTCCTCTTCGCTTAGTGAGCCTGAGAAAATCACCATATCCATTGGGAATTTATTAGCTCTAAAGTGAGTGTTAAAAAAGTGAATTGCAAAGATAAATCCCGTAGCCAAAAGAGCTTCGTCCGAGTGGATAAAATAGCAGATATTTAGCATCCATCCAGGCATAAATTTAGTAAAAAATACAGGAAACCAAAGTGCAAGCCCTGAAAGCCCTATAATAAACATACCCCAAAATACCGCTAAATAGTCAAATTTTTCCCAGTAGGTCCATCTATCAAATTGAGGTCTCTCGCCTTTGCCAAAAAACCACAAAAAGTGATTTTTAATATCGATAAAGTCTTGCTTTCTAGGAAATAGCGAATCAGGTCCAAAGAGTTTATCAAGGAATTTGCCAAATTTCATCTTGCCAGTTTGCCCATCTTTGATAGCGTCTCTTTTTTTGTAAGCATTAAAGCAAATTTCAAGCACATTGCTTAAAAATACAACTATCATCACAACTGCTGCAACGTGGTGAATTTTGGTCGCCATTATTGGCCCGCCCATCATATCTATCATCGCTTCAGCCCACGATGCGTCGTGAAATTTTTGTGGAATACCTGAGAAAGTTAGCACCAAAAAGCTAAGAGCTAAAAATATGTGTTGAACTTTATGCAAAGAGCTAAATCTTTTGATTTTGACATTGTCTTGGTGCTGGGCGTTTAGGGCTTCTTGCCACTGTTTTGGGTATTTTAATCTAGTTTGAATAAGCTTGATAGACCACAAAAGCGTATGAAGTCCAAAAAATCCAAAGACCGCTATAATTAGCCCAGTCATAAATACAAAAGTGTAATAAAGCCCAGGAAACCCCTCTTTATCGGTGTGATCTGCGTGAGCTATAAATGAGGCAAAATTTTCATTGGCACCCTCGTGGCAACTAGCACAAGTTTGGACTTTTCTCTCGCCATAAAGCTTTGAGCCATCTTTATTTGGTGGCAAAATTTTGTGACTTCCGTGGCAATCGCTACAAGAAGCTGCGCTTGTGGGGTGATTAGCATTATCAAGCAAAACCACTTTGCCGTGGAAAGTTTGGTGAAATTTAGACTGCTCTTTTTCGTGGCAACTTCCACACTTTTGATCGCTTAGTTTGGCAATATTCATATATGATACATTTTTGGTTATATGAATTTTATGACAATCCGAACAAAGTGGGATATTGTCTTTTGGGTTGTTTTTTACGCTATGGATACTACTATCTAGTGCGTTTGCGACTTTTTGGTGGCAAGAGACGCAGTTTGAGTTTAAATTTGTATGGTCTAGGGCTAAATTTGCATCTATACTTTTTATCTCTTTACCAACGCCGTGGCAATCTCTGCACGATGGAATTTCGCTTAGCAACATATTGCTATGGACGCCATCTTTATACTCTGAGTTTGACGCACTGAGCCATTTGTGTCTTTGTTCGTTGATTTGGTTAATTGTTTTAGCGTCAAGTTTTTGGGTTTGATTGCCAAGTATTATCCACTTTTCAATTCCCTCAATCATTACATAGACATTTTGATAACCTATATCCATCATATTTTTTGCTACTAAACTAGATCTATTACAAAGCCTATTGAGACAATAAACTACAATGGTAGCATTTTTATTAGTTGGCAAGAGATTTTCTAGTTTGTTTTTGCCACTTAAAAACTCTTCAAATTCATCTGCGTTTATATGAATTGCACCTTTTATATAACCGTAAGCCTGCCTTGTTTTGTCTTCGTTTGCATCAAAAATATATGTTCTTTCATCCTGCATAAGCTCTTTGGCTTTGGATATGCTTATAGGCACTACGCCTGGCACTATTGCCATCTCTCCTTCGCCAGAGGCATTTAAATTTAGACAAAAGATAGTGATGCTTAAAAATATAAGTATAATTTTTTTCATCTTAGATCCTTTTTAAAAGCCCCAAATTTGGGGCTTTATTATTTTTTCTTATCTATGCCTAAAATCTCTTTTGCTGCATCTATATAAGTTAGAGCTTCTTTTACGATTTTTTGAGAATACTCAGGTCCATGAACTCCCCAAGCACCATCCTTTTCGAGTCTATTTTTGATATCTGTGGCTTGTTTGGCGTATAAAAGTGCGTCAGATTTTTGTTTATTAGAAATTTTTGGATTGTTTGCCATCATTCTATCTATTTGACTAAGTCCAACTTTTATGCTTTCATATCCGCTTTTTACAGGAATTTGCCACTCCATAACTTTATCATAAATCATCTCTTGATCTGTAAAACGAAGGTCTTTAGTGAGTGTTGATTGCACTGGGCTATGACATCCACTAGCTCCAGGCCCCATCAAATTTGGATCACTAAAGCTTGTTCTACCACAACTCCACATCAAATCCACAAAAAATCTTCCATTTTCATCCCTATCGAGCTTCCAGCCCTTTACAGTCATAGGATCTCGTGGCTTACCATCTGGTGGATTGATTGATTTGGCTGTTTTATCAACTTTGATATTCCATATGTGACTTGCTCTAACATTATCAAATCCTCCCTTGTCAGGGTTTTGAACGGCAGCGAAATTCTCACAACTCATCATATTTGGCATATGACAACCTGTGCAGTTATCTTTAGAGTGCACTCCGCCAGCTTTGAAAAATGAAGCTTGAGTTTCATGGCAACTCTCACAGGTTTTTTTAAGACCGGTGAGAGTGTAGCCATCTTGCCAATCGTTTCTTGTAACTTCGTGTGGATCGTGACAGGTGGTGCATCTCATACCCTCATCATAGTGAGCTGAACTATACATTTGAGCCCCTTCTGTTCCGCAAGATGGGCAACTTGATTTAAAATATGCGTTAAATACTTTTCTTGGATTTTCTTCTGCGTCATCTTCATAGTAAGCAAATCTTTGGTGACATCTTTCGCAGTTTGATGGCATTCCAGCCCCTCTTGCACCATAAAGGTGAGCCCCAGCCCCGTGGCACTCTTCGCAACTAATTCCAAGAGAGATTGTGTGTTCTCTAAGTTTTTGTGGATCCCCAACAGCTGCGAAAAATTCTTCTTTGGTATTAAAGTCAAATTTAAAAGAGTGACAAACTTCGCAGTATGAGGTTGCTGGTTGAAGCATAGTGTGTTCTGCGTATTTTGAGCCATATGAGTTTGTTCCCCAAACAGCTGATCTACTATGACCAAAATCTTCCATCTTTGTTGGAAATCCAGGACTAAACTCAGCGATTTTCTTTGCCATTTCAGGGGTAATATTTTCAGACCAAAGCCTTGAGAATTGATTGCCACCAGCTACCATTTTGCCACTTAAATCGCTTAAATTTCCATCTTGAATGTGATAAGTTCCCCTAACCAACCATCTATCAATGAAACCGTATTTGGTGCGTGGTGTGCCAACTACAGCATAAACATCATCCGGGTAAATTCCAAGTGGTAGGATAGTTGATTTAGAATTATACATATGAACTTTTGGATCTCCACCAACTTCAACTAATTCATCAGGAAATCTGAGAGTTTTAGAGTGTCTTGACCTTAGCCAAGATTGATACTGAGCGGGGTGGCATTCGCCACATTTTTTAGGTCCTACGAATTTATTTGGAAAATCAAGCACGGATTCCATTCCAAGTCTATATGTTACAGCGGTGTATTGTTGGTTTAGTTTGTCAGCTAAGATTGGACCACTATTTATATTTGCAAATTCTTCCATTCTATCACTTATATTATATGATCCAACAAGATTGCCTTTTTTCTCATATTCAAACATAGGATGGGTTTTGATTAATAGCGACATAAAATCATCCGCTCCGTGGATATAATCATCAAGGGTTCGTGGTTTTCCTCTTTGTGGTTCGACGTATCCAGCAGAGTTTAGCTCCAAAAGATACTTCTTTGCAACTGAAGGCTCTGTTTGGGTGGCATTATTTTCAGCGAATGCAAACACACCAAACAAAGCACTAATACAGGCTATAAAGAGTTTGTTTTTCATAATATTCTCCTTTTTTGTTAATTAGATGTAATTATATATCTTTTTACCTTAGATTTAGATAATTATTTACTAAATATTTATTTAATATATTGTTTTTATGTAAGTTACAACAAAAATTAATAAATTCTACTAATAAAAAATATTATTTATGCTAAATTTATAAGGTGAAATAAAGCAATAAATAGAGATAATTACAGGCTTTAAAATGCATTTATGCGTTATTAAGTGTAAAAATATACACTTAGATTTTTAATTTTAAGGATTAAAAGTGATTAGATATTTTTTGGCACTTGTTGCTTGTGCTTTGTTATTAGTTGGCTGTTCTAAAAAAGATGATCCAGCTATGGTTGTAAGTGATTTCATTTTGCTAATAGAATCTGGTAAAATAGATGAAGCTAGCAGGCTTTTAACCAAAGATAATCAGCTAGATTATTTTGATAAATTTAAACACCTTGGCAAAGATATGATGTTTATTGATTATGATTACAAGGGCAATGATGATGTGCTTGATCTTAAATTTGAAAAAGATAGTAAAAATTGCAATGATGAAATTTGCCTTGTAAAACTCACTACAAATTATAAATTGCAAAATCACTCATTTCAAAAAGATATAATACTACATAAAATAGACGGCGAATGGAAAATTTATAAGTATAATTTTATGCCTGTAGTCGTTAAGTAAGGAAACTGATGAAAAAATTTTTATATAGCTTTTTTTCTATGGAAGTTACGGTATTTTTGTTTATAGTTTTTGCTATTTCAAGTGCTGTGGCTACGATAGTTGAGAGCGTGCAAGGGACCCCAGCTGCTTGGGCATATATATATGGAACTGATTGGTTTGGGGCTATAATGGTGCTACTTGGAATTTCACTAGTGGTAAATATGGTTAGATACAATATGGAAAAAATCTCAAAGTTGCCATCTTTTATCTTTCATCTTAGCTTTTTATTTATTTTAATTGGTGCAATTTTGACGCGATATTTTGGCTTTGAGGGAAGCCTTCATATAAGAGAGGGTAACTCAAATAATGTCGTATCAAGTAGAGAAATTTTCGTCCAGCTTATAGGTGAAGATGATGGCAAAATGGTCTCAAATGACGCAAAAGCCGACTATATCGCAGATGGGACTAAAAACGCCTTTGAGATTGAACTTGGCATTGATGATAAAGACGCAATTTTGACATACAAAGATTTTATAGCTCACGCTGATTTAAAATGGGTAGAAGCTGATGGGGGTGAGCCTATTGTAGAGTTGCTCTTTGCAGATCATCAAAACAAACGCAATTTACTTTTTAAAAATCACAATAGCATAGAAATAGCCGACCTTAGCGTGACTTTCAATGAAATTCCAAAGCAAAAAAACTATATTAGCATATATTTAAAAGATGACAAATTTTATATCAAAACCAACCAAAATGTCTCATATATAAATACTGTTGAGAACAAAAGCGGAGTTTTACAAAGTGATATTGAGAGTGAATTTAGCGAGTTTAATATCTACACAATTGATGGGATAAATTTCTCAGCCACTACGCTTTTAAAAAGTGGCACTCTAAAACCTGTAAGCGTGCCTGAAACTAATCAAGGCAATAATGTCATAATGGCAAATTTAAGCTATAATGGCGAGAGCAAGGATGTATTTATGTTTTTTGGTGATAGGCCTAGGCACTTTGAGATTGGGGGCAAAAATTTCCTAGTCGCGTGGGGGCCAAAGGATTATATCTTGCCTTTTAGTTTGCATCTAAAAGACTTTAAGATGGATAGATATCCAGGCTCAAATTCCCCATCAGGCTATAGTAGTTTGGTTGAAGTTGAGGATAAAGGTGAGAGTTTTGAGTATGAAATTTATATGAATCATGTCCTAGATCACGGCGGATACCGCTTTTTCCAAAGCTCATACGATATGGACGAGCTTGGTACTATCCTAACAGTCAATAGAGATCCTGGCAAATTCCCAACATATCTAGGTTATATAATGCTTAGTGTTGGTATGTTTTTTAACTTTTTTAACAAAAACTCACGCTTTTTAAAGCTTTCAAGAATGGTTGATGAAAGTAGCACAAGAAATAATATCAAAAAGGATAAAAAATGAGAAAATTTATGGTAGTATTGGCTCTATTTTTTGCCTGTTTTTTGAATGCCTTTAATGATTTTGCTAGCTCAAATAAACTTCACGATATCGATACCTTTCACGCCAAAAAGCTCTCAACTCTTGTAGTGCAGGGCTTTGATGGTAGGATGAAGCCTTTTGACACTGTAGCTCTTGAGATTATGCATAAGGTTTATGATGGCGAAATTTACAAAGGCCTAAATCACAATGAAGCTATGCTTTCTATAATGATAAATCCTGATTATTGGCGAGATGCTGATATCATAAAAGTAAGCAATGATGAGATTAAAGATATTTTGGGAATTTCTCGCAATTCCACTCACGCTAAATTTGCTGATTTTTATGCTATGGATGAAAATAACAAAATTTACTATAAAATCGGCAAATTAGTAGAAGAGGCTAACCGCAAACCAATAGGTAACCGCACAACTTTTGATAAGGATCTATTAAAAGTCGATGAGAGAGTAAATATCTTTTATCTAACTTTTATGAATGAAATTTTTAGAATTATACCTAGTCAGAATACAGACGATCACACCTGGTATTCGCCTGCAAATGCTTTGACGAGTTTTAGCGAAAAAGAAGCCCTTCGAGTTAGTGAAGTGCTTCGTGGATATTTTGAAGAGGCGATGAAAGCTCAAATTAGTGGTGACTGGAGCGTGGCTGACAAAGGGCTTAAAAATCTCAAAAACTATCAGCAAGAGTATGGTGTGAATATCATTCCAAGCCAAAGAAAGCTAAATTTTGAAGTATTGTTTAATGAAATTAAAATTTTTGAGAGATTAATGCCTATATATTTGCTAGCTGGTGGTCTGCTTTTGATATTTGTTTTCATTAGACTTTTAAGACCGAATGTAAATATAAATTACGCCTTTAAGCTAGTTTATGCAGTAAATTTCATAGCATTTATCTGCCATACAGCTGGTCTTGGCATAAGGTGGTATATTGCAGAGCACGCCCCTTGGTCAAATGCGTATGAGTCGCTTGTCTATATCGCGTGGGCTCTGTCTTTAAGCGGAATTGTCTTCTCAAAACGCTCACCAATTTCTCTAGCTTTAACTTCAATCTTAGCTGGCGTAACGCTATTTGTCGCACACCTAAATATGATGGATCCTCAAATCACAAATATTCAGCCTGTGCTTAATTCATACTGGCTTGTCATTCATGTCTCAGTCATCACTGCAAGTTATGGATTTTTGGGACTTTGTGCACTTTTGGGACTTTTTACTTTGGTATTGTTTATAATAGACAATAACAAAAATGATCCGCACATTCGCACAAATATCCTAGAAGCAACTCGAATAAATGAGATGTCGATGATTCTTGGTCTTTGTTTGCTTACAGTTGGAAACTTTTTGGGTGGCGTTTGGGCAAATGAGAGTTGGGGGCGATACTGGGGCTGGGATAGCAAAGAGACTTGGTCTTTGATAACTATACTGGTTTATGCGTCTGTGGTGCATTTTAGATTTATACCACGCCTAAACTCTCAATACGCCTTTGCGGTGGCTTCAATGTTTGCTTACGCTAGCGTTATAATGACATATTTTGGGGTAAATTTTTATCTAACTGGTATGCATAGCTACGCAGCTGGCGAGAGTATTCCTATACCAAATGTGGTGTGGATGAGTGCGGTGGTGCTATGTTTGATAGCATTTGTTTCGTTTTTTAAAAGGGAAAACTCAGCTAAACTTTGATGAAGATAAATTTTAGTTTTGATGAGAAATCTGCCCCTAAAACTTCCCCCATATTTTGTGGGGGTGATTTAAAAAGCTCTACTTTGCTTGAGGCTTATAATCACACTCTTTTCCCGTGGTTTAGCCCAGATTTACCCATACTTTGGTGGTCGCCAGATCCTAGGGCTGTGATATATCCAAGCGAAGTTAGAGTTCATAAAAGCTTAAAATCTTATCTTAAAAAATATAGTGTTAAATTTGATGTAAATTTTGCTAAATTTATAAAACTTTGCACGGTCTATAGACAAAACCTTGGCGAGACTTGGCTCAGTGATGAAATTTGTGAAGCTTATACTAATCTTTTTGATCTAGGTTACGCTCACAGTGTGGAAGTTTATGAAGGTGATGAGCTAGTTGGTGGGCTTTATGGGCTGATGATTGGCAAGGTATTTTGTGGCGAGAGTATGCTTAGTCTCAAAACTAACGCCTCAAAAGTTGCCTTGGTTAGACTTTGTGATATTTTAAAGCGTTTTGAGTGTATAATAGACGCTCAAGTTATGAACTCACATCTTGAGTTTATGGGGGCAAAGGCTATGAAAAGAAGCGAATATATTGAGCTTTTTAATTTACTTTCAAAGCAAAAATTTGACTTTAATTTAATAAAACAGGGATAAATTTGGAAGAAAAATCTACAAAAAAAGGCACAATGGTATTTTTATTTTTTTTGGTACCACTACTGCTAATTATATTTTTATCAGCTTCATATATTTGGACTAAAGCCAAAAGAAAGCTTCCATCGCAGTTTGCCTACGAAACCAACACCGCAATTCGTGGCTCGGTTATAACAAGCGATGGATTTTTTATCTCAACTTCCAAAAAGCTCTATAAAGTTCAAGTTGATACTAGAAGTATTGACCCAAATAAGCTTGATCTATTTGTAAATTTATACTCTATTTATACTAGTAGCGACAAAGCTGAGATTAAAAAGAAAATTTTGTCTTCTAAAGGCACAGTAACTCTTTCTGGTAGGATAAATTCCAAAACCGCAACTCAGCTCAAAGCTCTTGCGAAAAAGCTAAATCAGATGAAAGTTTTTGTCTCGTTTAGAGTTGGCGATAGGATAAATGGGCCTGTTGGAATGAGTATAACTGAAAGTGGTGAAAAAAGAGTTTTTCTCACAGATGACGCACTAACGCCAATTATCGGCTATATGAAAAAAAATGAAGTTGAAAATTTAACCAAAGTTGTGGGACAAAAAGGGGTTGAGAGATACTATGAAGAGTATCTAAAACCAAGCAGTGATGGGCTTTTAGAGGGTCCTAGAGATCTTGCTAATAATATCATTTTAGAAAAAAACTCACTCAAATCAAAAAGAATTGATGGGTATGACGCGGTTTTAAATATCCCTATTAAACTTCAAAGAAGCGTTGAAATTTTGCTAAGTAAAAGTGCGGCTAAATACGGTGCTAGCGAGATTGTGGCTGGGATTATGAACTCTCAAACTGGTGAGATTTTAACACTTGCTACTTCGCTTCGCTATAACCCAAACAAAATTTATAAAAAAGACCTAAGAGCCCTAAATTCAACTGCTAGTGAGTATTCTTATGAACCTGGTTCAGTTATTAAGCCAGTAGTTTTTGCTACCGTATATGAAAATGGCAAGATCGATTTAAGTGAAGAGATTAATACCTATAATGGTGCTTATAAGTTAAACAGGCGAACTATTAGAGATACAAGCCCAGCTAAATCGATGAATGTCAAAGATGTGCTAGTTAAATCATCAAATATCGGGATGATTCAGCTTGCCACTAGGCTCGATGCAAAACAGCTTTATGATGGGTTTAAGGACTTTAAATTTGGCGAAAAAACTGGTGTGGATTTGCCATTTGAGCAAAAAGGCATAGTTCCTAGTATAAATACGCTTCAAAATGAAACTTATAAAGCTACAGTTAGCTATGGTTATGGTATTCAGGCTACATTTTTGCAACTTTTAAATGCGTTTAATGTCTTTAATAATGATGGCTTTATGGTGCCGCCTAGGCTTGTAACCTATCTACATAAAAACGGCGAATATTACAGGGTTGATGAGGTGCAAAAAGAGCAGATTATTAGTCACGAGACTGCCAAAGTGATGAAAGAACTTTTGGTTGAAGTAGTCCAAAGAGGCACAGGTCGCAAGGCTAAAACTGCCGGAATTGAAGTTGGTGGCAAAACAGGCACTGCAAGAGTAGCAGGTGGGGGCGGATACACTAACGCTTACAATAGCTCATTTTTTGGCTTTGCAAATGACAAAAGCTCAAGCTACACAATAGGGGTTTTTGTCAATAAACCAACGATTGGAAGCTATTACGCCGCACAAAATGCACTGCCGATTTTCAAAAATATCATCGATATAATGATAGCTCAAGGCTACCTAGAGCCTGAAATTATAGAGAAAAATACTCAAATCCCACAAGAGAGCTTAGAACATATAAAAGATTAATTAATCTTTTATAGCCTTAATTTTTGCCTATTTTATTAAATATAATAGCAATTTAAATTACCTAATTTTATATAGATTGAAATTAAATATTTTGATATAGCAAAGAGCTTAAAACTACCTATTCTGTGATAATAATTAAAAAAATAAGAGAGTATTGTGACGCACTAAAGAGTATCAAATATAATGAATAGTAGCTAAAATTCTAGCCAATTGATAAGTTATAAAAATTTGCAAATTAATTTGTTGCAGACAAATACTAAAAGAGCCAAAAAAGCTCTTTTATAGTTTATTTTTTGATTTTAAAAGCAAAGGCTATGAGTAAAATTCCATAAAATAGCCCAAAAAAGCTGATTGTGTATGTGATAGTCAAAAGCCCTGCAAATGGATTAACTATGAAAAATATCGCAAACAATACCGCTAAAATTCCAAGTATTATCATAAACCACTCATTTGTTTCTTGCTTGATTTTGTTACCAATAACAATTTGCCAAATTCCTAAAAATAGCAAACTTACGGCCAGATATATCGCAAAAACAAATGCCACAATGACAGGATTTACAATGGTTAAAATTCCTATTAAAACCATACAAGTACCCCAAACTAGCATTATCCACCAGTTATCAACTACATTTTTTTCTTTGAAGGCTGAGTATATTGCTAATAAACCATCAGCAATCGCAAAAATTGCAAAAACATAGAGCATTGTAATCAGTGCAACTTCTGGGGCTAATAAAAACGCAAGCCCCAAAACAATACCCAAAATACCCCTAATGGCAAAAACCCACCAATCAACCTTCAAAGACTGTCTTAATCTGCTTTGTAAATCCATAAAATCTCCTTTTAATTTTTAAAATATTAACAGAAAGCGGTAAATAAGCATTAAATTATGTAATATTTGTTACAAATTTAAGGATTTTAGTAAATTTATTCAAAAAACTGACATTTGATTTAATGGTTAGTGGTTTGGTGTGGTGCTATCTTTGAGGGCAAAATGGTAGTGGCGTATTTTGGAAGCTACCAAGATAGCTAAAATCCTCGAAAAAAATAAAAGAAAATAATGCTTAAATTTAGCAAAGACAGAGCTTGCAAAAAAAGCTATAATTTAATAAATTCAAAATTTTTTCTCTATATTTAACCTTAGAGATATTAGCCAGATTAAATAAAATCTATCTGGACTAATTTAAGGCAGTGTGCAAAAAATAGCTAAATTTTAGACTAGCCACTAAGATAAAATCAGTTTAATGAGAAATATTAGCTTCCTTCGCAATAAATCTCGCAAACTCATCGCTATCATTTGGACATTTGCAAACCTCATAAAACTCAAAATTACTCTCTTTAGCGATTTTGCCATACTCTATCGCTAGCTCAAATATCGTCTCAGAGTTATCTATGCAAAACGATATTGGCACGATTAGAGTGCGTTTGTTTGGTAAATTTGGCAAAATCTCGCTTAAGTTTGGACTAAGCCACTTAACAGGCCCTAACTTAGATTGATAAGCTAGTTTTATCTCTTTAAATTTGATATCATTTTTGTGCAAAATTTCACTCATCAAATTTATGTGATTTTTGATATGTTCTTCGTATAAATCGCCATTTTTAATGATACTTTCAGGCAGCGAATGGGCTGAGAAAATAAGCGAAGTTTTTGATAGTTCTTCTCTGCTTAAGGGTGAAATTTTCTCTTTTATTAAAGAGAGTAAAATTCTATTGTAAATTTCACTCTCATAAAATACTGGAATTTGGGTGATTTTAGCCTTTGAGTTTAGCTCATTTATAGCCTTAATCGCGTCATCAAGACTTGAACTAACAGTCGTAACTGAGTGGTGCGGATAGAGTGGAAACAAAATTATCTCATCAAAATCTTTGTATTTTTTAATCACATCTTTAGCAAATGGTGGGGTATAATTCATCACAAAATCGCACTCAAGCCCGCTAAATTTAGCGACTTTTTTGCACAAGCTTTCAGTGATTTCATTGATTGGTGATTTAGAACCAATTTGTGAATAGTTGTGTTTTGCGGGTTTTTTTCTAAAAAATGTGATAATTGAAGCGACAAATTTTCTTAAAAGTGAGTTTTTAATCCCCAAAATATAGGGATCTTCAAACATATTTTTCAAAAAAACTTCAACCTCATCAAGGTTATGTGGCCCACCCATATTCAAAAGCAAGATGACTTTTTTCATATTAGAGTTTCCTTGGCTTTTATTAGGTCATCTATGCTTGCAAGTTCGTTAAATTCGCCACTTTTGCAAACTTCAAAAAACTGCTTGTGTTCATTTCTAATAGAAAAATCCTCATTATCAACTTTTAAATTTAGCCTTCCATTTTTGGTGATTTTGTGTAGTGTAAAGTTAGTCAAATCAGCAAGATAAAATCCGCTACTTGTGGATATCTCTATTCGCTCTCTTTTTATAGGGTATAAGGTATTTGAGGCTATATTAATTAGCACTTTACTTTTGGTCTGCAAATTTGAGTGAATAATATCTTTTTGAAGCGATTTAAGGGCAAAATCCATAATCTCACTTCCAAGCAAAAACCTAACAAGATCTATATCTTTTAGCAGTAAATCACTAGCCAAATCTCCGCTATCTTTGCTACTTCCACTAATGAAATTCATATCAAAAATTTCACTCTCTTTTTTAAATTCTCTAATAAGCGAGATAATAGTAGGATTAAATCTAGCATTAAATCCTACTGCGATTTTACTTGCATTGTTTGACGCTATTTGAGCTAAATCTTTTAGTTCATCAAGACTTAGAAAACAAGGCGTCTCTATGAAAATATTTCGCACATATTTTAAGGTTTTTGTGATTATCTCTTTGCTATTTTGATCTGCTTTAACTATAGCAGCCACTGGTTTTGCTTGAGAAAACATCAAGTCAATATCGCTAAAAAACTCAAATCTACCAAAATCCTCATTTTTTGTGTTTTTATCATAAATTCCAACCAGTTCAAAATAATCAGATCTTCTAAGTTCGCTAAAATGTTTTTTTGTTTTGCTATCAAGTCCTATTAATGCAATTTTGTCTCTCATCATAATCCCTCTTTTTTTGCTATAAAACTATGATTTTAGCAAATTTTAACAAACACTCCTTATATATTTTGCAAGCCCGCCAAGTGAAGTTTCGCGGTATTTGATACTCATATCTTTGCCTGTTTCATACATTGTTTTTATAACCTCATCAAGTCCAACTGATGGGGTGCTTTTTCTATTTAAGGCGATTTTGGCTGCTGAGATAGCTTTAATTGCACCAAAAGCATTTCTTTCTATACAAGGAATTTGCACTAGCCCATCAACCGGGTCGCAAGTAAGTCCTAGGTGGTGTTCCATCGCCACAGAAGCTGCACTACAAGCGACTTTCGCGTTTGCTCCATACACCGTAGCCATCGCCCCAGCTGCCATCGAACTTGCTGAGCCGATTTCAGCTTGGCAACCAGCCTCAGCTCCGCTAATTGAAGCATTTTTTTTGTAAAATGAGCCAATAAGCATAGCTGTTAGCAAAAACTTGACCGCCTTTTCTTCACTAAAAACCTTGGTGTGATTTTTAAGATAGAGCATAACAGCTGGAATTACCGCACAAGCTCCATTTGTAGGTGCAGTTACCACTCTAGCACCACTTGCATTTTCTTCAGCTATCGCTATAGCATAAAGTGAGATATAATCCACTATCACAAGCGGATCATCTGAGGCATAAAGTCTATTGTATAGCCCTTTTGCACGCCTATGCAAATTTAAAGTCCCAGGAAGATTATCGCTTTGTGGATTAATGCCAGCTGCGAAGCTCTCTTGCATAGCGTTCCAAATCTCTAAGCAGTAAGTTGTAATCTCACCGAGTGAGTGAAACTGAAGCTCGTATTCAAGTGAGAGTTTGGCTAAATCCCAGCTAAATTTTTCGCAAATTTCTATAGCTTCTTTGGCGTTATTAATAGTTATTGCGAGATTTTCTTGAGATTTAGCTTTGGGGCTATTTTTTAAATCTTCTAACTCATTTTTAGTTGCAATAAATCCACCGCCTATTGAGTAGTAGATTTCACTTTTTATCGTATCACCACTCTCATCCAAAGCTCTAATTTCTAAGCCATTTTCGTGAAGTGGCAAAAAATCCTTACAAAAAACTATATCTTCATCATAGTTAAATTTGATATCTTTTTTGCCACAAAGAGTTAAAATTCCACCATTTAAGGCTTTGTTGTTGGCGTTAGTTTGTAAATTTGAGTTGATGGTTTTAGCTTTTAATCCGCTAAGCCCCCAAATTATAGCCTTGTCTGTCAAATGCCCTTTGCCAGTTAGTGATAAAGATCCGTGCAAATTTACTCTAATTCTAGCAATTTTATCCAAATCACTCTCAATCAAATCGCAAAATTTCTCACCAGCCACCATCACACCAAGAGTGTGCGAAGATGATGGCCCAACGCCTATTTTGATAATATTTAAATTACTCAAAACATTATCCTAAGAGGCAAAAATTACAGTTATGATTGTTAATATTCCAGCAACAAACACAAATGCGTCCAAAGCTCTGTTTTGGAACTGCTTCATCTTTGATACTGTATAGATCGCAATCATCGGCATAATAAACAAAATCGCAGCAATTATAGGTCCGCCAAGGCTCTCAATAAATCCAAGAACGCTAGGATTAATATAGGCAGTTATTAACATTACTATATACATTATTGCGGTTGAAATTACAGCGATCTTTTTCATATTTGGTGTTTCGTTGCCTGATAGTTTAGCACACTTTCTAACTATACCATAAGCCCCCTCTCTAGCCCCAAAATAGTGGCCAAAAAACGAACTTGCAATCGCTAAAAGTGCAACCAAAGGACCACCATAAGATATCAAAGGATTATCAAGCTTGTTTGCAAAATACGATAATACAGGTATGTTTTGAGCTCTTGCATCAGCAAATTCACTAGGACTTAAAGACAGAGTGCAACTAATCACAAAAAACATAACAAAAACAAGCAGCATTACTGAAGTTTTAAATAGAATCTGGTCTGATTTTTTGACATAGTTATTTGGATACTCTCTTTTTACGCTTAGAGCAAAGGTTGAGATGGCTGGCGAGTGATTAAATGAAAAGACTAGCACTGGAAGAGTTAGCCACACAATAGTGATAAATTTAGTAAATTCAGGCACCGCTACAAAACTATCAAATTTCCACTCAGGTATCAAATATAAAGAAAACAAGAGCAAAATCGCACAGAGAGGATAGACCAAAAGCTCACAAACCTTAGTGATAAACTCCTCGCTAAAAAGCATAACTAGCATAAACGCACTTACCAAAATAAACGCTAAAAGTGCCCTATAAAGAGGCAAAAGATTGCCTATAGTTGCACCTTCTTTGCTGATTGAAGTTTGATAAAGTGAGCTTATAAATGAATAAATAGCACCATTATTATCCAAAAGTGGTAAAATTTGATTGAATATAAAACTCTCAAAAGTGTTTGTTATACCCACACAATACGCTAGGCATATTGGAAAAATCGCGAAAAAATAGAGAACTGAGATAAAAATGCTAACTTTTCTACCAAAATACTCTTCAGCTGCGTAGGTAATATCGTGGTCTACTTCGCTTGCTTGCAAGACAAATCTACTAAGGGCTCTATGGCTTAGATAAACCATCGGAAATATGATAAAACACATTACCACAACCGGCCAAAAGCCACCAACTCCAGCTTTTATTGGCAGATACAAAATTCCCGCCCCAACAGCTGTGCCAAAGAGTGAAAGTATCCACCGCCTATCAAAAGAACTAAGCTTAAGATTGTTATCCATGTAAAACCTTTGTAAATTAAAATATAGCTCATTAATTATAGCAGGTATTAATTTTTAGTTTTCTTATTTTGACTTAAAATTTAATAAAAAATAAAAAAAGTGTTACTTTTTTGTATGTTTTTGAAATTTATAACAAATTTGACAAATTTTAAAGTAAAAATTTCATATATTCTGAAATTTAGAAATTTCTGCTAAAATGCAGAGTTTAATTTATAAATTTTAGGACAAATAATAATGGATATTAGAAAAGAGTATTTGGATTTTTTTAAGAGCAAAGGACACGAAATCGTCGCAAGTGCCCCACTCGTGCCTGATGATGCGACACTACTATTTACAAATGCTGGAATGGTGCCTTTTAAGAGTATTTTCACAGGCGATGTTCCACGCCCAAATCCGCCAATTCGCACAAGCTGTCAAACCTGCATAAGAGCGGGTGGCAAACACAATGACCTTGATAATGTCGGCTATACAGCACGCCATCACACATTTTTTGAAATGCTTGGGAATTTTAGCTTTGGCGAGTATTTTAAAACTAACGCAATCGCCTACGCGTGGGAGTTTGTAACTGAAATTTTAGCTCTTCCAAAAGACAAGCTTTATGTCACAGTGCACGAAAAAGATGATGAAGCTTATGAAATTTGGGCTACTCATATCGATAAAGATAGAATTTACCGCTTTGGCGACAAAGATAACTTTTGGGCAATGGGAGAGACTGGACCTTGTGGGCCTTGTAGCGAGATTTTTTATGATCAGGGTGCTGAGCATTTCAACTCAGATGAAGATTATATGGGTGGTGATGGCGATCGGTTTTTAGAAATTTGGAATTTAGTTTTTATGCAGTTTGAAAGAAGTGTAAATGGCGAATTAAAGCCACTTCCAAAGCCATCAATTGACACTGGAATGGGGCTTGAGAGAGTTACAGCTATAAAAGAGGGTGTTTTTAGCAACTACGATAGCTCTTTGTTTATGCCACTAATTAACGAAGTAGCCAAGCTTTGCGGTAAAGAGTATATTTATGAAAGTGGCGCTAGTTTTAGGGTAATTAGCGATCATATCAGAGCGATTGTATTTTTACTCGCGCAAGACGTAAATTTTGACAAAGAAGGACGCGGATATGTGCTCAGAAGAATTTTGCGTCGTGCACTAAGACACGGCTATTTGCTTGGGTTTAAAGAGCCATTTATGTATAAACTTGTAGATAAAGTTTGTGAGCTTATGGGTCATCATTACGCTTACTTAAATGACAAAAAAAAGATCGTAAAAGAGAGTATTAAACTTGAAGAAGAGCGTTTTTTAAGCACAATCGCAAATGGACTTGAACTTTTTAATGAAGAATTAAATAAAACAGGCAAAATTTTTAGTGGCGAAGTCGCCTTTAAACTTTACGATACTTACGGCTTTCCGCTTGATTTGACTGCTGATATGCTTAGAGATAAAAATATAGCTGTTGATGAGAAAAAATTTGACGAATTGATGAGCGAACAAAAAGCAAGGGCAAAAGCTAGCTGGAAAGGAAGTGGTGATAAGGCTACAACTCACGGCGATTTTAAGATTTTGCTTGAAAAATTTGGCAAAAATGAGTTTGTAGGTTACGACACACTTGAGTGTGAAAGCAAAATTCTAGCGCTTTTAAATAGTGATTTTAAAAGCGTTGATAGCCTAAAAGCGGGAAATGACGCGTGGATTATGCTTGAATCAACGCCATTTTACGCTCAAAGTGGCGGACAGTGTGCGGATACAGGACTAATTAACTCATCAAAAGTTGTAGATACGCAAAAATTCTTTGGGCTTAATTTATCACAAGCTGAATTAAGCGGTGATCTAAAAGTTGGTGATATTGTAAAATGCAAGGTTGATGGCACTAGAATTGAGACTATGCGTCATCACAGCGCAACTCACTTGCTCCACCTAGCTTTGCGTGAAATTTTAGGCGAAATGGTCGCTCAAGCCGGAAGTAGCGTAGAGCCTGATAAATTAAGATTTGATTTTACCTATCCAAAAGCCCTAACTAGCGAACAATTAGAAAAAATTGAAAATTTTGTAAATCTGCAAATTTCAAAAGGTGCAGTGGCAAAAACTGAGATAATGCCACTAGAAAAGGCTAAAAATAGCGGTGCAATCGCACTTTTTGGCGAAAAATATAGCCAAAATGTCAGAGTTTTGACGCTTGGAAATAGCAAAGAGCTCTGTGGCGGAACGCATGTGCGAAATTTATGGGAAATAGGAAGCTTTTTTATAGTTAAAGAAAGTGGCGTGAGTGCGGGAGTTAGGCGAATTGAAGCGGTTTGTTCTAGAGCTGGGCTTGAATATGCAAAAAGATTTCGCACTGAGGTTTTAGAGATTGAAAGTACGCTCAAATCAAGCGATCCGCTAATTGCGATTAAAAAGCTAAAAGATGAGATAAAATCCCTAAAAGACGAACTTTCTAAGCAAAGTAGCACCAAAGAGATTAAGCTTGATGAGTTTAATGGGGTGAAATTTGTAGTTAGTGAGTTTGATGGCGATATCAAAACCAAAATCGACGAGCTTAAAAATCAAAATGAAAAAATCGTAGCGATATTTTTTAAAATTGTAGATGACAAAATTCAAATTGCAGCTGGCGTTAAAGGTGCAAATTTAAAAGCTGGAGAGCTTGTAAAAGAGGTCGCTAAAATCTTAGGAGGTGGCGGCGGCGGAAGAGATGATTTTGCAACCGCAGGGGGCAAAGATATCTCAAAAATTCCACAAGCGATGGAGTTTGCGACTAAATTTATAAAAGAAAAATTAGCCTGATGAATGAACTCTCTTTTATCAAAGTAGAACAGATATTACCATTTTTTCATATATTTTTGGTGACGATATTTATATCTATTCATTTTTGTTTGATATCTATTCTGCTTGTTTTTTTGAAATTTCCAAATACCAAAAGAAGTCTTAAATTTTTGCTTAAAATTTTTAGTGCTTTTATCATCTCTTGTGCTGTGCTTTTTACGCTAATAATCTTAAGCGGAGCAGTGCTTAGTATGAGAGAGAGTTTTGAGTATTCGTATCCGATGATAGAGGGAATTTTGGTTACAAAAGTGATACTCTCATTTTTTATACTGATAAATTTTGGATACATTATTTATAGATTTTATAGGCTTAAAAACTCTATTTTAAAAAATGAGCTCGATGAGATTGACGAACATATCATCATTGCCTCAAAATATTTTCTTCCACTTAATATAGCTATGTCTGTTTTGACTATGTTTTTGAGCGTTTCTATGAAAGGATTTTGATGATTTACCTAGCTTCAAGCTCGCCAACAAGGGCCAAGATTTTAAGGCAGGCTGGGATTAAATTTACCCAAATTCCATTTTCATACGATGAAAATATTGAGTTTAAAGGTGATATTTATACTCACTCATACGAAATTGTAATGGCAAAAAAAGAGCAGTTTTTTAAAGTTTATAGCGAGCTTAATAATGTGCTTTTTGTGGATAGTTTGGTGGTAGTTGGTGGTGAAGCTTTAGGCAAGGCTAAAGATGATAATGAGGCTTTTTATATGCTTCAAAAACAAAGTGGCAATGAAGTTAGCGTGGTTAGTGCAATGCTGTATTGTGGTGATTTTGAGCTCAGCAGTATCAGTATAACTACCTATAAATTTGCTAAATTTAATGATGAGAAAATGAGAGAGTATATCAAAAATAAAGAGTATGTAGGCAAGGCTGGAGCGATGAGTATAGAGAGTTTTAACAAAGAGTATATCTTGTCGCAAAAAGGCAATACAAGCACCACTATGGGGCTAAATGTAGAAATTTTAAAGGCGTATTTGTAATGTTTATAAGGTTTTTTTTCGGATTTATAACGGTTTGTGTGTTTGGCGTGGCTGGAGTTGTGGGGTATTTTTATTCTCAAACTAAGGTTGATTTTGATAATTTAGTAGATTACAATCCACCGCTTAGTTCGCAAATTTATGGTGCAAATGGCGAGCTTATCGCCAATATCTTTGATAAAGAAAACCGTCTTTATGTCAGATACGAAGATATTCCATCGAGGATGATTGAAGCGCTTGTAGCGATTGAAGATACTAGCTTTTTTGAACATGGTGGGGTAAATTATGAGGCTATTACAAGAGCTTTAGTCAAAGATATTAAGGCAATGAAATTTGTCGAAGGTGCTTCAACTATCACTCAACAGCTTGTCAAAAATGTCGTTTTAAGTAGCGAAAAAAAGGTAGAGAGAAAAATCAAAGAGATATTTGTGGCGATGAGATTAGAGGGAATTTTAACCAAAGAGCAAATTTTAGAGCGGTATTTCAATGAAATTTATCTAGGGCATGGATACTATGGGGTTAAAACCGCAGCTAAAGGATATTTTCACAAAGAGCTAAATGAGCTTACTCTAAAAGAGATCGCTATTTTGGTTGGACTTCCAAAAGCCCCAAGTAGTTATGATCCAACAAGACATCTTGATCTTTCTGTCTCAAGGGCAAATCAAGTCATATTTAGAATGCACGATATTGGTTGGATAACCAAAGATGAATATGAAGAGGCTATGCAGGAGGTGCCTATGGTTTTTGATGATACACTAACTCTTAATCAAGCCCCATATGTCACAGATGAGGTTTTAAAAGAAGCATCAAAATTGCTTCCTGATATCAAAACAGGCGGATATAAAATTTACACAAGCGTAGATTTAAAAGTGCAAAAAATGGCTGAAAATGCACTCAAAAATGGCTACAATGAAATCCTCAAACGCAATAAAGACGCCAACGAAAGTTTGCTAAACGGCGCGATGACGGTTACCAATCCAACAACAGGCGATGTTATAGCCTTGGTTGGCGGAGTGGATTATCAAAAGAGCAATTTTAACAGAGCTACTCAAAGCAAAAGGCAAACAGGCTCAAGCTTTAAGCCATTTATCTATCAAATCGCCCTTGATAGCGGGCTAAATCCATCAAGCGAAGTCGCTGATATCGCTAAGACTTTTGATGATGGTTCAGACAAAGAGTGGACGCCAAAAAACTATGGCAAAAAATATGATGGCTATATCACAATGCGAACTGCACTTGCAAAATCCAGAAACCTTGCAACCGTAAATTTGATGAACTCACTAGGGGCAAAGGAAGTTGCTGATAGGCTAAACTCAATTGGCTTTAACAATGTCCCACCAATGCTTTCTGTTGCACTTGGAAGCTATGGAATAGCCCCACTTGAATATGCCAAATTCTACTCAATTTTCCCAGGATATGGCGTAGAAACTGAGCCTAGAATGATAAAGCAGATCGATGACAAAAATGGCAATCAAACTTTTATAGAGTCCAAAAAACTTATCGTTACAAGCCCAGAACAGGCGTATTTGATGATAGATATGATGAAGGATGTTGTCACAAAAGGTACTGCTAGAAGAGCGGGCGTTAAAGGTATAGAAGTTGCTGGTAAAACTGGCACTTCAAATGATAGTATTGATTCGTGGTTTTGTGGCTATACACCTGAACTTTTGGTGATTATCTGGTATGGAAATGACAATCACACGCCGATGAGAAGTGTTGAAACTGGTAGTAGAAATGCAGCCCCTGCTTTTGCTGAGTTTATGAATGAATATATAAAAGAGTTTCCTGGAACCAAACGCAGATTTAGTGTGCCAAATGGGGTAAAAGTTGGCGAGTATGATGGCAAAAAAGAGATTTATACTGAAACATCACCACTTCCAATCAAAACCGTATATGAGTATCAAAACACCTACGATAGCGGTGTGAGTTTAAGCGGTGAGATTTTGTTTTAAAGTGTTTGTAAATTTAGCCTTTTTATGGTCTAGCTTATTTATTTAAGGCTAAATTTATACTCTTATAATTACTTAAATATTTTTATTTTATTTTATGATATTTAAGTATTTTTAAACTAAAACTACTAGCTTGACTTGGTTTTTAACATTAAAATATTGTTCTATTTCAATTGCTATATAAAATATTTTAGTATAGGAAAATTTTATCTAATTACTTAAATTTATGTAAAAAATATCCATACTCTAAAAATAAGAGAGTATTAGATAGTGCTATTGGTGATAAAACTCACCTTGCAAATATAAGATTGTTGTAGTAAACCGAAATAATCTGCACTCTAAAATGTTGGTTTTAATACAAAATTTGTTATAGCAAAATGAGTTTAATTACTGAAAACAGCAATGCGACAACCCTGTTTCAATACAAGATTTGTTACAGCAAAATGACAACAATTTAGACATTCTAAAATTATCAAAATTATCCAAACTTCCCATAAAATTGTTAATTTTTATAAGATTTTTCCAACTGTTTCTTAAATTTAACAATAATATTTTAAAGAATGCTTAAACGCTTACAAAATAAATATTTTGTAAAATTATAGCAGCAATTTAGTTAAGAAAATCTTAACCATAATTAATCAATAAAGCAAATAATATAAAATTATCACGATAAAGCTATTTATGTAATTTGATAAATATTACTAAATTACAATCCAAAAATTCAGCCTTTTTGAAGCGAATTTATAAAAATTATAATAATTATGCTACTTAAAACTAACTCGATCAAATCTCATCAATCGCCTTAAACGCTTTAAGCAAAGCCATAAACAAGGTAAGAATTGCAGGTCCTAGTATCACGCCCCAAAAGCCAAATGATGCGATACCAGCAATCATCGCAAAAAATATCGCAAGTTCGCTTATGTTGGCTTGTCTTGTCACTAATTTGTCATTGATAAATTTAATTATTAGAGGTTTAACCACATTGTCTGCAAGCGTCGAAATCACGATGACAGAATACACTACTATCACGATTCCGCCAAGTGTGTTGCCATTTAGATACTCATAAATTCCAATCGGAAAATACACAATCGTCCCGCCAACTACTGGCAAAAGTGAGGCAAAAGCGTAGATTATCCCCATTAAAAAGCCATCATATCCAAAAAACGAAACTATTATGCCAAATAGCGCCCCTTGCATAATTGAATTTGAAATCGTTGAATAAAACACCACACTCATCGTGCTTGTGACCTCTTCTGTGATGAGTTTTAGCTGGTTTTCTTTCATTGGAGTTTGGTCGCTTATGAAATTTGCAATCTTTTCTCTAAGCAAATGTGAAAAAAAGAAAAATACTATTATCAAACAGATATCTATGAAAAAATCAAGGCTTCCTTTACCGATTTTTGAGAGATATCCTAATCCCTCTTTTGCAATTTGAGCGATATTTATTGACTCCAAAAAGCCTTGTATTTTGGGCTCTAAAAACTCAAATGCTGATGGCAAAGAGATCTGGTAATTTCTAATTTTATTGAAAATTTCAGTGATTTTAGCGATATCAATCGCTGATGAGTGGATGGCGATTTGGGTTATTGCGTAAGCTAGTGGCAACAAAAACATCAAGCAAAACGCCAAAGTGACTATAAGAGCGGATAGAATTTCTCTATGATTTGTGAGTTTTAATACTCTATTGTAAAAAATTGAAGTTGAAATAGAGAGCAAAAATCCTATAGTTATCGTCATCCAAAACGACTTAAAAAGATAAATTACCCAACTAAAAACAAAGAAAATACAAACAAGTAAAAACATCTTACTGGTGTTAATCTTCATCAAACAATCCTTTATCATAAGGTAGATTAAAAATAGAAAAGCTTTTGTGATTTGCTACTCTTCCTTTGGCAGTTTTTTCGATATAGCCATTTGCTAACAGATATGGCTCTATGACATCTTCGATAGTTCCTTCATCTTCACTCAAAGCCGCTGCAATTGTGCTAAGCCCCATAGGACGCTTGTTTGCTTCAAGTAAAATTTTTAGATAGCGTAAATCCATCTCATCAAAGCCGAGTGAATTTACCCCAAGGCTATCAAGCGAGCTAACTGCTCTATCTAGCGTGATTTCGCTCTCTAAGCTAACATCAGCAAAATCTCTTATGCGTTTTAATAGTCTAAGTGCGATTCTAGGGGTACCACGGCTTCTTTTGGCAATCTCTAGTGAGGCGTCTTTTTGGCAGGATTTGCCAAGTTTAATCGCGGCTTTTTGGATGATAAGAGCCAGTTCATTTGGTGAGTAAAACTCAAGCCTAAAGGAGATTCCAAAGCGGTCTCTAAGTGGTGCACTTATCATTCCAGCTCTTGTAGTTGCCCCAATTAGCGTAAATTTTGGTATGTCTATTTTGATAGTTTGTGCAGCCGGCCCACTTCCTATAATGATATCTAGCCTAAAATCCTCCATCGCCGAGTAAAGCACCTCTTCTATAGCTGGGCTAAGGCGGTGAATTTCATCTATAAAAAACACATCTCCTTCTTCTAAATTTGTAAGAATAGCGGCCAAATCGCCTGTTTTTTCTATCATCGGTGCACTTGTGACCTTGATATTTGCACTCATTTTTGAAGCGATGATGTGTGCTAGAGTGGTCTTGCCAAGCCCCGGTGGTCCATAAAAAAGAGTATGATCTAAGCTCTCACCCCTAATATTTGCAGCGTTTATAAAGACCTCTAAGTTTTGCTTGATTTTATCTTGACCAATATACTCATCAAAACTAGTCGGTCTTAGGCTGATTTCATATTCGCCTTCATATTCAAATTTTTCTATCTTTACAACTCTATCCATTACTATCCATTGATTTTATATTGTGTATAAATTTAATTATTATATTCATATTCTTTTGATGGAAATTTAGACTCTTTGACTTCATTAGCATACTCTTTGACTGCAGTTTTTATCAAATTTGCTCCATCAAGATATCTTTTTACAAATTTTGGCTTAAATTTATCAAAAATTCCTAACATATCAGACCATACAAGCACCTGTCCATCGACATTTACGCCACTTCCTATACCGATAATTGGCACATTTACACTTGTGGCTACCTCTTTGGCAACGCTACTATTTGTCGCCTCAAGCACGATAGCAAAAACCCCAGCTTCTTCTAAAGCATTGGCGTCATTTATAAGTTTTTGAGTATCTTTTTTGACGCTATAGCCACCCTCAAATCTCACCATTTGGGGCTTTAGACCAATATGACCAACAACAGCGATACCGTTTTGACATAGAGTTTTTATGATTGGTACTTTTTCTATGCCGCCCTCGATCTTAACCGCGTCCGCCCCAGACTCTTTGTAGCCTCTAATAGAGTTTATGAGTGCGGTTTTTTCATCTATCACGCTTCCAAATGGCATATCCATCACAATAAGGGCTTTTTTGGTTCCATTAACAACTGCTTTTGTATGATAAAGCATAGCCTCAAGGCTAATATCAACCGTATCATCTTTGCCATTAAAGCTCATATTAAGACTATCACCTATCAAAATCATATCAACATATTCATCAAAAAGCCGTGCAAAAAGTGCGTCATATGCTGTTATCATCACTATTTTTTCTCTATTTTTCATACTTAAAATATGTTTTGTAGTAATTTTTTTCAAATTTTCCTCCTGTGAGGTGAAATTATAGCAAAGCTTTGGTTAAATTTGACAAAAAGTTTTTTTTGGTGTAAAATCAGCAACCAATTTAATTATGGGGGTGACTTGGCTTCGACAGGAGTAGAGTCGCTATAGTGGCATGTCGCTTGAGATAGCGTTATAAACTCAAACTAAATTTAAACGCAAATAACGTTAAATTTGCTCCTGCTTACGCAAAAGTAGCGTAAGTTCAGTTGAGTCTTGCTTAAAACCGATACTATTTAAGTTTTGTAGCGAGTAATCCCAAATAGTGTAGCAAAGGCGTGTGACGAGCGTTTTTGTGAATTTTAGTCTTAGTTTGCAAATCTGGCTTTGGAAAGTGAGTCTTTGCAAATGAAATTTTCACTTTTACTAAACATGTAGAGGCTATGGTGCTTTATTTTTGGACTGCGGTTCAATTCCGCACACTTCCACCATTTATACATTTTAATCTCATAAAAATCGGCATTCTATCAATTTTATTTATTTAATCAGCTATGTTAATACTTATAACAATTTTTTTGTTATAAAAATAGCCCATAACCAACAAACTTAATTATAAAGCATAAAGGCACTGCCAATAACAATAGCAAAAGTTGGGAAAATTTATTAGCCCCTAATTAAAACTAAAGAGTTGGAAAAATAGGCAAAAATAGCAATGAATTTCTATTTTAAAACGATTTTGAAAGCTTTTTAAGTTTTGAAATACTAAAAAAATCTCTATTAATGGAAGTTATGATGGTGAGCTCTATTTAAAAACTCGCTATATTTCTGTTGGTATAGAAAACAGCTCTGACTATGATAGCATTCCTATTTGTATAAAAAATAGCTACTATATCAAAAAGGCTAATAATTTAATAAACTAGCCTAAATTTTACAAATACTCTTCAATTTACTTTGTTTGACTGCTTGTTATACTAAATATGGCTATATAAATTCTAAAAATTTGCATATATTTTAGTAAATTTAAACTTTTGCAAAACTTACTAATTTTGGTTTGACAATTTGTCTGTAATCATCCGCATTTAGCACGATTGATCTATCCAAAAGCCCAGCGTTAAAGGCGATTTCATCAAATCTACCAAAAAGATTTGGATCAACCACAAGCTCAAGTCCATCATCAAAACTAAATGGCGGAATTGCCCCAAATACGCAGTCTGTTAGCTCGCTAACTTCTTTTGGGCTTGCAAGTGAGATTTTCTTAGCACCTAAATTTAAAGCAAGCTTTGTAAGATCAGCTGAGTGATCAGCTGGCAAAACAGCCAAAATATGGGTTTTACGCCCATCAAATTTAGCAGTGCAAACCAAAGCTTTAGCCCCTTGACCTAGCTTGGTGCCTCTAATTTTTGCAACTTCAGCTGAAGTTCCAGCAGGGGCGTGGTTTAAAACTCTGTATGACGCATTATGAGTGCTTAAAAGTTCGTCTATTTTACTGAAAATTTTCTCTGACATTTTAATCCTTTGATTAAATTTTATATTCTAAAAACTTACATATTGCTAAATTTTCGCGTCTTTTTATCTCTTTAGAGATTTGAGGTCCAATAAATCCATCATCAATCACATCTTTTGATGAAATTTGTGGGTCAAATTTTTTATCATAAATTCCAAATTTTTTTGAAGTTTCAATTATATCATTGCTATTTAACCCAAGCCATTTACAAATGGGCTTTTTTAGGGCAATACTCATCAAATCGTACTCTGTTGGATTTAGGAAAAATGGCTCGTTAATCAGACTTTTGTAAGCGTTTTCAAGCCCCATATACTCTAGCAAATTTGCTATATTTATGCCATTTAAATTTGCCAAAACATATAAAAAAACTCGCTCATCATCTTTTATAAATTTTAAGGTCTTATCGATGAGTTTTGCACTCTCAAAGCAGGCTTTGGAACTAATTTCAAAGCCAAAGCAAAGCTTAAAAATCTCCAAAGTTTTTAAAAGTAAAAGTCCATATCCTTGATATTTTGCATTAAAAAGCTTTTTGAGTTCAGAATTTATTCTGTTGCGACTTAAGTCAAAAAGGCTCATTTCACGCATAATTTTTAGACTTTTTGGCTCTATTTTAAATCCAAATCTTGCCCCAAATTGCACTGCCCTAAGCACTCTAAGGCTATCTTCTTTAAATGAGCTCTCATTGATAACTCTTAAAATTCCATTTTGCAAGTCAGCTATGCCACCATAAGAGTCTAAAATTTGCAAATCAAAGATATTTATCATCACTGAATTCATCGTAAAATCGCGTCTTTTGCTCGCAATACATTCATCATTGCAAACTCTAACTTCAAAAGCTTTGTGGCCTACGCCGTTTTTGTTCTCAACTCTAGGAAGTGCGATATCAAAGTTGGCATATTTATAGACAAAAAAGCTCTTGCCGTGCCCCTTTGCACCGATACTATTCATAATCTCATCAAATTTAACTGGGTCTATATCATAGACTTCGATATCTATATCAAAGCTATCTATTCCCATTATCTTATCTCTTACAAAACCACCCACAAAATAGGCTCTTTTAGTGAATTTTGCAAGAGTTTTTTTAAGAAACAAGAAATCTTTATTTTGGTAGATTTTCAAGTCGTTCATCGATAGCCGCAAGTAAAAACTCCAAAAATTTGACATTTAGTTCAAGTTTTGCCTCTATATCGGTAATCTCAAAACTATTTAGCCCCTCAAACAAAACCAAAATTCTCTCTTTTATTGCACTCAAAAACTCAATTTCTTGTTTGAGACTTGCTTCATCTTTTTGAATTTGCGTTACAGTGATAACTTGATTTGGTGATTGGTCTGTTTGGTTGAATGAAATAGCATTTGGCGCGGTAGAAATCTCTAAATTCTCACCATCGCTAGCATAAATTTGCGTAGATGTGTCTTGTAAATTTTGGTCTAAATTTGGGGCGGGTAAGTTTTTGCTTGTTAAATTTGAGGATAAATTTTGGTTTGAAATATCGCTATTTGTTGTAAATTCTTGCGAAGTTTTATCTGTGAATTTATCTGAGTTTTTAAGACTTTTACTCAACTCTTGCTTTTTTTGTAGATTATCTTCTAGCTCTTTTATAAGAATTTTGGCCATCTCTTCTATCATAACTCAACCAACCATCTTTTAAATTTATCAGTGCTATAGTCGTCATTGCTTAAAA
Organism: Campylobacter sp.; assembly: GCA_022775765.1. Taxonomy (GTDB): domain Bacteria; phylum Campylobacterota; class Campylobacteria; order Campylobacterales; family Campylobacteraceae; genus Campylobacter_B. The sequence goes on along the minus strand of JALFKC010000031.1, from coordinate 27,449 downwards.
ATAGCTTAAGCATATCTCTATTTAAACAAAAAAGTCTATTATAAAGCCTACGATAAGCGACTTTTAGCTCCAAATTTTCTCTGTCTAATTCATAAATTTTTGAGAGTATTTCGTAAGCTTCTTTTAAATTTCCCATACTCTCAAGCTTTAATGCAATTTGTAAATTTTCATTCATCTTCTATATATTTGCTAATTAGTGAGCCCATCTCATCGGTCGAACATATCTCTTTGGCGTCAAAATTTGCTATATCTTTGGTTCTATAGCCATCATCTAACACCTTTTCAACCGCTTTTTCTACTGCGTCGGCTGCGTCATTTTCGTCAAATGAGTATCTAAGCATCATCGCTGCACTTAGAATAGTTGCGATTGGGTTTGCTATGCCTTGACCTGCGATATCAGGGGCACTTCCGTGAATTGGTTCATAAATTCCAACTTTGCCACCGATACTTGCACTTGGCAAAAGCCCAATCGAGCCACATATCATACTCGCCTCATCGCTTAAAATATCACCAAAAAGATTTTCAGTAAGAATGACATCAAACTGCCCTGGGTCTCTAACAAGCTGCATTGCGGCATTATCAACATACATATATTCAAGCTCAATCTCACTGTAACTCTCAGCCGCTTTTGCTACAACTTCTCTCCAAAGTTGGCTTGTTTCAAGAACATTTGCCTTATCTACAAGGGTAATTTTTTTGCGTCTTTTTAGTGCTGTTTCAAAGGCAAATTTGGCTATTCTTTCAATCTCTTTGTCTGTATAAATCATCGTATTAAACGCGTCTTTTTCGTTTTTTTGGCGAGGTTGTCCAAAATATAGTCCACCGGTTAGCTCTCTAACCACCACCAAATCCACGCCTTTTAGAATTTCAGGTTTGAGAGTTGATGCATTAACTAAAGTGTTAAAGACCTTGCTTGGACGCAAATTTGCAAACGCCTCAAGCTCTTTTCTAAGCTTTAAAAGCCCGCTTTCTGGCCTTAGAAGGCGTGGTAGATTATCCCACTTTGCCCCACCAATTGCCCCAAAAAGCACGGCGTCTGAGTTTTTGGCTGAATTTAGCGTTTCATTAGGAAGTGGTTCGCCATATATATCAATAGCCTCTCCACCCATTGGGGCGTATTCGTAGTTTAACTCAAAGCCAAATTTCATACTCACAGCGTCCAAAACTTTCGTAGCTTCGTCGATTATCTCAGGACCTATTCCATCGCCTTTTATCACACAAATATTATATTTTTTCATCAATTCCTACCTTATCACATTTTCTTTAGCGTAGTTTATCAGCCCACCTGCATTCAGCAACTTTTGCATAAACTCAGGGATTGGCTCAAAATTGTAAGTTTTATCTGTAGTTTTATTATAAATTTTGCCACCATCCATATCAATCTCAAGCTCATCACCCTCTTTGATATCATCAACTTCTTTGCACTCAAGGATTAAAAGCCCAGTATTAAAGCTATTCCTATAAAAAATTCTTGCGAAAGATTTTGCAATTATCACACTAATTCCAGCAGCTTTTAGGGCCAGTGGGGCGTGTTCTCTACTGCTTCCACAGCCAAAATTCTCACCTGCAACTATAATATCGCCATTTGAAATTTTACTAAAAAAATCCTTGTCAGTATCTTCCATTATATGTTTTGCAAGTTCGTTGGGGTCTGATGTGTTAAGATATCTAGCAGCAATTATGATATCTGTGTCAATATTGTCTTTGAATTTCCAAACTTTAGCCATAATTTTCCTTTTTTGAATTAATAGCTTTAATTTTACCAAATTAAAATTAATTCTTACTCAAAAATTATCCAAAGCCCCACCAAAGCGATTAAAGTCGCCGAGATGTTTTTGATAATTTTGGTGTATTTAGCCATAAATATCTTAAATACGGCCCCACCAAGAGCGTAAATACTATATGATGTTAGCTCAATTAGCATTATAGTGCCAACTATAAAAGCCATTTTGAGATTGATCGGGTCATTTTTATCTAAAAATGGCGGCAAAAGTGTAGCTATAAATATCCAAGCTTTTGGATTTGTGGTGCAAGTGATAAAACCTTGAGTAATTAGCTCTTTTTTGCTTAGAGCGTGAGTGCCATCTATGTGGCTAAATGAGGCGTTTTGCTTGAAAATTTTATAGGCGATATAGAGCACATAAAATCCGCCGATTGTTTTTAAAATCACAAAGACTTTTGGAAAATTTATAATCAAAGCCCCTATTCCAACCGCACAGACAAAGCTAACTATTCCAATCCCTAGTACGCCAGCTATTATAAACAAAAACGCTCTTTTATACCCAACGCTTAGTCCAACACTAAACGCCATCAACATATTAATCCCAGGAAGTAGCGATACCATCCCAAAAGTTCCAACAAACAAAATCCAATCCAAGCTTTTATCCTTATTTGCAATTTTATAGGCTAAATTTCAAAGAAATTTTAACATTTTTTTCACATATTTAGCTTAGAATTTGCCAAAATTTAAAGGAGAAATTATGAAAATCAAGCAAGCTTATGCGACAACTTTGATGGTTGGTGGATTTTTTGTGGTGGCAATTAGTGGAATTTTGATGTTTTTTAATTTTAAAACTTTTGGAATAAAAGAGATCCACGAATATATAGGGATGACGTTTGTGCTCTTTGGACTGCTTCACGCGTTTGCCAATAAAGGTGTGTTTAAGCGGTATTTTAGTGGGGTAAAATTTGCAGTTATTGCCTGTTTTAGCGTGATATGTTTGGTTGCAACTTTGGGGATTGATTTGGGTGGTGATGATATGAGTTCTCGCATTACAAAGGCGGATTTTGGCGTGCTTTATGAGAGTGTGTCAGCTATAAATATTAAAGAAGCTACTGAGATTTTTGAAACAAGGAAAGAAAATATTGAAATATTACAAAATGCAGAAGTTTTAAACTCATCCATAAAAGAGGCAGGAAACCACTCAAACTTAAGTGAACGAGAGATACTATATCTCATCACTAACTCAAAGCCCTAATCAAAATCATATAAAACGCCGTTGAAAAAGCTATACTTACAAGGGCGTTTTTCTTGTAAATTTGAAGTATTATGCAGATAATCACTGATAAAATTTCTGGCAAACCAAAAGGAAATTCAGTTAATTTAGTCGGCTTCAAAGCGTAAAAAACTAAAATTACCATTATCAAAAGTCCCATATTTTTTTGCAAAAACATTAATATAGGATGAGATGAGTGCTTTTTTAGGAAAAAATATGGAAGCGACCTAGTAAGAAAAGTGGCAATACTAGCAATTATAAGCGTCATAAAAAGGTAAAAATTTGAACTTGTAGCGTTTATAATCTCACTCATATCCACTTCCTAAATATAAAAAGTAAAACAATGCCTATACAAAGACATACTAAAAGCATATAGTTTTGTGGAACAAAAATCAATCCCAAAATTCCGATGAGTATGCCTAGAAATAGCACTTTAAAATTTGCATTATTTTTAAAAAGTTCAATTGCCAATACAACAAAAAGTGCAGTTAGGCTAAACTCTATTCCACTATAATTAACCTTAAGGTTTTTGCCGACTAAAATTCCCAAAATCGTCCCCAAAACCCAGTAAATTTGGTTGAAAAATATTACAAAAAAGTATATTTTGTCTCTATTTTTGGGCTCAATACTCATCCCTTTTAATACTGCAAAACTCTCATCAGTTAGCCCAAATATGGCGTAAATTTTACCCCTTTTTAAGGCTGAAATATCGCTAAGCAAAGAGATTGCATAAAACATATGACGCAAATTTAGCAAAAATGTCGCTATAAAAATGCTTAGCAAATTTGAACCCATTCCAATGAGTCCAACTAATAAAAATTGCCCGCTTCCAGCATAAACTATCACGCTTGCTAGGGCTATAAACCACGCTGGAATCTCTAAACTAACACCAAGAATAGCGTATGCCATTCCAAGTGGAATATAGCCAAACATTACCGGTAGTGTGTGTTTGAAAATCTCTTTTAAGCTCACCAATCCTCTTTAAAATAAAAAGTAAATTTAAAATAATATGGTAAATTTTCTTAAAATAGCATAAAAAGCTTAGATTTTATACATATTTAAGAAAATTTCGGTATAATATCTACCTTAAATATCACAAAGGAGCTTCACTATATGTCAAAAAACACTTCAAAAGATTTTTTTACAGAAATTGAGCAGTTGTTTGAAGAGAATAAAGATGGTTATGTAACTTATGAAAAATTAATCAAATATTTTCCAAAATCCCCAACTATCACAAATGTCAAAAAAATAGATAATTTATCGCAAAAATTTAATGTTGAGCTTCTATCTTCGGCTGAAATCTCAAAACTCAAAAATATAGAAGATGCCAAAAAACGCAAAGAGGCAGCCCTTAAGTTTATAGAGGATAATCTTGAAGAAGATTTTGACCTTACAAACGAGGGCGAACTCTCAGAATGGACTAGATCAGATAGCCCAGTTAGAATGTATCTTAGAGAGATGGGGCAAATTCCACTTCTAACTAAAGAAGAAGAGATTGAGATTAGCAAGCAGATAGAACTTGGCGAAGATATAATCATCGATGCATTTTGTTCGGTGCCATATTTGATAGATTTTATACTTGATTATAAAGAGCCATTAATTAATAGAGAAAGGCGTGTAAAAGAGCTTTTTAAGAGTTTTGACGATGGGGATGATGATGAAAGCGACGATGAAGATATAGATGAAAGCGAAGAAAAAGAGACACCAACTTCACGCAAGCTTGACAAAAGAGCACAAAATGTAATAGAGAGTTTTAAAGCTCTTGAAAAAGCCAAAAAAGACTGGATGAAATTTGCTAGCAAAAACTCTGAAGAGCTTCAAGATGATTCACACGAAGACTCACTTCACGCCAAACTTTGTCTAGCCTTTAAGAAAAAAATCCTAAAAGACAAGCTTATGGATTTAGGACCAACTAGTAAGCTTATAAACGAGATTGTCAAGTCAATGGAAACAGCACTTAAAAGTGATGATTCGTTTGAAAGAGAGCTAAAAAGGCTTGAATACAAGCTTCCTATGTTTAGTGCTGAACTCAAAAAAAATCACCAAGATATCCTAAAAGACATCACAAAACTTAGCAAAGAAGAGATAGCTGAGAGAGTTCCTGAAGCGACGATGGTATCAACTTATGTAGATATCAAAAAGCTATTTCAAACAAAAGAAGCGAGCAAGGATAGCTTTGATTTGGAGCCAGACGCACTCAAAAGGATACTTGAGCAAATTAAAAGGGGTAAAAAAATCTCAGACCGTGCAAAGTCAAGGATGGCTAAGTCAAATTTGCGTCTTGTGGTAAGTATAGCCAAACGCTATACAAATCGTGGGCTTCCGTTTTTAGACCTCATACAAGAGGGTAATATCGGCCTTATGAAAGCGGTTGATAAATTTGAGTATAAAAAAGGCTACAAATTCTCAACCTATGCGACTTGGTGGATTAGGCAGGCGATTTCAAGGGCGATTGCGGATCAAGCTAGAACGATAAGAATTCCAATCCATATGATAGAGACTATCAACAAAATCAATAAGGTCACTAGAAAATATATCCACGAAGAGGGCAAAGAACCAGATGTACAATATATAGCTAAAGAGATTGATCTTAGCGTGGATAAGGTTAAGCAAGTCATCAAAATTACAAAAGAGCCTATTAGCCTTGAAGCACCAATCGGCAATGAAGATGATGGTAAATTTGGAGATTTTGTAGAGGACAAAAGCTCACTTTCGCCGATGGATTATATCCTAAAGGGCGACTTAAAAGAGCAGATTGAAGAGGTTTTGGATCAGCTAAATGAGCGGGAAAAAGCGGTAATTAGGATGAGATTTGGTCTGCTTGATGATGAGAGTGATAGAACCCTAGAAGAGATAGGCAAGGAACTAAATGTCACAAGAGAGCGAGTTCGCCAAATCGAAAGTTCAGCCATCAAAAAACTCAAACATCCAAAAGTTGGCAGAAAACTCAAAAACTACATAGAAAACTGATAATTAATACTTTGCCATCCACACTTTGGATGGCAAATTTAAGCTTCTTTTGAATTTACAAAATATCAATTTATTTACATTTGCTAGTAAATTATAAAATATGCTTAAATTTAAAATCTTAGATTAAATGAAATTATTGAGAAATTTTATTAAAATATATCAAACTTATTTGCTAAATTTATGACTTGAAAATTTATGAATTAATTTATGTTAAATTCTAGCCTTTTTAATTTAAAATTTGAGCTTTTAAATTCTCAAAATATAGTCACTCCTATGCTTATGATAATATTTGTATTGGGCTTTGAGTTTTATATAACTTAAATTTTATCTAGTTTTTCGATTAAACCACTATATTCGTTGAGTTTTTTGAGTTGGAGATAGTTTTCGTAGCTTTTTTTGACATATGCGTCAAGTAGATTTTGTGCGTCAAGAAATTTGCCACCATCGACCAAAGTTCCTAGCTCTTTTTTAAAAATTGTGGCAAATTCTTCATCTTGAATTTCTATCTTGTAAGACCTTGAAAGAGACTTGCTTGTGATATAAACTTCTATTCTTTTCATTTAGCAAGCACATCTTCTATCTGTTTAAATAGATCTTCTTCAGTTAAGCTTTTCATAGTGATATCCTCTTCAAGCTTTGCAAGTTGCAAATTTAACGCTTCATTTTGTGCTTTTACTGCTGCGAGTTCGTTTCTAAGAGATTTGTTGGTTTCACATTCGCTTTCGTATCTGGTGATTAATTCGTTGATTTTATCGCCTAAAGTAGTCACAACTTTTTGTTCTTCAAACATTATAAACCCTTTTTTGATATAATTTAAAATTAGGATTATACAATATTAGGATAAATAAAGGAAAAAGTTGAATAAATTTGATTTAGTAAGTAAATTTAGCCCTAGTGATGACCAACAAAAAGCAATAGACGGCATAGTAAATTCCATCAATTCGGGCAATAAATTTCAAACTCTTTTAGGCGTTACAGGAAGTGGCAAAACTTTTACAATGGCAAATATTATCAAAAACTTAAATATACCAGCCCTAATAATGACACACAACAAAAGCCTAGCCGCACAGCTTTATAGCGAATTTAAGGGATTTTTCCCGCACAATAAAGTAGAGTATTTTATCAGCTACTATGATTATTATCAGCCTGAGGCTTATATCCCAAGGCAAGATCTTTTTATCGAAAAAGATAGCTCAATCAATGATGAACTAGAACGTCTCAGGCTTAGCACGACTGCAAATTTGCTAACCTTTGACGATGTTATTACGGTGGCTTCAGTTTCTGCAAATTACGGCCTTGGAAACCCTGCTGAATACCAAGGAATGGTGCTTATGCTTGAGAAAGGGGCGAAATTTAACCAACGCAAATTCCTACTAAAGCTCGTTGATATGGGTTACAAAAGAAATGACAATTTTTTTGATAGGGGGGATTTTAGAGTAAATGGAGATGTGGTGGATATCTACCCTGCGTATTTTAATGATGAGGCGATAAGGGTTGAGTTTTTTGGCGATGAGATAGATGAGATGTATCATTTTGACTACATTGAAAACAAAAAAACCAAGGATATAAATAAATTTATTCTCTACCCAGCAAGCCAGTTTATCGTGGGCGAAAACCGCCTAAAAGAGGCGATTAAAGGCATAGAAATAGAGCTAGATGAACGTCTTAAATACTTTACTGACACAGGTAAATTAGTCGAAGCACAACGCCTAAAACAAAGAGTTGAGTTTGACCTTGAGATGCTTAGTTCTACTGGATCTACAAAGGGCGTTGAAAACTACGCAAGATATATCACAGGGCAAAAACCAGGTGAGACGCCATATAGCCTTTTTGATTATTATGAGATAAAAAATATGGATTATTTGGTGATTGTGGATGAAAGCCATGTGAGTTTGCCACAATTTCGTGGAATGTATGCAGGCGATAGAAGTAGAAAAGAGACCTTGGTTGAGTATGGATTTAGGCTTCCATCAGCCCTTGATAACCGCCCTTTGAAATTTGAGGAATTTATAAATAAAAGAGCGAAATTTTTGTTTGTTTCAGCTACGCCAAATGATTATGAGCTTAACATCTCAAAAGGTCATATATTTCATCAAATTTTGCGTCCAACGGGGCTACTTGATCCTAAAATCACTCTAAAAGATAGCGATAATCAAGTAGAAACTCTGCACGATATGGCAAAGGTAGTGATTGAGAGAAATGAAAGGGTTTTGGTAACTGTGCTAACCAAAAAGATGGCCGAAGAGCTAAGTAAATACTACCTAGAACTTGGCATAAAGGTTAAGTATATGCACTCTGACATTGACGCGATCGAGAGGAATGAGATTATCCGCGGGCTTAGGCGTGGAGATTTTGATATGTTAATCGGTATAAATTTGCTAAGAGAGGGGCTAGATCTGCCCGAAGTGAGCCTTATAGCGATAATGGATGCGGACAAAGAAGGCTTTTTGCGTTCAACTACGAGCCTAATTCAAACTATGGGGCGAGCGGCTAGAAATGTCAATGGCGAAGTTGTGATGTTTTGCAAAAAAATCACCAAATCAATGAGAGAAGCCATCGATATAACCACGCAAAGAAGAGCTTACCAAGATGAATACAACAAAACTCACGGCATTACCCCGCACTCTGCTACTAGAAATATTGAAGATAGCCTAAAAACTGAGGACGCTTCTGAGATTTTAAGAGCTGTGAAAAAAGAGGAAAAAATGCCAGCAAACGAAAGGGCAAAAATCATCAAAGAGCTTAGAAAACAGATGAAAGAGGCCGCAGATGCACTTGAGTTCGAAAAGGCAATAGCCCTAAGAGATGAGATAGCAAAGCTTAGGAAAATTTAGCCTAAGATGAAAATTTTGGTAAATTCAGCTGTCTTTATTGCTGATTTTTGAGAATAAAAACTTGATAAATTTGCCAAATATAGTTTTTGGATTTTTGTTGGTCTTATCTTTTTTGATTGTAAATTTGGATGTCAATGGCAAGATTAGACTTGATAAAATACCAATAATAAAAGCAAATATTAGGGTTAAAATTAAAAAAATTCTATGAATACTAATAAAAATTCCACCATCTAATCAGTAAAAATTTTCATCAATATATAGCGCCAAATAAGCACCGCAAATTAGTATAATTATAAACATAATTTCATCAAGTATGGATATTAAGATTTTGAGTATAAGTGGCTGTTTGATTTTATATACTGTTTTGCAATTTTTACACTCTATTTCTGAAAGTGGAGAAAAAATTTTGACTCGTTTCTTGATTTTGTGACCGCAAATTTCACATTTTTTATAAAACAAACTCATAAATTTAACCTAAACCCCATAATAATTTCTAATATTTTACTCTTTAAAAACTTTATAAAATTTTCAAAATCAGACTTGTCAAACATATAGATATTTGTAAAAATTCCAGTTCCTATCTTTTTGGGATATAAAATCAAGCTTTTTGAAGTAATCATTTTTAAGGTAGAAATACATTCCTTAATTCATCATAAAATATCTTTTTACTTAATATTTTTCTTACAATATAGTCATCATAACAGTTAATACTTCTAATATCAAATATAAAAAAAGCAAAATATAAGAACTATGTAGTCCATTTTTAGTGCTTAAATTAGTATTTTATCAAATCTTAACTTAAATTTATAGATAAATTTAATTAATATTAGTAAAAATTTATTGTATTAGATAACTGTTGTCTTTGTTTGCATATAATCGATGATCATCAATTTAAGGAGAAAAGATGAAAAAGATATTTTTATCTCTAGCGGTTGCTAGTTCTATGATTTTTGCAGCTGGTGGATTTAACGGACCTAGCTCACAAGGTGGATTTAATGGACCTGGAAATGTAACTACAGTCAAAGAGGCATTGTCAGCAAAAGATGACACAAAAGTAATTTTAGTTGGTAATATCACAAAAAGCTTAGGCGATGAAAATTATGAGTTTAAAGACGCGACTGGGACTATCGTAGTTGAGATAGATGACGATGATTGGCGTGGTCAAAATGTTGGCGTAAATGACACAGTTAGGATAATTGGGGAAGTTGATAGCGAACTAATTGGAAGCAATAAAATAGATGTAGATTCTATAACAAAAGAGTAAATTTGTCTCACAAAAGTGAGGCAAATTTATACAAAATCTAACATAACATAATTTTAAATAATTACAATATTTATTTAAATTAATCTCTCTATTTTTACTCACATAATATTTATCCAAAGACATATTTTATAATATTTTTTAAATTTTATCTGAAATATTTATAAAAATTAAACTAATAAAAAATAATTTATTTAATAAGAATTTAAGCAATAAAATATGATAATAACTATCAAAATTATAAAAGGATTATATTTTAATGGTTAAAAAAATAGCTTTATTTGCTTTTTTGTTTATTTTTGTTGGTTGTGCTACAAAAAAGCTAGAGGTGTCAGAAAATTTTAGCGATTTTAAGATACTAGATTTAAAAAATAAAGAATTCATCGCTTATAATGATTTTATACCAAAACTCTTGAAAAACGATATTATTTTGCTTGGTGAAGCCCATGATAATATGATTCATCACTTCTTAGAGCAAAAAATAATACTGGATTTAGCTAAACACAAAAAAGTAGATGTTATCCTTGAAATGGGCGAGTCAAATAAACAAAATTATTGGGACAAGGCTATGCAAAACAGATCAAGTATAAGTCCAAAATATCTAGCAAACACCCTTAAATGGGATAAAAAATGGAATTATGAATATTATGGGAATTTAATAGAAAGGCTGTTTTACTCAGATATAAATTTAATAGCTGGGAATTTAAATAAAGACGAAATAGATACTATTTATAGTGGAGCCAAGCCACTTTATGGGAAACGATCAACAACTAAAGCTGTAAAAGAAAAAATTAGATATTTAATTAATAAAAATCACAATATAGATGACAATGAAATTTTAGAAAAAATGGTTGAAATTCAACAATACAAAGATAGAAGAATGGCAGATAAGCTGGTTCATAGCCAAAATTTAGCGGTTTTGATTGCAGGAAAATTTCATATTTATAAAGATATGGGAGTATTGCTTCACATAGATGATTTTAAAACAGACAAAACTGTAATAGTGGTTGTATTTGAAAATGATAGTAAAAATTTAAATAATTACGATGAGAATTTATCTGACTATATCGTAATTATTAAAAAGGATATATATTGAGAGAATTTGTCAAATTTGTTCTGATTTGTAGTTTGACTGCATTTTTTATGAATGCTGATGAGCTTGAGTTTGATACTTTAGAGATTTCAGCCAAAGAGATAAAAGATGGTGAGAAGCACTTCCTAACACCAGGAGCTGTTAGTTCAAGGGGTGAGATTAGTGGCAATACCCAAAGTATAGACAGTATAGTTAGATCAATTCCTGGGAGTTACACTCATACAGATCAAACTCAAGGAACTCTTCAAGTAAATATTAGAGGAACTAGTGGATTTGGGCGTGTAAATACGATGGTAGATGGTGTTACTCAGACATTTTTTGGAACTTCAGGCGATAATGGCAGATTCCATACTGATGGAGGCAATATTGGAACTTCAGCGTTTGGGGCGATGGTCGATCAAAACTTTTTGGTTGCAGTTGATATGACAAAAGGGACATTTAATAATGGCAATTTTGGCCTTATGGGGAGTGCAAATTTTAGAACAATATGTGTTGATGATGTAGTTAGAGATGGAAATTTATTTGGTTTTATGAGTAGATATTCGCATGGAACAAATGGCATTGGATTTAATTATATGGGAAGTGTAGCAGCCAAATATGAAAATGAAACTGGCAGGAATGTGGGTGTTTTGTTTGGATATAGCAAGAAAAAGATAACGCAAAATTATGAAGTTGGTGGCGGTGGAAAAATTAGTGAAAAATTCATCCCAAATCCAGACTATGATTCTAGCAAACCTCAAAGTGAGTTTAACCAAAAATATATTTCAACTAGACCATTTGATCCATCTGAGCTAACTCAAAGACCACAAAGTTATCTTTTTAAGGTTGAGCTTGAACCAGATGAATTTACCCAGACTGTGCTTAGTTATAGAAGGTATGAAAATACTTTAGCTAGTAGAGATATGAAGCATGATAATTATCAAATTGATTATAAATTTAAACCACAAAATGAGTTAATTGATATTCGCATTTTAGCATCTTATGCCAAAGGAAGGCAAAAATATCTTGATGATGCAGTATTTTTTGGAAGAAGTGATATGTCTAATAACCTAAAAAGCGACAATAATGCCCTAACGCTTCACCTAAGCAATGCTGCAAAATTTGAAATTAATAACTTCAATATAGTTTCTAAATTGGGTATAAATTATCTTAATAACGAATATAAAAACAGTATGAATATGAATTTAGCAGGTGCTACTTCTGTTCCATTTCAACCAAAAGGCGAACAAAAAATTACAACTATTTTTTTAGATAATTCATTTGAATATGATATTTTTAGTTTTGATACAAATTTAAATTTCTCAAAATGGGAATTAAAAGGTCATAAACCATATTGTGATATAAGTCAATTTTGTTTCCCAAAAGATGCGACTGATATCAAAAAAGACGATATAGAACTCAACTATTCACTTTTGTTTTCGGCTAAATTTCACAATCTTTTTATGCCATTTATTAGCTATTCAAAAACTACAAGACCACCAAATGTCCAAGAGATGTTTTTTTCTACAAATGAAGGAAATGGTGTTAATCCATTTTTAAAACCAGAAAGTGCAAAAACCTGGCAAATCGGACTTAATGGATATGAAGAAAATATTTTTGGTGATGATAGGTTGGGATTTAAATTAGTTTATTACAACACTCATATTGATGATTATATTTATAACAAATCTTTTTATACAACAGACGCTTTTATGCTTCACTTAAATCAGCAAGAAGTTACTAAATTTCGTGGCATTGAGGCCGAACTTAGCTATGATGCTGGGAAGTTTTATATAAAAGCAAGTTATTCAAGACAAAATAGCAACCAAATTACAAATGAAACTAGTGGGGCTGGTGCAAATTCATTTGGCGGATATACTGAATTATCACAACTTCCCAAAACATACGCGACTGTTGATATTGGAACTAGACTTTATAATGAAAAATTAACCGTTGGAATGATTGCTAAATATACAGGAAGTGCAAAAAGGGTAAGTTCAAAAGAAGAAAGAGTAAATAGCAATGACCCAAATGATTTTTATCCAGAGTTTAAAACAGAAAAACTTCCAAACATACCAACTATATATGATTTTTATGTTATTTTGCAGCCACAAGAAAACTTTACATTTAGATTTGAAATTCAAAATTTATTTGATAAAAACTATATGGATGCTTTAAATTCGTTTAATTCTACCACCAATCAAGCCCAATATGATATTAATGGTAATGATATAACGCTTTTTGATAATCAAGCAAGAGGTAGAACTATTTTAGCAAGCATTGAATATAAATTTTAAAGGAAAATAATGAGATATATTATTTTATTGTTTATGAGCACTTTTTGTTTGGCTGGTTCAGATATTTTAAAGCAAGGAGATGAATTTTCAATATATATGTTATACACCAATGCTGATATTGTGGTAAAATCAGTCATATATATACTTGTGATATTTTCTTTTGTCTCGTGGGGGATTGTTTTTGCAAAATCATTGCAATATTTTTATGGCAACAAAAATATCAAAAAGAGCTTGGAGATGCTAAAAAATGTAGAAACTATCAAAGATTTGCCTAAATTTAAAGATTGTGATTTTGCCAATACTCTTTCAAAAGAGATAATGGATGAGATATCTAAATCAAAAAATTTATCAAAAATAGATAGTTGTATAAAATTAAGACTTGAAATTAGGGTAAAAGCTATATCGCTAAATATCAAAAAATTTACTAGTATTTTAGCGACTATCAGTTCATCTGCACCATTTATAGGGCTTTTTGGAACTGTTTGGGGGATAATGAATAGTTTTATCGGAATTGCTTCTTCAAACAATACAACTCTTGAAGTTGTAGCCCCTGGTATAGCTGAAGCACTATTTGCTACTGCTTTTGGGCTTTGGGCTGCAATACCAGCGGTACTTTTTTATAATCTCTTACTAAACAAAAATATTATCTTCATCAATTTATTAGATGAGATGGCGACTATGCTTTTTGTCATAGCTAGTAGAACTACAAATGGAGATAAAAATGATTGAGACAAAAGATGAAAAAATCTTAAGCGATATAAATGTGACGCCTTTTATAGATGTAATGCTTGTGCTACTTATAATTTTTATGGCAGTAACGCCACTTATGACAAGCTCGGACAAAATAGAGTTGCCAAAGGTGGGTAAGAATTTTACTGCCGATAAAGAGAAGTTTGTAATAATTTCAATAGATAAAAATGGCATAGTATCTATAAATTCCAAAGTTATACATTTAGCAGATTTATCTGCAAATTTAGCATTTTTAACTTCTGAAAATTTTGAAGAGACTATATATTTTTATGTGGATACTAGTGTTGAATATGGAACTTTGATGAATACTATAAAAAAAGTCAAAGAATTAGGCTATTTAAAGATTGCCCTTTCATCTCAAATCAATGATTGATAAAAAAGTTTATTTCTTTGGGCTAGTTTTTTCTAGCTTACTGCATTTTGCTTTGATATTTTATATATTTTATCATCCTAAGTATAAAGATTTAGCAGGCGGATATAGTGGTGAAATGGGTGAGTTTGAATCTGTGATGATAATTTCAGATCTGCCTATTGGTGATTTAAAAGAGCTATCTTTCGACTCTGTAAAATCAGAGCTTAGCTACGAAGCTATGGATGAGATTAATGAAGCTTATATCGACAAAGAGATAGTAGAGGCGTTTGAAATTGAAAGTGAGGTAGAAATTGTTAAAGTTAAAAAAATAGATCAAAATGTCCAAACTCATACTAGTAAAAAAATAAAGCAAAAACATAGCAATAAACCGCCATCTTCTTATAGTGGTAAGTTAAACTCTATTGCCAAAAATAACTATTCTAGCTCACCAATTAGTGGCGATGGCACTAAAATTTCATCATCAAATCTAGGCACATCCAACTCAAAATCTAAGAGCTACCAAGGAGAGTTGATTTTTCATCTGAATAAATTTAAGAGTTATCCAAAAAATAGCTTGATAAATAAAGAAGAGGATAAAGTTGTTGTAATAGTGAAAATAGACAAAGATGGAAATCTTATGTCTATTAATATCAAAAAACCATCAAAATTTCACTCTCTAAATGAAGACGCGATAAGGCTTTTTAAAAGTGCTTCGCCTCTTCCAAAGCCACCAAATTCTATGCTATCAAATGGTTATTTGACTTTTAATATGCCTATAGAGTATGACATCAAAAAGTATTTGAAAAATCGCAGATAGTTAAGTAAAACAAAAAAATGATTAAATTTAAGCTTTATTAAGCGATATTGTATAGTTTCTCATCACATAAATATGATAAATCTTATCATATTGATAATATAAAACTGCAAATTTACACTTTTTTGTATTATAAATTTATCATTAAATTTACGCAAATTCAAAGATAAATTTGCGTAAATTTCTCATCACCACACCACGCTTTTAGCACTTCCTGTTTTTGTGATTTTGGTCTCATTTTCCCACAAGGCAAGCCCTGAACTTATGTCGGTTAAAGTTAGCTGAAAATAATAATCCACGAGTTGTCTTTTTTTGTCAAGCAATGTTGTGCGTTGCAAAATTTTGCCATTTAAGCTCATATCTGGGGCGTGAAGCGTGCCTTTTTGAGCTATTGTGCTTTGATTAAACTCTTCATTATCTCTTTGGTCTCTAACGATAAAGGTAGTCTCATCTTCAGGTCCATTTTCACTAATTGCGGTAGTTATGATGGCTTTACCTGAGTTTAGAAGCTCAATTCTTATCTTTTTGGTTAGAAGATCGGTGTCAATTCTTTGGGTTGTATCATTTACCACATTGCCAACTGCGATGACATACCTTGACCCATCAGCTTTGTTTAATGCACCACTTTTTAACAGGCCATTTACCGCGTTAGAGGCTGCGTATTCAAAATCCGCACTATCAATTCCAAGGCTTAGATATGGGTTATATTCACCATAAGCTTTGCCATCTTCTACATACTGGGTTTTTACGCTACAACCACTTATTAAAATTGCAACTATTAAAATCAGATATTTTTTCATTTATTTTCCTTGATATTTAAAATTTGTTGGGTTTAAAAATTCACCTTTTTGGGATGAATCGATGAAAATCTTAAACTCACTTGCATTTGCAGCCACGCCATCTATCACAACTTCAGCTTCTGGGGCGACTTCTATAGTTTGCCGCTTTGAGGTGATACTTTCTACATAAAATCCGTTTTCATCAAGCCACGAAACTTTATAAGATAGTAGTTTTGGTTTGCTTGTTGTATTTCTAAGCACAGCTTGAGCTCTTACAAAGCCGTCACCATCGTCTATTTTGGCGACATTTACAAGCTCAAAACCTTTGATTGCACTCTTGTCTAGGACTATGATATTATGATCTGCAAGCTCTTTTGTTGGATTTTTAGCACACCCCGCTAAAAGCCCAAGACATATGCAAAATAGTAAAATTTTTAAGTTTTTCATAATTCTCCTTTTAAAACTCGATTTTATCCAAAATTAGTGAATTTGGATTAACTGATTTTATGTAAATTATAATATTTTTATTTTGCGGTAAATTTAAGTTTATAGTATCTCTATCCCCACCAAACTCAATCCTAGCCACGCCTAAATTTGGAACTGAAACTACGCTAAAATTTGATGGAAAGGTCGGAATATAGCGGATATCAGCCCTTGCGGTTGCAAACCCAAATATATCTATAGCTGCTGCAACCAAATCGCTCCAGCTATCATTATTTTGTCTTAGGGCGTAGCTTGAGCTAGCTTTTATAACAGCTCTAGCGACTTCTTTAGTGAGTTTTAGCGGAAGAGTGTTTTTATACTCAGTGGCGATGACGCTATCTAGGCTTGAGATAAAGTTTATCTCTTTGCCGTTTAGTAAAACTCTATTAAAGCTCTGTTTTGGCAGAGTTAGAGTTGGCAAGGCAAATGAGATGAAACTCATATCGTTATCTATCAAAAATAGTGGCAAAGTTATGCTACTCTCTTTTAGTCCAGCACTCATTCCATTTTCGTAGATTAGCCAAATTTGCTTTTGCTTGCGTGAGTGCTTAAAATACGCGATATCGCTTTGAATTTGGGTATTATTTGGTAGCATACGGCTAGCCTCTTTTAATAGATCTAGCCCCTTTTGTTCGCCACTAATTACAAAAAATAGCCCTGCAAAATATGTAGCAAATGGATTGAGAAAATCGGCATAAATAGTAAAGTTTGGCTTAACTTCACTGATGGAATTTATAGTGCTTACTTCATCAATATTTTGCAAATATTTTTGTTTAAGAGTATCTTTGGCATTTTGAATTTCTCTAGCATAGTGCACTCTAGCGATATTTTGGCGGTGCAAGGCTCTATTTAGCTCAACTCTGGCACTAGCAAAATCATTAAGACTCATAAAATTTAAAGCTTTGTATAAATTTACCATCACTCTTTCGTAAAATTTACCATCATAATCTATAGAATTATCATTGAGCAGTATAGTTGATAAAGTTTGTGTGGAAGCTTCAAAAGGGCCTTTTAAATCCACATCAAATTTATACGCATTTTCTACTTTGTCAAACAAAGAGTTGCTTAATCTAAACTTACCGCACATTCTAGCTCGCATAGCTTCTTTTAGGCTGTTGTATATGGTGTCGTTTTGGATTAGTTTAGCTGTGTTTTGAAAGTTACAATCTTTTTGATAAATTTGATTTTCATATGATTTTATATCACTTTCATATCCGCTAAAAGTAGCACAACCACTTAAAAAGATTCCAAATACCACTACGCATATAAATTTAACCATCATATCTCTTTTTTATATGATAGTGGAACTGCCAAAAAGTAAAACTCATCTTTGCTGTGGTAGCTAACACTAAAATTCAGTATCTCATCAAATTCGTCTTTGGTTACACTAAGTGTGATATTCACACCAAGTGCGTCAAACTCTTTTTGGCTTTTTAGATTGAGATTTTCTAGTAGATACTCAGCTTTTCCTAACTCACTATAAGAGATAAAGAATTTACAAATTTCTTTAATTTTAAACTCAAGTAGAGTTGCTTCATTGATGGCTAAATTCACGCTTGAGCTATATGCCCTAACAAGCCCGCCAGTTCCTAGCTTTATCCCACCAAAATACCGCACAATAAACACGCCTGTGTTGATGAGATTTGCACCCCTTAGTGCGTTTAGGCTAGGTGGCCCTGAAGTGCCTTTTGGTTCGCCATCATCACTTTGATTTTCTACGATTTGATTATAAGGATTAAGCTCTCTATAAGCCCAAACTATATGCACGGCTTTGGGGTGGGCTTTTTTGAGGGTTTCGTGCAGGGTTTTAAACTCGCTAAAAGGGCATAAATACGCGTGAAAGATCGATTTTTTGATCTCTTGTGAAGCTTTGAAAATCTTTGATACTGTTTGCAATTATGCCCTTTTGTAGTTAAATTTACTCTTTTCTATCTTTTGCGTCAGGTGTAAAGAGTGTTTTGTCTAAAAGCTTATAATCAGCTACAAATTTTTGCCCCTCATCGCTTGTTATCCACTTTATAAACTCGCTTGCATTTTCATAATCAGCGTTTTGGCAGTGCTTAGGATTTACAGCTATGACTGAGTAGAAATTTTTGAGATTTTCATCACCTTCAGAGATGATAACCATAGGACTTTTTGCGTCTTTAAAATTTGACTCATATTTGATAAAGGTGCCTCTATCTGTCAAGGTTGCCCCTTTTTGTTCGGCGGCGATATTGATAGTAGCTATCATACCTTGACCTGTTTGATTATACCAGCTCTCTTTTTCAGGCACATTATTAGTAGCAGCTTTCCAGACAGCTACTTCTTTGTTGTGAGTGCCACTTTTATCGCCACGGCTAAAGAATTTGATACTATCGTTTTTGATGATTTCAAACGCTTCGCTAAGGCTTTTGTCTTTAAATTTTGGAGCCAAACTCTCATCAGCTATAAGAATAAAATCATTATACATAACAGGGCTTCTATCTATACCAAAGCCGTTTGCCACAAACTCTTTTTCAACTTTTGGTGAGTGCACAAAAAGTATATCTACGTCGCAGTTTTCACCCATCTTAAGAGCTTGACCGGTGCCAACAGCAGTCCATTTTAGATCCACACCGGTTTTAGCTTTATAAGCTGGATAAATAGCGTCAAGCAGACCCGTGTTATCGGTGCTTGTGGTGGTTGCCATAACTAAGTCATTATCTTTTGCATTCAAAGATATTGCAACACTTAAGGCACAAATTGTTATGAGAAATTTTTTCATATTTTTCCTTTGTTGTGAATTTTAATACTAAATTTAGCAAATTTTTGTAAATGCTTGATTAAACTGGCTATTTAAGCATATTTTGATAAAAATTTCAATAAAATCCCTTTATTTTTTAAGGACAAATTTGGATTTTATAGTTGATGGAATTATTCAAGCTTTTTGGCTTTTGGTTGGTTTTGACGAAGAGACCTATGCAGCCATCAAAGCTACCTTATACACATCTTCATTTTCAATAATTTTAGCCCTTATAGTAGGAATGCCACTTGGATTTTGTCTAGGATACTTTGATTTTAGGGGCAAAAGAGCTCTAAGATTGATAAGCGATACCGCCCTAGCGGTGCCAACTGTGGCGATCGGACTTATACTATATGCGTTTTTATCAACTAGAGGCCCTTTGGGGTTTTTGGGGCTACTATTTACGCTAAAAGCTCTTATAATAGGGCAGTTTTGTCTAGCTTTGCCTATTATAATCTCACTTAGTGCGAGTGCGATAGAAAATATGGATAAAAAACATATCCTGCTTATAAAAAGCTATCATCTAACGCCTATTAAGTCGGTTTTGACTGTGCTTTATGAGGCTAGGTATGCCTTGCTTGTGGTAGTTGCAACTGCCTATGGTAGGATAGTGGCTGAAGTGGGCGTAGCGATGATGGTTGGTGGCAATATTAAGTGGTTTACTAGAACCATCACCACAGCAATTTCACTTGAGACAAACAAGGGTGAGTTTGCGATGGGAATAGCTCTAGCAATAGTGCTTATAAGTATAGCTTTTGGAGTAAATTTACTCATCTCATCGCTAAGAAAGCTTGATAGATGAAAATTTCAAATTTAACCAAAATTTACAGTGGTAAAAAAGTGCTTGATATAGATGAACTAAACATTGACGAAAGCAAAATAACCGCTCTTATGGGAAGCAATGGAAGTGGCAAAAGCACGCTTCTTAGGCTAATAAATGAGATGGAAAAGCCAGATAGCGGAATAATACAAAAAAGCACTGATATTTCGCAAATTTCTATGTTTTTACCTGAGCCAGTATTGCTAAAAAGAAGTGTTAGAAAAAACTTTGAGTTTGTGCTCTCTCTTAAGGGGTTAAAAAGCGAGTTTGATGCGAGAGTTAGTGAAGTTTTAAGAGTAGTTGGGCTTGATGAGAGCTTTTTGAAAAAGGATTATTTTGAGCTTAGTAGCGGTCAGAGTGCTAGGGTGGCTTTTGCTTTAGCCATAATCTTAAAAAATCCACTCATACTTTTAGACGAGCCGACAAATAGCATTGATATCTCAACTTCAAAACTCTTTGCCAAAGAGATAAAAAGGCTAAATAGAGAGTTTGGCATAGGATTTATCACCTCAAGCCACGATGAAAAATGGCTAAGTGAGTTAGCTGATGATTTGGTGTTTTTGCATGATGGCAGAGTTAGTGAGTTTGAGCTTAAAAATATCTTTAAAAATAGCGGTGGAGTTATAGAGTTTGGCGGTGCTGATTTAGAGAATGAGCCTAAAAATAGCTTAAATTTAGCCTCAAATTTAGCAAATTTTACTCAAATTGCCATTAATCCACGCAAAATTGCTCTAAGCAATTTGCCAAAAGATGGCTACAAACAGGGCTTTTTGCACTCAATATCAGTCGTATATGGGGATGAGCTTTTGGTTAAGATTAAATTTGGAGATTTTTTGATAAAAGCTATTGTCAAAGCTAGTGATTATGATGCCTCACCTCTTATAACTTCACAAAAAGTATATTTTTATATAGAAAATGACGCTTTTTTAGGTTTAAAGTAAAGATATTTTGATACAATTAGATTTAATATTTTAAGGAGAAATTTATGATAAATACTTGCCTTTTTCCAGCTGCAGGTTATGGGACGAGATTTTTACCAGCTACGAAAAGTTTACCAAAGGAGATGCTTCCAGTGCTAACTAAGCCACTTATTCACTATGGCGTTGATGAAGCAAGAGAAGCAGGGATGAAAAATATGGCTTTTGTAACTGGGCGTGGCAAAAGAGCTTTGGAGGATTATTTTGATATAAGTTATGAGCTAGAACACCAGATTTCAGGGACTTCAAAAGAGAGTTTATTAAGCGAAATTAGAAATTTGATGAATGAGTGCTCATTTACCTTTACTAGGCAAAGCCAAATGTTAGGACTTGGTCACGCGATATATTCTGGGAAAAATTTAGTAGGCGATGAGCCTTTTGGAGTGATTTTGGCTGATGACCTTTGCATAAATCCAGGTGGCATAGGTGTGATGAAGCAGATGAGTAGTGTGTTTGAAAAATATCGCTGTTCAATCGTAGCTGTGATGGAAGTAAAAGAGCGTGATATCTCAAAATACGGCGTAATTAGCGGTAAAAATATAGATGATAATATCATAATGGTTGAAAATATGGTAGAAAAGCCAGACCCAAAAGACGCACCATCAAATTTAGCCATCATCGGTAGATATATTTTAACGCCAAATATTTTTTCACATATAAAAGCTTCAAAACCAGGCAAAAATGGTGAAATTCAAATCACAGATGCTCTGCTGTCTCAAGCCAAAGATGGCATAGTGATTGCGTATAAATTCAAAGGTAAAAGATTTGATTGTGGCTCAATTGATGGCTTTGTAGAGGCTACAAATTACTTTTATTCTCTAACTCACAAAAAGAGTGCTAATGATAAAAAATGATCTATTTTTTAACAAGGCAAATTTAGATGAAATTTCGCAGTTTCAAACTAGAATAAACAAAGAATTTCAAAGTGGTGAGGTGGGATATTATCACTTGCCAGACTTTAATACAAATGCGTTTGATGAGTTAAAATCGTGGCTTTGCGGTAGAGATTTTAAAAACTTAGTGCTTGTTGGGGTTGGTGGCTCATCACTTGGAACCAAAGCGATTTATCACGCCTTAAAAAAATCAAGCGAGATAAAAGTTAGTTTTTTGGATAATATGGATGAGTATCTTATCAATAAAATCCTTAAAAAGCTTGAGTTTAACAGTACGCTTTTTATCATCTCATCAAAATCAGGCACCACAATAGAGACAATTACTATTTTTAAGATTTTAATAGCTAAATTTGGCATTAGCAAATTTAGTGATAATTTTATATTTATTACAGATAGTGGCTCTTTGCTTGAGAAATTTGCCAAAGATAATGGCTCTTTAGTGCTAAATATCCCCTCAAATGTTGGTGGTAGATTTAGCGTTTTAAGCCCGGTTGGTTTGGTTCCGCTTTTTATATGTGGGCTTGATATTAGTGCCCTTTTAAACGGGGCAAAAGCCTGCGAAAACGAGCAGTTTATCGAGCAAAATCCTACTATTTTGCAAAAAGCATATCACTATGTTACACACAAAAGTGCTACTATAAATGTGATATTTACATATTGTGATAGGCTAAAATTTTTCAATGAGTGGTATGTGCAGCTTTGGGCTGAGAGTTTGGGTAAAAAAAGCGAGTTTTTAAGGGTTGGTAGAACGCCTGTTGCATTGATTGGTAGCAAAGACCAGCACTCATTTTTGCAACTCATAATGGATGGGCCAAAAGACAAAACCGTGACATTTATCAGTATAATTGACAATAATTCTCAAATTTTGGTGCCTGATATTAGTTTAAAAGGGCTTGAAAGTTGTGATTTTGTCAATAATCTTAGTGTAAATGAGCTCTTAAACTATCAGTGTGAAGCTACAAAACGCTCGGTGATAGATGAAGGAATTAGCATTGATAGTATAGAGCTTAGCAGGCTTGATGAGTGGAATATGGGGTATTTGGTGTATTATTATGAGCTTTTGACAAGTGCAATGGGGATAATGCTTGATATCAATACATACGACCAACCAGGCGTTGAAGTTGGTAAAAGGATACTCAAAAATATAATTAGTAAAAATTATAAATAATAAAAATTATTAATTAATTCTTTACCATTAATTTATAAAACGGATATATAATACCAACATAAATTTAAAACAAAGGATGAAAGATGTCAAAAGTTATAGAACAACTTAATCAAATTCAAGCAGACGCACATGTTCTTAGTGTGCAATTTCATAATTATCACTGGAATGTAAAAGGTATTCAATTTTTCTCAGTTCATCAATACACTGAAAAAGCTTATGGGGATTTAGCAGAGCTATTTGACGAGATGGCTGAGAGAGCTATCCAACTAGGTGGCAAAGCAGTTCTTTGTCCAAAAACTTTAGTAGAAAAAGCTAAAGTAGCTCCAGTTCAAAAAGATGAATTTACTCCAAAAGAAGTTTTGGAAAATGTAAAAAGATCTTATGAATATCTACTAGCTGAGTTTAGAAAACTTGCAAAACTTGCAGACGAAGCTGACGATAGAGCAACTGCGGCAATCTGCGATGATTATATCAAAGATTACGAAAAAGCTATTTGGATGCTAAGCGCTACTTTAGCATAATTCTAAGGCTACTTCGGTAGCCTTTTATATATTTATACTACTCTCTTTTAAATTCTCTATTATTTTATTTTCAAGCTTATTTAGCATTTCGTTGCTACTTTTAAATTCACTACTATTTAAAATTGATAGGCTTAAAACGCTTTTTTCTTTTTGGGTGGTGATAGAAAGCTCACTATTATACTCTATTTTTGAGATGATTTTGTTGGCTAAATTTATCACATTTGATTCACTCGCATTTGGTGAAATTACAAGAAAATCTCCAGCATTTAGCGAGAAAACACTATCTCCACTTTCTAAAGAGAGCTGAAATATATCAGCTATTAATTTAAGACTCTCTTTGGTGCTTCTAATACCTTGAGTTGCTAAGAGATTGTTATAGTTTGGATATCTAATCAACATTGCAAAAAATTCTTGATTGTTTTCAAAGAGTAGATCCATCTGTCTAATCGCTTCTGATTTGTTTGGTAAATTTGTGATGGAATCTGTAGAGAAGATATCTCTGTGTTTGTCCTTGATATAGCCGATTTCTGAGTTTTTTTGAGCTAAAAGCTCTTCAAGCCTTTTGTTTTCATCTTGCAACTCTTTTAAATTTTTTCTTAAAATTTGAGTAGATCTGTTGATAATCTTGGACAAGAGTTTGTCACTTTGCTTGATTTTAGATATTTCGTAGGCTTTTTTGGACTCATTTCCCATCTGAATAAATAGAATTTGATCTATTAACATATTAATTTTATTAAATATATGGTCATCTAGCCAAAAGATTAAAAAATTCAGTAAATTTGTAGACGATTTTAAATTCTTATCACTATTTTTACAAATTTCATCTATCTCTTTTAGGAAAAAATTCTGATGATTTATAATAATTTGTTTAAAATGTATATCTATATCATACTTTTCAAGTAGGCTTTTTTCTTCAGTGAAACTATGGGCTGCATACCTTGCTATATCTTTAAAAAAATTCTGTAACTCAAAATAAGATAGTGAATCATTATATATTTTTTTGGCCAAACTATTTAGTAATTCAATAAATTTATCATTGCTAAATTTAATCATATAAATTTCATTTTGCATTTTATTTCCTTAAAAATTTTAACTTATTTTAACAAAATTTATACCTTTTTGCCAACCAACATCAAAAACCCAAATGAAACCCCAAGACCAAGAATTAACACAAGCAAGATATTTAGGCCAAGAGTAGCTGGAATATATCCGATTAGCAAGCTTACGATACAGATAAAAATCGCGTATGGAAGCTGAGTTGCCACATGTGCAATATGGTCGCATTTGCTACCCATTGATGATAAGATTGTGGTATCAGAAATAGGGCTACAATGATCGCCAAATATCGCCCCTGTTAGCACGCCAGATATACAAATTATCATAAATGAGTGCAAACTTTCAACCCCAGCACTCACGCCAACTGCGACGCTTAAAGGTATGGCTAGGGGCATTAAGATTCCCATTGTTCCATAGCTTGTTCCAGTTGCAAATGAGATAATTGACGCGAGCAAAAAGATAAGTGCAGGAAGCACAAAATAAGGCAATTTATCTGAAAGTAGTTCTACTAAATAAACTGAAGTTCCAAGGTCTTTTATCGCACTTGCCAAAGACCAAGCAAGAACCAAAATGATGATAGTTGTTATCATAGTTTTCCATCCTTGCGACCAAGTCTCAATAGCCTCTTTTACGGTAAAAATTTTCCTAATCACGCCCATTATTATTGCGACTATTGCCGCAGCAATTGCAGCTTGAAATAGCACTACAGAAGCGTCCGCTGCACCAAATGTCTCTCTAAAAGCGTAAAATGACAAAGGTGCTTTATCGATTTGAGCGACTATCTCAGTCTCAAGTGCACTATATCCGCTGTAATAAAATCCAATAAATGACCCAAATATTAGCACAAGCAAAGGAACTAAAGCGTTTGAAATTTGAGGTTTTATGTGAGTAAGTGGCAAAAGAGACTCTTCTTCGCTTGAGTTTAGTTTGTCGTGAATAGAGTTTTTTATCCCTAGTTTTGCATCTCTTTGAGCTTTAAGCATAGGGCCAAACTCTCTTGCACTAAAGATAGTCATTATCACAAAAGCGATCATAAAAATATTATAAAATCTATATGGGATTGTCTGGACAAAAATCTCAAAAGCGTTTAAGTTTGCCACATCGACGCTAAGATACTGGTAGTATGATGGATCGATCAAATCATATCCAAGCTTTATGACCGAAATCTCAAGTCCTATCCAAGTTGAGATGATTGCTATTCCAGTAACCGGGGCAGCTGTAGCATCCATAATAAATGCTAGTTTTTCACGGCTAACTTTAAATTTATCAGTCACAGGTCGCATTATAGGCCCAACAATTAGTGAGTTTGCATAGTCGTCAAAAAATATAATAAGCCCCATTATCCAAGTTGAAAATTGTGCTGACTTGGCGTTTTGAGCCTTTTTGCTAAGCCAAAGTGCGATGGCTTTGGTCCCACCATTTTTTGTTATGAGAGCCACAACGCCACCAATGCAAAGCACTTGCAATACAATTCCTGCATTTCCCGGGCTTCCAAGGGCATTAACTGCTTTGTGGATGAATCCTGTGTAACCAAGTATTAGGCTTTTAAAAAAGCCATTACCTGTTAGTGCTAGCATAAAAGTTCCACTAAACGCACCTATAAAAAGCGAAAAAATCACATCTTTAGTAATAAAAGCTAAAATAATTGCAATTGCCGGTGGCACAAGCGTCCAAAAACCAAAAAACTCTGCATTCTCTCCAGCATCCCCAAATACTAAAATCGGTAAAAGTGCTAGTATTAAAATTTTATTCATAACTATCCTTATATAAATCTGACATTATTGCTAAAATAACTTAAAAATTTTATAAATTTACTACATCCAATCAATTATTTGTGAAATTTCTTTTGCAACGAAAATTTTGATATCTGTAGCAAATGATGGTTTTTGTGGTGCGATGACGGTTTTAAACTTTTGCAAGCTAGCCTCTTTTAATCTTGCATCGATATTAAAAACATCCCTGATCTCGCCATTTAAGCTCACTTCACCAACAAAGACACTATCTTTGCTAAGTGGGCGATTTTTAAAACTTGAGATGATAGCTGCTACCACCGCAAGGTCAGCTGCGGTTTCATTTATCTTAACCCCACCCGTGACATTGACAAATACATCAAAACCACTAAGTTCTAGCCCCATTTTTCTATCAAGCAAGGCAATTAGCATATCAAGGCGGTTTCTATCATATCCGGTTGAGCTTCTTTTTGGATAGCTACTTTGACAAACTAGGGCTTGAATTTCCACGCTTAATGCACGAGAACCTTCCATTAGCACAGTAATTGCACTTCCGCTTAAGGCTTTGCCACGAGTAAAAAACTTGCTAGCGATATCATTTGCACTAATTAGTCCTTTAGAACTCATCTCAAATATTCCAACTTCGCTTGTAGAACCAAAGCGGTTTTTAATCCCACGAAGCATTCTTAGTTCTTTGCTTGCGTCCCCTTCAAAATACAGCACCACATCTACCATATGCTCTAAAATTCTAGGCCCTGCGATTGAGCCTTCTTTGGTAATATGGCCGATGACAAAGATGGTGATATTTTGGCTTTTGGCAAGCCTCATAAGCTCAAAAGTTATCTCTCTAACCTGCGTCACGCTTCCTGGGGCTGATGAAATTTCATCAGAATATAGGGTTTGGATTGAGTC
>JALFKC010000023.1 GCA_022775765.1 Campylobacter sp. | reverse complement strand
ACCTCTGTATATGGTGGGCTTGGGTTTGCAGCTAGCAAACAGAGTATGTTTTATGGCGTTATCAATGAAAGTATGAGAGTTAATAGTGGCGGTGGCGTGGATGATGAGAGCATTGAGCTTGTATTTTTAAAACGCGAAAATGTGCGAGAATTTGCATTTGATGAGAGCAAGGTAAAGGCCGCTGGGCTTTTGTTTGCTTTGATTTGGTTTTTTAAAGGAAAAAGATGGTAAATGAGATTAAATTTGATGAGTTTAAGACTCTAAAAGATGGTGTTTTTAGTTTTGGGGCTAATTGGTGCAGGGATTGCAAATTTGCAAAACCTCTGCTTGAGAGTTTGAGTGATGAGTTTGAAGGGGTGAAATTTTATGAGATAAATATCGACGAAAATGACGATATCAGGGGCGAACTAGGTATCGCTCACATTCCTACGATTTTGTTTCTCAAAGATGGCAAAGAGATTTGTGATAGGGTGGTTGAGCCAAAAAACAAAGATGAGATTAAAAAAGGCGTTTTGGATTTGCTAAAATAGGGCGTAAATTTGCTTTGATAAGGTATTTTGTAAAATTTGTGGATTTATAAAAACTGTTTTGCAAAAATAAAAATTTCAAGGCGGTATCCGCTTAGTTAATTTAAATCCGCCATTAATGGGGAATAGGCAATAATAAATTTTATAGGTGATTAATATGTAAGGGGGACAGGGGCTTTAGAGTTGCGAGGGTCAGCCCCTTTTAAAGAAACCACCCTGTGACTTCGTCCTCGGGTCGCATACGCTGGTTTTCACAGAAACATTTTTACTGCGTAAAAAGCGGTTCCCTTGTTTTCCCCTCTTAACAACCATCTAACCCCTAGTGTGCTAGGAGTGCGGATAGTAGTTTGCTTACGCAAACATCCGCTATTGTTTGAAATAAAAACTATTTTTTGTAAAAATGCTAACTTGAAAGAATAAACCATAAATTTACTTTGATAAAAGTATTTTACAAAATTTGTGATTCTATAAAAATCTATTTTTTAGATTAACAATTCAAGACAAATTAAGCGTAGCTATGCTTTTGCTATAAATCCTAAAACGCTAATTTTTGTCTATCTTATATCCTAAATCTTTAAGAATTTTTATACTTTTATTATCATCAAAATATTTAAAAATCTCATAAGCTAGATAAAATTCATCTAAATTTAAGCCGATTTTTGCGTATCTGTATGCCATTTTTAGTAAATACTCTCTTTGTTCTTTATAATTGTGAGATTTTACAAACTTAGGCACAGCTTTTGTAGGTGGTTTTTGCGTGTTTAAACTCACATTATTATCAGCAAAAAAAAGTAAAAAATCTATAATTTAGTTCACCTTCTATCTTTTTAGATGGGATGATCTTAAGGTTTTCAAATACCACTAAAAGCGATTTCTCTTTTTGAGTGCTTTTTAAGATATCTATAAAATGCACACTTTTGCTTGGAATAGTTGGATAGGCTACAAATGCGTCAGGGTTAAAGCCATCGTTTATCAGTCTAGCGATAAGCTCGGCTGATAATTTATCGTTTATATTTTTATTGTAGGCGATGAAAAATGGTAAATTTAGATCAAAATAAATCTCAGATTCAAACTCTAGCAGTAGCAAAATCATCTTTTCGTCAAAATACTCATTTTGAAGTGCTATGCCAAGCGGTCTTTCATAATTTTTTGAGCTTAAATTTATGATACTTTCATTGTTTTCTAAGGTAGTTTTAACTTTTTCATACTCTTTGTTTTTGATATTTTATATGAAGTTATCTAAAATTTGCTCGTTTGACTTAAAATTTTCACCATTTAAATCAAGACAAAGCAAAATCAAAAAGATAAATTTTTCATATTTTTCCTTGCTAAATTTTCATAAATTTACACCAAAGCTGTTGATAAATTTGCGTTTTAGCAAGGGAAATTCCTTGCTAAATTAAAAGAAGCTTCCGATACCTTTTAAGATATCTTTTGCCACATCCTTATCGGTTTTTTGTGTTTCATTATCAACTTCTGTGCTATTGGTGGTATCGGTTTTGTCTTCGCCAAAAATTTTCTTAAGGCCTTTATCAATAGCGTTATCAAGCTTTTTTTCTAGGTATTTTGATGAGATATTTACTTTTGGATTTTCAGTCGTTCCAGCCACTACAATATCAAGATCTGTCTTTTCGATATTTGCTGAAACTGGGATATTTAGGGCTTTGCTAAGAGTATCGACCTTGCCATCAGTTACCACGATTTGACTTTTTGGTGCAGACATATTTGCATTAAAATTGATTTTGTTTTTATTTATTGTCCCATCCACAGTAGCGTCTTTATAAACTTCACCAGTCAAATCCCTACCAGTTGTGAGTTTGACAGCATTTGTGAGTTTATTTGGCGTCAAACGCCCCTCGTGAATTTTCGCGTCAAATTTGCCGATTTGGCTTGTTAGATTGTAGTTAAGTTTTGCTGAGCCAGTGCCATTGTAGAAGTTATCATATCCTAAAAAGTCAGTTAAAGCTTTGATGTTAAAGCCACTTAGATTCGCACTAAAATCAGCGTTTATCAAATCTGCCACAAGCGAACCACCCAAAAAGTCAGAGGTTGCATTTACTTTAAAATCTTTGTCTTTTATGGCTTTTCCATCCAAAATTATTGTCCCGTTTAATTTTCTACCAGTTAAAAACTCTAACTTGCTTAAATTTGGCACATTAACCGAAAAATCGCTATTTAACGAGCCTTGATTGATATCAAAAGAGCCATTTAGCTTACTTAAATTTGCCAAATCAGAATTTACCAAAGAGGTGAAATTTGCGATTGAATTTGTGATTTTGACATTTGCGTCGGCACTGAATTTTACGCTATTTGGGAAGTTTTTGTCAGTTAATTTATCCATTTGTGATTTTATCAAAGCTCCATTTGTGATTTTTAAATTCATATCGCCATTTAAATTTTTAGGTTCGATTGAATTAAGATGAATGTTTGCGTTGATTTTACCACTTGCAAGGCTTGGCTGAGCGACCATACCAAAAAGGGCCAAAAGCTCAATATTTTTGACATTTGCGTCAAGAGTTTTGCCGTTTGTTGAAGCTGTGATCACCCCATCAAGTGCATTAATTGTAGCATTTAGCGAATTAAGCTTATTGTCAAGCAAGCTTGCGTCGCCACTGATTGAAATCTTGCCTTTTAGATTTGCGTTGGTAATTGTGGCGAATTTTGCGATATCTGGGATAGTTGCGGCAAAATTTGCTTTTGCATTTTTGGTAGGAAGGCTATAATTTGCTACGAGCTTATCCACACTAAGCAGATTTGAGCTTAAATTTGCATTTAATTTCACATCGCCATTTTCTATTGTGGTGTCACTTTTTAGGTTAAAAGTAGTATTTTTAGGAAGTGAAATTTTGGCAAATTTGCTTAAGTTTTTCTCATTTATTTTGCCGTTATTTATATTTATAGTGGCATTTCCTGCGATTTTTTCAGTGTTATAGATATCAGCAATATCGACAGATCCATTGATTTTGCCACTTGCAATGCTTGGAATACTTGCTACTGCGATGAGTGAAGAGAGCTCTAAATCTTGCAGATTTGCTTTTAGTTTTGCGTCGTTTAAATTCGCCAAAATATGTCCGCCAAATCCAGCTATGTCGGTATTTAAAAACTCTAGCTTGTTGTTTGCAAATTTTAGATTACCAGTAGCATTTAAGCTTCCACTTAGCTTTTGTTTGATGAGTGGTTCAAGTTTTGCAAGATCACTTATATCCACGCTAAAATCACTCTCAAAAGCTTTGGTATTGATATCAAATACGCTTTTTTGTGCGTTAATATTAGCTAGGGCTGAGTTAATAGTAGTTGTGGCTGTGGCGACTAGATTTTCAACCACAATATCTGAGTTTAGTGAAACACTAAGATTTGCAGGAAGCGTGATACTATGCTCTTTAAACGCGGCCGCGTTTAAAATAGCGTCTTTTGAGATTATTTTTGCGGTGCCATTTTCGTTTTGAACTTTAACAACCGCACCAATAGTGCCATCTATATAATTTGGCATATTCAAAAATGCTAAAACCTTGCTAATATCGATATCTTTAGCGTCTAAATCCACATCAACTGGCTTAAAATCAGTTATATTTGCAAGAAATGTTATATTTGAACCAAACGCGTCACCTTTGCCATTTACAGCGAAGTTTTTAAGTTTTCCTCTAATTTGACCGCCAAAATTCATCTCTTCTTTTAAATCAAGATTAAAAGAGCTTAAATCGGCTAAATTTACCCCATAAACTAGATCAAAACTTTGCGAAAAAATGCTATATTTACCAGCGACATTCGCAGTAATTCCGTCATTTACCACAGCCGTTATATTTAAATCGCTAAATTTCAGATCAAACTGATAAAACTCAACATTAAATCCAGTTTTTTCTTTGATAATGTCTTGGGCGTAAGATTTGATGATATTGTTTCCAGCCCCAGAAAACACAAACGCCAACGCACCAAGGGCGATGATGCAGATGGCTATTAGCACAAAAAATAGGTATTTTAAAGCTTTCATAAAGTATCCTTACTGTTTTTTGATAATTTTAGCGAATTTTTCATTAACAGTTTTAACTATTATATATATTAGAAAATTTATTCGATTAAATTTAAGAAGTTTTAGTTAAAGTGACTAAAGTTTTATGATAAATTTGGTATAGAAGTATTGACAAGTTAAGGAATTTTAATTATAATCTCATCACTTAAATATATTGAGTGCTAAAAATTTAATTATAAAGGATGGAAAATGAATTTTCAACCACTTGGAAAACGCGTTTTAGTTGAACGCGAAGAAGAGACAAAAACTACTGCTAGTGGGATTATTATCCCTGATAATGCTTCAAAAGAAAAGCCATCTTCTGGCAAGATCGTAGCTGTTAGCAAAGAGTGCGAAGGTGTTAGCGTTGGCGATATAGTCGTATTTGCTAAGTATTCAGGTAGCGAGATAGGTTTGGATGACAAAAAATATCTTGTTTTAAACTTAGAAGATGTTTTAGGAATAATTAAATAATAAAGGATAAAAAATGGCTAAAGATATTATATTTTCAGATGACGCAAGAAATAGACTTTATGAAGGTGTCAAAAAATTAAACGACACAGTTAAGGTTACAATGGGGCCAAGAGGCAGAAATGTGCTTATTCAAAAGAGCTTTGGTGCACCAACTATCACAAAAGATGGCGTTAGCGTTGCAAAAGAGGTAGAACTAAAAGACACTATAGAAAATATGGGTGCAAGTTTGGTTAGGGAAGTTGCTAGCAAAACTAACGACGAAGCAGGTGATGGAACTACAACTGCTACAGTTTTAGCTCACGCAATCTTCAAAGAGGGACTTAGAAATATCACAGCTGGTGCAAACCCTATAGAAGTAAAAAGAGGAATGGATAAAATTTGTGCTGAAATTATTAGTGAGCTCAGAAAAGCCTCAAAACCAGTTGATGGCAAAAAAGGTATCGCTCAAGTTGCAACTATCTCAGCAAATGCTGATGAAACTATAGGAAATTTGATCGCTGAGGCTATGGAAAAAGTCGGCAAAGATGGTGTAATCACAGTTGAAGAGGCTAAATCAATAGATGATGAGTTAAGCGTAGTTGAAGGTATGCAGTTTGATAGAGGATATTTAAGCCCATATTTCATTACAAATGCTGAAAAAATGCAAGTTGAGCTTAGCTCGCCACTAGTGCTACTTTTTGACAAAAAAATTACAAATCTAAAAGACTTGCTTCCAGTGCTTGAGCAAGTTCAAAAAACAGGCAAACCGCTATTAATAATAGCTGAAGATATTGAGGGTGAAGCTCTTGCTACTTTAGTAGTAAATAAACTTCGTGGCGTATTAAATATCTCAGCGGTTAAAGCCCCAGGCTTTGGTGATAGAAGAAAAGCTATGCTTGAAGATATCGCTATTTTAACAGGCGGAACAGTAATTAGTGAAGAGCTTGGTAGAACTCTAGAGAGTGCAACCTTAGAAGATCTTGGTAGTGCTGAGAGAATTGTAATAGACAAAGACAATACTACTATCGTAAATGGTGCAGGTGAAAAACCAGCAATTGAGGCTAGAATTACTCAAATCAAAGCACAAATTGCTGAAACTACAAGTGATTATGATAGAGAAAAACTTCAAGAAAGACTCGCAAAATTAAGCGGTGGTGTAGCAGTTATTAAGGTTGGTGCTGCGACTGAAACTGAGATGAAAGAGAAAAAAGACCGTGTTGATGACGCTCTCTCAGCTACAAAAGCTGCGGTTGAAGAAGGAATTGTAATAGGTGGTGGTGCGGCTATAGTAAAAGCTGGGCTCAATGTCAAAATCGACCTAAAAGGTGATGAGCTAATAGGTGCAGATATCGTAAGAAGAGCTCTTTATGCTCCACTTCGCCAAATCGCTGAAAATGCAGGCTTTGACGCTGGCGTGGTAGCTAATGCAGTTGCTACAAATAGCGATAAAAACTATGGCTTTAATGCTGCAACAGGCGAATATGTCGATATGATAGAAGCAGGTATTATCGACCCTGTAAAAGTTAGCCGTGTAGCACTTCAAAATGCAGTTAGCGTAGCAAGCTTGCTACTAACTACTGAAGCTACAGTTAGCGAAATCAAAGAGGACAAACCAGCTGCTCCAGCAATGCCTGATATGGGTGGAATGGGCGGTATGATGTAGCCAAATTTCGGGCATTTGCCCGAAATTTATCCTTGAGATATTTTATAAATTTTAAATTATCCTTAAACTTATCAAATTTAACTCATTTAAAATCAGCTCACAAAACTCTCTTAAATTTGCAAATAAATCTCTTTAAATTTATGAAATTTAGATTTTTATCTTAAATTTGCTCTTTTTACCATCAAATTTATTAGATGATGGGATCAAATTGCCAACTTTAACCCACAAATAAATGTATAAAATAGCATAAATTACGCTTAATATCATATATATTTTTTGAGAGTATATCACAGAATAGATACTAACTACATATATCCAAAATATCCACTTAAAACCATTTTTTTGCGTGACATAGACTAGTTCTTTGTAATATCTATATAGATAAATTAAGCTTATAGCACCTGTAACATAAACAAAAAATTTCTCTACTTGAAGTATTTTTGAAAAATTTGATGAGAAAATTTCCTTTATAGTTAGTTCAATTACTGTTGAAACAACAACTACAACCGTCAAAAGCAAAGTTATAATCAAACTTACCACCCAGTTATATAAAATCTTGTGACTTTTGGTTTGGGTTTTAATTTCTTTTATAAGCATATATTCTAGCACGAGTTTGACTATGCCAAACACATTTCTAATTGCAGGGATGGCAAATACTAAAATTTGAGCAGTAGCGACCAAGTAGGCTTTGGATTTTATGCTTTTTAGCTTGTTTGGAGAAATTGAGTTTGCCACTTCATCTATTGCAATAGATATTTTGATATCAGTGGCATTTGGTCTATTTGGTGTGAAAGTAACTACAATCTCACTTAAATCATCGGCGTCTTTGAAATCGCTAGTTTCAAATTTATAATAATTGCCATCTTCGCCTTTGATAGTGTTATGGTTTATGATTTTACCTTCCACTATCTATCCCTCTTAAATTTACTCTTTTATTTTGCTTTTTTTGCCATCAAATTCATTGGATGATTGGATTAAGCTTGTAGTTTTAACCCACGCATAGATATATAAAGCTGCACAGACCAAAGCAATTACAAGAGCTAAAATTTGAATAAATATATTAGCAAAAATATAAGCTACATAGAGCCAAAATATCCATTTAAACTCATCTTTTTGGGTAACATACGATAATTCTTTGTAATATCTATATTCATAAATTAAACCTATAATAAGTGCGACAAAAAGTAGCCCCAATCCTATCAAAAGAACAATCCCCATAAAGGTTTGCCACAATACATTTTCTGAGACAAAAACAAGTGCTATTATTATAAGAATTCCTATAACCGCAATCAACACTATAACCATACTCATTACCCAGTTGTAGAGAATCTTTTGGCTAGAAGTTTGAAGCTTGATCTCTTTTACCATTATATAAGTTATTACAATCATCGCTATACCAAAAATCCATCCTATCAAAGGAATTACTGTTAAAACACCAGCAATCATACCTGCGTAAGCTTTGGTTTTTATGCTTTTTATTGGGGAATTAGTATTAGAGGCTTTTTCAAGGCTTACTACACCATCTATTACACCAGCTATTTTGATATCAGTAGCATTTAGTCCATTTGGTGTGAAAGTAACTACAATCCCACTCAAATCATCACTCTCTTTGGCCCCATCTAGCTGACTAATCTCAAAATTATATAGATTGCCATCTTCGCCTTCGATACTTTTGCCATTTATGATTTTGCCATTCATTGGCTCTCCTTTTTTGTAAAATAGCAAATTATATGTAAATTTATATAAAAAAATAATTAACTAATTAAATTTTAACAATATTTTAAATTTAAATAGAAATTTTGGGCTAAATCTATTAAAAAACTCTATTATAATTACTCTTTAAGTATAATCTAAGTCAAAT
This sequence comes from Campylobacter sp., assembly GCA_022775765.1. Classification (GTDB taxonomy): domain Bacteria; phylum Campylobacterota; class Campylobacteria; order Campylobacterales; family Campylobacteraceae; genus Campylobacter_B. Next base: position 5,818 of record JALFKC010000023.1, on the reverse strand, counting down.
TTCAGTGGGTTGTTAATCATATAAATAGTATAATACAAACCTAAAATAAAAAGGCAAATTTTAAGGAGAATTTATGAAAAATGTGCTTAGTATAGCTGGGGTTGATCCATCAGGTGGAGCAGGAAGCTTAGCTGATATCAAAACCTTTGTAGCTCACAGGGTTTATGCGATGGGCGTTATAACGGCTGTGACATCGCAAAATACTCAAGGAATTTACGGTATGCAGCTAGTTGAAGCCGACCTTATCAAATCCCAAATTGAAGCGATTTTTAATGACATAAAAGTAGATGCTATTAAAATAGGCGTTGTTCCAACCGTGCAGATTATCCAAGCTATCGCTACTACTTTAAACAATATAGGCAATCTTCCCCCAATCGTGCTTGACCCTGTAATGGCTTGCAAAAATGGCAATATCTGGCTAGAAGATGAAGCTAGAAAAGCCATCGCCACTACTCTTGCCCCGCTTGCAACCATCATCACACCAAATATTTTTGAAGCGATGGAGCTTCTTGGCAGACAATTAACCAAACAAGATCTCAAAGTCGCTTGCGAAGATCTATTAAAGCTTGGTTGCAAGAGTGTATGCTTAAAAGCTGGCGAGATCGAGGGTAGAAGTGTGGATATATTTTATGACGGCGATGACTTTGCTGTGCTTAGTGATGAAAGACTTGATAGCAACTCAACTCACGGTTCTGGGTGTGCTCTATCAAGTGCGATAGCGGCAAATTTAGCTGAAGGATTTCCACTAAAAGACGCAGTTTCTAAAGCAAAAGATTATGTATTTAGTGGTATTAAATACTCATTTGATGTAGGCAGGGGTTGCAACCCAATCAATCACTTTTTTAAATTCAAATGATACAAAGATACAAAACCAAAAAGCTAAAAGTTGGAAGTGTTGAAGTTGGTGGTGACGCACCGATTTCAATGCAATCGATGACATTTTCTAAGACAAGAGATATCAAATCAACTCTAGCTCAAATTAACCGCCTATATTTTGCAGGAGCGGACATTGTCAGGTGTGCGGTATTAAACAAAGATGACGCACTAGCCTTGCAAGAGATAAAAAAGCAAAGCCCACTTCCAATAATCGCAGATATTCACTTTAATTACCGCTTAGCTTTGATGGTGGCAAAATTTGTAGATGCGGTGCGAATAAACCCTGGAAATATCGGTGGTGATGATAGGATTAAGGCTGTAGTTGATGCGTGCGGAGAGCGTTCTATTCCAATTAGAATTGGTGTAAATTCAGGGAGTTTAGAAGCTCAATTTGAGGAGAAATTTGGGCGAAGTGTGGATGGAATGATAGCCTCAGCTGAGTATAATTTTGAGCTTTTAGAGAAATTCGGCTTTAAAGATATCGCAATCTCTCTAAAAAGTAGCGATGTTTATGAGACGATGAGTGCGTATAGAGCTTTGCGTCCTAGGTGCGAGTATCCATTTCATCTAGGCGTAACCGAAGCTGGGACAGTGTTTCACGCCACTATCAAATCAGCCATCGCCTTAGGCTCGCTTTTGCTTGAAGGGATTGGCGATACGATGAGAGTTAGCATAACAGGCGAGCTTGAAGAGGAGATTAGGGTGGCTAAGGCGATTTTGCAAGACTCAGGCGTGCAAAGAAGCGGGCTAAATATCATATCTTGCCCAACTTGTGGCAGACTTCAAAGTGATTTAGTTAAGGCTATAAAGATAGTTGAGGCTAAAACCGCCCATATCAAAGCCCCGCTTAATATCTCTGTGATGGGGTGTGCGGTAAATGCTCTAGGTGAAGCAAAGGGGGCTGATGTAGCCATAGCCTTTGGCAAAGATGGTGGCCTTGTGATAAAAAAGGGCGAGATTATCGCTAAACTCAAAGAGGATGAGCTCGTGGATAGATTTTTAATAGAGCTTGAAAAAGAGGTAGAAAAATATGAACAAAACAAATGAGCTAATTCCGACAAATTTATATGACCTTGATATGGAAAGGGCGATTCTTAGTTCTATTTTGATAAGCTCTGGGGCTTATGATAGCGTTAGTCATATCATAAATAAAGATGATTTTTATCTTGGGGCTCACTCAGATATTTATGAAGCTTGCACTCAGTGCGTGGCTCACGATGAGCCAACTGAAGGATCCTTTGTCAAAAAATATCTTGGCAAAAAATACAATGAAGCTGTGTTTTTAGATATCGTTTCAAATGCAGCTGTGGTGGATGTAGAAAAATACGCTACTGAACTAAAAGAAAAGAGCATTAAACGCTCACTACTTGATATCGCATATAAAATTCCAAGCAAGGTTAGCGAAAATATCGACTCAAAAGATATGGTCGATGATATTAGTTCTAAAATTTACGCATTGGTTGAGGGCACAAGCGGTGGAAGTATCAAAATTTCACCTCAAATTATCACCGAAGTAATGCTTGAACTTAAAAAACAAAATGAGAACAAAGACAAAGATATCATCGGACTTGATACAGGATTTGCCTATCTTAATGAATATACCAAAGGTTTTAAACCAGGTGAGCTTATCATCATCGCTGCACGTCCAGGTATGGGAAAAACCGCTTTTGCACTAAATTTGGTGCTAAAAACCTTAAAACAAAATAAAGGTGTAATGTTTTTTAGCCTTGAAATGCCTGCAGCACACCTAATGATGAGACTTTTAAGTGCTCACTCAAGCATTCCGTTATCTAATATTTTAACCGCTAAAATGAACGACGACGAACTCACTCGCTTTAGCGACGCGTGCAATCAGCTAAGCAGTAGCAAACTATTTGTCTATGATGATAGCTATGTTAGCATTCATCAAATCAGAACCCAAATGAGAAAGTTAAAAGGTAAAGATGAAGAGATTTCGCTTTGTGTGATTGACTATATCGGGCTTATGACAAGTAGTAGCAACTACTCTGAGAGACATTTACAAATCGCTGAAATCTCAAGGGGGCTTAAGCTTTTGGCTAGAGAGCTAGAGATCCCAATCATCGCACTTTCTCAGCTAAATAGAGGCGTGGAAGCTAGATCTAACAAACGCCCAATGCTAAGTGACCTTAGAGAGAGTGGGGCGATAGAACAAGACGCAGATATGATACTTTTTGTCTATAGAGGCGATGTTTATGCCGAGCAAGAAGAGAAAGAAAGAGAAGAAAGAGCAAGAAACGAAGGCACTGAATACAAGCCAAAATTTATCCCCAACAAAGAGTCTGAAGAGGCTGAGATAATTGTCGGCAAAAATAGAAATGGTGCACTAGGCAATGTCAAGGTTATATTTCAAAGGGAATTTACTCGCTTTGTGGACGCTAGCTTTATTTCGCCCCAAGAGGTTGAGTTTAAAGAATGAGTGTCAAAGCATTTAGGATAGTTTTTTTAGTTTCAATATTTTATTTTATAAGTGCTTTTGATACTCTAAATTGCTACGCGGTGGGCGGATTTATAGGGCTTTTTTATCTACTATTTTGGGTGGAAATTTATAGCTATAAGTTTGTATTTAAAAGAGTTTTTAATAGAGCGATTTTACAAAAAGATGGGCTTTTTTATAGGGTTTTAAAGGGAAAAATCTCATCTTTTTTTAAAAGTGCTCTACTAGCTTTGCTGCTTTGTGTGAGTTTTGTCTTAAATTTAATCATCCTAAATAGGGCTGAGGTTGTCATCATTGCAACTATTTCGCCTGTGGTTTTTTGGCTTGTAAAATTTGTAGTGGTTGGCAAGCTTAGCAAAGAGATTAGATTTAGCCAATGTAGCCTAAAGCCTCTTATTATCGCTATCTCAACATTTTTGTTTTGCGTGATTTACGCTTTTGTTTTTGTTAAATTTGAAGCGTTAAATTTAGGAATTGTAGAGTTTTTAAATCAAAGCAAGATTGCACTAAGCTTGCAATGTGCTTTTTTAAATGAAGCTTACGCTTATATTTTTTATTTGCAAAAAATTATCTTTTGGATTCAAAACCACTTTTTAGGCGAGTATAAATTTATACTTTTTGTCTTGCTTATTATTAATCAATTTCTGTTTTTCACAGCGATTTTTCATCTAAATTCGCTATTTTTTAGTGCGAGAGTTTTTGCTAGAGAGGGGAGCTATTTTTTAAAGACAATTCTATTTTTGGCCTATATTATGCTTGCTTTTATAGCGGCAAGTTTTAGTTTTGACAAAGAGAGCAAAACCCACACTTCAAATGTTGAAAAAACTGTAAAACTCATCGTCGGAGGTCAAATTTTTGATACCAATGAGACTTTGGCTAAAGAGCTTATTGAGTATAAATTTGCTAGCAAAAATTTGCACCTACAAAATACAAAAGATGAGTTAAACTCATATATTGATAAGGTTTATGAAAGTGGGGCAAAAGAGTTTGCTAGGCAACTGGCTGATTTTAAATATTCAGTAATGTTTGATTATCTAGTGCTTTGGCACGGCGTTTTTGATAGCAACAAAACTAGCTTTTTAAACTCAAAAATTGATGAGTTTATCAAAGAGAGTTTCCCACAAGATTTTTCGCAAAATATGCTTTTTATGATAGAAAATGGGGCTAGTAAATTTCAAAACGACCTTGGAAATAGGGTAAATTTTACACTCAAAATGGATGGAAATTTGAGCCTACCAAAGCTTGATAATACAAGGCTTAAACTAAGCTCAGGTTTTGCAGGCACAACTTTGGGGCTAGTAACCCTTAAAACTTTAGGCAAAGCTTTGGCAAAAACTTCAGCCAAAGCCGCCAGTGTGGCGGGAACTAGCAGTAGTGGCGTGATTTGTGGGCCAGCAGCGATTATTTGCGTTCCGGCTATTGGCATAGTAACTTGGGTGGGATTTGACTTTTTGTTTGCAAAAGGGGATGCGGTTCTAAATAGAGATGAGTTTGAAAAAAGCGTAATAAATCAGATGATGAGCGAAAAAAATAGTCTCAAAGATGAGCTAAATTTGGCATTGGATGAGCTTTTTAATGAAGTTGGCGATGAGATTTTAAGGATATAAAAATGAGTGAAATATATCAAAAAAGAGTTGTGATTTGCGGTGGAGCAAATGAGCCATTTTTGGATGAGATAAAAGATGGAGATATTTTGATAGGTGCTGATAGAGGGGCTCTTAGGCTTTTAAAAGCGGGGTTTAGGGTGAGCGTGGCGGTTGGGGATTTTGACTCAGTTAATGCGGATGAGATGGGTTTTATCCAAAAAAATAGTGATAAATTTATAAAATTAAACCCCAAAAAAGATGACACCGATATGCAAATCGCACTTTTAGAAGCTTCCAAAATTAGCCACAAGGTTACCATTCTTGGGGCACTAAATGGCGGACGGATAGATCATTTGATAGCAAATCTTTGGATGGGATACGAAAAACGCTTTGAAAACCTTGAGATAGAGTTTGTGGAGCGAAATTTATACGCTAGATTTCTAAAGGCTGGAACTCACACGCTAAAGCAGAGTTTGGCTAGAAAATATCTCTCAATCATCACACTAATGCCTGTGAAATCCCTAATCATTGGCGGTGCACTCTACACGCTGGATAAAACCGACTTAGATCGCCCAGTAGCTTATATCAGCAATGAGTTTAATGACCGCGACGCGATGGTGAGTTTTGAGAGTGGGAAAGTGCTAGCGATGGTGGTGGATGAGTGAGCTTATTTAACTCACTTAAAATAAAATTAGTGTTAATTTAAGTATCTAGCCTACCATTATGATATAATAATGCTTATGAAAAGGCGAAAAACGCACTTTAAGCACTTATAAAAAGAAAAAATATTAGACTGCTTTATTTAGATATTAATGCTACTACTAGTAAATTATTAAGTATAAATTATAACACTATAAACAGATATTTTTCTATTTTTAGACAAACTATATATGAGTATCAA
>JALFKC010000012.1 GCA_022775765.1 Campylobacter sp. | reverse complement strand
AAAAACAAATTGCCAAGGACCAGTGATAAATTCTCACATAAATAGACCAAACTAGATGATTATTCATATTTTCTCCTTAAATAAATTGCAAAATTATACGAATTTGTTGTTAAATCAATGTGAATTTATTCGTTTTAATAGATTAATACTCTAGTTTCATAAATTTAATCTCAAATTTCATATTAAATTCTCTAAAATAGCCAAACTAAAGATAAATTTTGCTAAAATTACCATTTAAATTTAAAGGAAAAATATGGAATTTCACATTGACAAGATAGACGATAGTGCAAGGGCTTGCACGATTAAAACTGCTCACTCGACCATTCAAACACCGATTTTTATGCCTGTTGGCACTGTTGGGGCTATAAAAAGTCTCGATGCGTTTGATATGAGTGAGATTTTAAAAGCACCCATAATCCTTGCAAACACCTATCATATGTATCTTCGGCCTGGCTCAAAAATTGTCAAAGAATTTGGTGGACTTCACGGATTTAGTAAATTTGGTGGAAGTTTTTTAACAGATAGCGGTGGATTTCAGGCGTTTTCTTTGAGAGATATTTCAAAACCAGATGAAAATGGTATAAAATTTCGTTCGCACATTGATGGGTCAAAGCACTATTTTACGCCAAAATCTGTGCTTGATACTCAGTATGATTTGGGAAGTGATATTATGATGGTTCTTGATGATTTGGTGGCGTTGCCTGCTAGTAAGGAACGAGTGCAAACAAGCATAAAACGCACAATAGATTGGGCAAAAATCGCTGTGGATTATCATAAATTTAATCAAAATAACGGAATTGGAATCAATCAAAATCTTTTTGGAATAGTTCAAGGCGGCACGGATTATGAAGCTAGGAAAAAATGTGCACTAGAACTTTGTGAAATGCCATTTGACGGGCTTGCAATCGGTGGGCTAAGCGTTGGAGAAAGCAATGAACTAATGTATGAAACGATTGAAAATATGATGGAGTTTATGGACTCAAACCGCCCTAGATATCTGATGGGCGTTGGCACACCTGAGGATATTGTAGAAAATGTGTGGCGTGGCGTGGATATGTTTGACTGCGTGATGCCAACTAGAAACGCTAGAAATGGCACGCTTTTTACGAGTTTTGGCAAGATTAATATCAAATCAGCTAAATTTATGCACGACCACTCACCAATTGACGCCACTTGCGACTGCTACACTTGCAAACACTACTCGCGTGGCTATCTAAATCACCTATATAGGGCAAAAGAGCTAACTTTTTACCGCCTAGCAAGTATTCACAATCTGCACTATTATCTAAGTTTGGTTAGGAATATAAGAAGTGCGATAATGGCTGGTAAATTTGCCCAGTTTAGAAGAGAGTTTTATACAAAAAGAGGTGTTAATAAAAGTAATCTATAAATTTAGCTAAGTAAAATTTAGATTTAATTTAGTAAATATTATTAAAATAGATTATTAAAATTTGATATTTATAAAGACAATTTAAAAAGTGATAAATAAGATTGCATTGATACAACTAAATAGTGAATTAACCATTGCCAAGCGAGCAAATTTGACTACACTTAAAATATCAAATACTAGTTACTTTTGTTAATCAAACACTTAACCTACTCTTTATATTCCCCACCCATCGCTTTATACAGTCCAATCTCACTCAAAATTAGCTCAAATTTTGCATCTATCAAAGATAATTGTGAGCTTATCTGTGAGTTTGAAGCATCCAAGTAGTCTTTAAACTCACTTCTGCCAAGGTCAAATTTATTCTTGTAAAGGGAAGCGATCTCTTTGCTTTTTTCTAAATTTATAGCTGCGTTTGCAAAAAGCGATTTTGAAATCTCATATGAGTTATTAAGATAGCGTATTTCATTGACGCTTTTAGTCAAAAGCTCTTCATAATTTAGCACTCTTTCATTAAAGCTCAATTCACTTATTCTTAAGCGATTTCTAAGTCTTTGATAATCCAAAAATGGTAAGCTTATTCGCAAACTTCCACCAACCATATCAAAGTCAAATCCATCATCAAATTTATCAGCGTTCGCACTCACACTTCCACCAATGCTAATACTTGGGAAAAAGCTTCTTTGCGAAAATTTATAGTCATAAAACGAAGAATTAATATTTGCAATGGCTGCATTAATATCAGGCCTATAGCCTAGAATAAAAAGTGGGGCATTAAGATTTGGGTTGATTGAGCGGATATTAGCAAACTCGCTAAAGTTTATCTTGATACCATTAGAGCTTCCAAGCAAATTATATAAATTTTGAATATTTGAGTTAATATCGTTTTGGGTATTTTGGATACTTGAACGCAAATTTACGATAGATTTTTCAAGCTCTAAAAGCCCAAGTCTTTCAGCTCTACCAAGGCTTACTTTAAGTAAAAGAATTCTTCTTAATTCATTATAATTTTTTAAGTTTTGTTCTAAAAGCTCTAATCTAGCCTTAAGATAAGATCCCCTTAAATAGCTCTCAACTACTGAACTTTGAAGCAAATTTTTGGTATTTTGATAGGTTAATTCGCTAGATATCGCTTCCCATTCGCCACTTCTTACGGCACTTTGAATTTTACCAAAAACATCAATTTCCCAGCTCAAAGCTAAAGATGATGAGTAGCTTTTGGTGCTATCAAAATGCTCTTTTTTATCTACTCTAGCGTTATAATCCCCGCTCAATGTCGGAAACAAATCAGCTCTTGTGATACCTAAATTTGCGTAAGCTTTTTGGATATTTATAGCGGTAATTTGCAAATTTTGATTGTTTAAATAGGCCATATCCACTAGCGAGTTTAGCTCATTAATATTAAATTTTGTGTGCCAGTTTCTATCAATGCTTGAGTTGTTTTCAAGGCTAAAAACTTGTCTAATCTCATACTCATCCACGCTACTTTTTAACGCACATCCACTAATCATCACCACACAAATCAACGCAAACACTACTCTCATCATCACTCCTGCAAAAGTGCCTCTATTGGGTTTAATTTGCTTGCATTTCTAGCAGGCAAATAACCAAAAACTATCCCTATAAAGCTTGAGGCAAATAGTGCTAAAATCGCAGGTCCTATGCTAAAAATCATACTAAAACTACTACTTAGATTGTTAAACGCATAGCCAAATCCATACGCAATCATCACGCCAAGCCCACCGCCTATCACGCACAGCATTATTGCCTCTATCAAAAACTGCACCAATATACTGCTTTGCTTTGCACCAATTGCCATCCTTATGCCGATCTCTTTGGTGCGTTCAGTTACGCTTACTAGCATAATATTCATCACACCAATTCCGCCCACAACCAAAGAGATAAGTGCGATTGATGATATGAGAAGTCTCATAGTGGCCATCGTGCTTTCGATTGTTTTTTTGATAGTATCTGAGTTTCTAGTAAAAAAGTCCTTTTTACCGTGCTTTGCACTTAAAACTTCAGTTAGTTTATCCTCAGCCATTTGGGGATTTATCTCATCTCTAACTTTAACCGTGATAGAGCGGATATTTCTATCAGCTGTGATTTTATTGATAACAGTTGAAAATGGTGCGTAGATATTTAAAAGTTCACTTCCAAAGCTATCATCTTTTGGCTTTAAAACGCCGATTATAGTTAGAGGTTTTTTGTCAAAAAACAGCACTTCGCCAAGCGGATTTTTATCCCCAAAAATCTCTTTTCTTGTGGTGTCATCAATAATCGCTAAGGATTTTGATTCTAATATATCTTGCGAATTAAAATCCCTACCTAGAGCTATTTCGTGCCCATTTATTGCTAAAGAGTGCTCACCACCACCCCTTAGGGAAGCGTTGAGATTTTGATTTTGATAGGTTAGAGTTCCGCTGGTGTTGGTGTTGGGGGTTGAGTATTCCAAATAGCTTTGATTTGCTAAAAACTCCGCATCATCCAAAAATAGCGAATTTACTCTATTTGCTCTCATATCACCAAAACTTTTGCCTGGATAGATTGTAATTGTATTTGTGCCAATTGCTCTGATGGATGAGAGAATTTGCTCCTGCGAGCCTTTGCCAAGAGCGACCACGCATATAACTGAAGCGATTCCAATGATGATTCCAAGCATTGTTAGGATAGATCTTAGCTTGTGAGTTAGGACTGAGTTTAGCGACATTTTAAACGCCTCTATGAGTCCATCTTTGATATAAGAGATCCCACTTCTACTTTTTATCTCGTTTGACTTAAGTGAGAATTTCTCATCTTTTTTAGTTTCATCACTGATAATTTTGCCATCTTTTATCTCGACTATGCGGTTGGCAAAATTTGCGATATGGCTATCGTGAGTGATTAGCACTACGGTATGGCCTTTTTTGTGAAGTTCAAGTAAGATTTCCATAACCATCTCACCGCTTTTGCTATCAAGTGCTCCAGTTGGCTCGTCTGCTAGGATAATCTCACCACCATTAATTAAAGCTCTAGCGATACTCACACGTTGTTGTTGGCCGCCACTTAGAGTATTTGGAAAATTATGCTTTTTATCCTCTAGCCCAAGACCGTCCAAAAGCTCACTAGCTCTAGCCTCTCTAGCTTGTTTTTTACTTCCCATATAGATAGCTGGGAGTGCGACATTTTCAAGTGCACTTAAGGTTGGAATGAGATTGTATCTTTGAAAAACAAAGCCAAATTTTTTACTTCTAAGGGTGGCTTTTTCGTTTGGCGAGTAGCTGCCAATCTCTTTATTTTCTATAAAATACTCACCACTACTTGGGCTATCAAGACAGCCAATTATATTCATAAGTGTCGATTTGCCAGAGCCTGATTGTCCGATAATTGCGACAAACTCACCCTTTGAAATCTCAAGATTGATATCTTTTAGGATATACACCTCACTATCGCCAAGGGGAAATTTTTTGTTGATATTAACTAGCTTTAAAATATTACATCCTTACTCGTGGTCTTGAGGGTGAATTTGAACTAAAAGTGCTACTTGAATTTCCTAAAATAACTTCATCGTTTTCATCTATTCCACTTATTATTTCAGTATTAATACTATTTGAAATTCCTGTTTTCACAGCCACTTTTTTAGGCTCACCACTTTTTAAAATTTGCACAAATTTACCATCTTTATCGCTAATAATTGCACTTGTTGGGATATAAATTGTATCGTTTGCATCTTCGATGATTATGCTATTTTGCGTTGTCATTCCAATCTTTAAAAACTCATCTGAGTTATCAATCAGAGCTTTTGCGTAGTAATACACTGCTGAGTTTGAGCTAGATTGTAAGCTATTTTGTCCATAAGTGCCATCGCTTAGAGTGGTTAGAGCTGGGTCAATACTAGTAATATGAGCGGTTTTAATTATGTCATTGAAAGCTAAAATTTTATAATCAACCCTCATTCCAACCTTAACTTTTGGAATATCAGCTTCTGAGATTTCAAAATTTATCTCCATCTTGCTTAGATCTGCAACCTTTGCAACAATCGGCGTAGTTTGAAATGAGTTTAGAGTTTGACCCTCTTTAACTGGAAGTGAAACCACAACCCCATCAAGTGGCGATGAGATTTTGGTATATCCAAGGTCAGTTCTAGCGGTGCTCAGTTCGGTGGTAGTCTGTTCTATTTGAGATTTGACCTGTTGGAGATTTGCACTTTGAAGCATAAGCTCATTTTTCGCACTTTCCAAAGCTTCATAAGTGCTAGCTTTAGCCTTATAAAGCTTTTCTTCTCTATCATATCTATCTTTTGCAATCTTATAAGCGACTTCAAATTTGGCTAAATTTGCATTGTGAATTTTGAGCTGAGACTCTTGTTTGCTAACTTCGTTTTCTTGCTTGACGCTATCAATTTGAGCTATCATATCACCTTTTTTGACCTTATCGCCTAGCTTGACATAGAGCTTTTCTATTTTGCCACTAACTTGAGCACCAACTTCGACCAAATCTTGAGCAAAAACCTCACCATTTGCCACGACGCTATTAACCAAATCACCTTTTATAGGTTTAGTGGTGATATAGTTTATTTTGTTCGCGTCTTTTAGGGTGTTGTGTCTATAGACGCTATAACAGGCGATTAGCACAACTGCAATTATGATAAATTTGATAAAATTTCTCATACTCTCACTTTGTTTTAAAATTAAGGTATATTATATCAAATTTGTGAAATTCTTGTTAAAATTTACTAAATTTATAACTTAGAAAAGATCTGTTTTTATCTAATAATCAATACAATTTAAAAACTTTTAAATAATTACAATTTACTAAATTTCACTTTTTTTACAAATTCTACAAATTTATAATAATTATTATCAAAAAACTAAAATATTTACTATCTGATAGTAAAATAAAAAGTATAAAAATTTTGACAAAGGAGAGATGATGTTACAATCAAAATATGACCTTTTTATAAATGGTGAGTTTGTTCCTGCAAGCAATGGAACTACATTAGATGTTTTTAACCCAGCAAATGGCGACAAACTCTCGGCTATAGCTGACGCTACCAAAGAAGATGTTGATAAGGCTGTGGCCGCAGCCAGAGAAGCGTTTAATAAATTTAAGCACACTACAGTCTCGCAGCGTTCAAAACTACTTATTAAAATAGCTGAAGTTATTGAAGCTAACAAAGAGCACCTTGCAAAGATTGAAAGTTTAGATAACGGCAAGCCAATTAGAGAGACTCTAAATGTTGATATCCCTTATGCGGCTGAGCATTTTAGGTATTTTGCTGGTGTAATTCAAGGTGAAGAAGGTAGTGCAAATGTCCTAAATGAGAGCCAACTTAGCATAGTTTTGAGAGAGCCAATTGGCGTAGTTGGTCAAATAGTTCCGTGGAATTTTCCATTTCTTATGGCGGCATGGAAATTAGCCCCAGTTATTGCAGCAGGCGATGCGAGCGTGTTTAAACCATCAAGTGAGACAAGCTTAAGCGTGCTTGAACTTATGAGACTAACAAAAGATATTTTGCCAAAAGGGCTAATCAATGTCATCACAGGGCGTGGAAGCAAAGCCGGCGAGTGGCTCAAAAACCACGAAGGTATCGATAAGTTAGCTTTCACAGGCTCAACTGAAATCGGCCGCGATGTAGGAATAGCTGCAGCCAAAAGAATTATCCCGGTCACACTTGAACTTGGTGGCAAAAGTGCAAATATTATCTACGCAGACGCTGATATTGATAAAGCTTTAGATGGCGTTCAAATGGGAATACTCTTTAATCAAGGGCAAGTTTGTTGTGCAGGAAGTAGAATATTTGTAGAAGAGAGCTTTTATGATGAGTTTATCAAAAAAGCGGTCCAGAAATTTAGCCAAATCAAAGTCGGCGATCCGCTTGATAACACCACTCAAATGGGCTCACAAATCAACAAAAAACAAGCTGATAAAATTCTAGAATATATAGAAATCGGCAAAAAAGAGGGTGCGAAAGTCGCAGTTGGTGGCAAAAGAGCGAGTGCCGGGGAAGCTTACATAGAGCCAACTCTTTTGGTTGATGTAACTAACGATATGAGAGTGGCAAGAGAAGAGATCTTTGGGCCTGTTGGCGTTGTGATAAAGTTCAAAAACGAAGATGAGCTAATAAAGATGGTAAATGATAGCGAATACGGCCTAGGTGGTGGCGTTTTCACTCGCGATATCACCAAAGCACTTCGCACAGCTAGAGCGATGGAGACAGGTAGAGTGTGGGTGAATTGCTACAACCAAATCCCAGCAGGAGCACCATTTGGTGGATATAAAAGCTCAGGCATAGGTAGAGAAACTCACAAAATGATACTTGAACACTACACTCAAGCCAAAAATATAATGATAGACCTCACAGGCAAAATCTCAGGACTTTATTAATCTAAATTTGCAAAGGATTTCCCTTTGCAAATTTGCTATTAAGCTGCATATAAATAGTTCAGCTTTTAAAATTAGCCATTTATATTTTTAACAAAATAAATTGGTAGTTTTTTAAATAAAGTTAGTTTTTTACTTTTTATTTCAAAAATTAATACAAATATTTTGTTGTTTTTTTGTGACTATTATACTGTTTTGATAGATTTTAGTATTTATCTAGCCTCAAGACAACTTAGGCGGATTTTCTCTTATCAGTATTAATAGAATTTGATATAAATCTTTGTCATCTTTATTGATATAATACCCAAACTCACACTCTTTTAAATATAATATAAAATTATCTCTTTTTATACCTTTTGAATTTACTTAATCTTAAT
>JALFKC010000071.1 GCA_022775765.1 Campylobacter sp. | reverse complement strand
GATAGCAACTGCTGCTAAAATACCTAAAATTACGATCACGAAGATCAACTCGATCATTGTAAAACCTTTTTTCATGGTTTTCTCCTTAATTTTTATTTCACCTTACATACTCTTATGTTAAAAGAGAAATTCCAAGCTTTTTAACAGGCTAAATTTCATAGCCAACTACAGACACAAATTAAGTAGCGGTTTTAAAAAACTATCTTATATTATTTATATAGCTTTGATAGTGGCATTTGGTTGAAACCATCAAAAGCATTTAGATTGTTTTAATAAATTTTTAGGTTTTGTTTAAGTCTTGAGTTTTACAAGTAAAACTCATCTACGATTTTATATCCATCGCAATTATTGGTGTCAAAGTCTATTTTATGGATAAATTTTAGAAATATTTATAGTCTTATAAATTAAGAAATGGCTTAAGAGTTTTATGTGCAAAATTTTACTATAAATTAGCTTTGTTTGAAGTGATATTAGAAAAAATTATTTGAGTTTAATATATTCATCATAAATCACGCTAAACTCACAACCTCTTGCTATAAAACTCTCATCCATATGAAATGCCCACAATACCTTTTTTAGGCTTTAAAACCTCAAAAATTTGCTCTAACATATCTGCGGTTAGGTCTGGGAATTTCATAGCTTTTCTTAAGCTTAGAAGCTTTTTGATAGCAAAATTTGGCAAAGTGTGAGTTAAAACTGTGTCAATCTTACCGCCATTTTTAATAAAATTTTGTATATTTTGCAAGGCAAGATTTAACTCATTAGCACTTGGAATCTCTTCGTGCCACCAGCTAATGCCTTCTTTTCTAAAGTGCTTATCCACGCTTAGAGCACCACCAAATGTAAATATATTAAAGCCATCAATGCTGTAAATTTCACTCCGTTTTAGCCAAAAAAGATTATCCCCACCATACTCAACTTTTCCACCAAATTTGCTAATAGTTTTCATAGTATTTAGGTGGTCAAAATTCTCGTGATTGCCATCGATAAAAAGCAAAGTAAAAGGAAGCGAGTAAATTTTGTTAAGCAAAGAGATCTCAAGCCCATCAGGTTCTCTCGCCCAAAACACTCCAAAATTTCCAAAGATTATAACATAGTCGTTTTTTGTGAAATTGTATGAGTTTATAAATTTTTTCGTTTGTTATTTTAAAGATTTCATTTCGTCCGTGAATATCGCCAAATAAAAATACCATTTTTTGCCTTTAGATTATACTTGATAAATTTATAAATATAGAAAATTTAGTAATTTTTAAATAAATTTTGGTGAGAACCAATATGCAAAAGATAGATGGTATTGTTAGAGAATTTATACCCTTTCAAATTTTTCGTATTATATCAAATTTGATTTTAATAAATTAATAGTACAAATTTATTATCAAAGGTGCCAACTAGCACCTTTGATTTAAGCCTGCCTAGTTTTGTGTAAAAAGTGCATATGTTTTCTATACTGTTCTACTATGTCATTGATAACTGGAAGCTTGCTCCAGCCGATGATATCGTAATCTTGACCGCCTTCTTTTAGATAGACAACAGCTCTATAATAGCTATCATTCATCGCATAATCAGGCGAGTTGGTTTCGATGAGTTTAACCCCATAGATGAAGTTTGTCTCACCGCCAAGATCTACTTCAAGCCTAACCTCAGAAGTTGCAGGAAATTTTTGGATAGAGGTTAGAAGCGAGTTTCTATTGAACTCGCTAGCTACTTCTTCAAATGCCGGCTCAACGATATCTATGATAAAATCTTTGGCTTCGTTTTTATCAGGGGTGTCGATGATAGCCCTAAGCCTCTCTTTCCAAGTTTTGGTGCTTCCAAGAGTAGTTGGCAGATTTGCTACGCTTTGGGTGTAGCGTTTTTCAGCGTCGATTTTTAGAGCTTTAAATAATCCGTGCATTGAGCCTAGTATTGCCACAGTAAGTGGTAAGGCTGAGATTATAGTCATAGTTTGAAGCGCAGCAAGCCCACCTGTGTGAAGCAGTGCTGCAGCTAAGATTCCTATCATCGCACACCAAAAAACCTTTTGCCAAATAGGCGTTTTATCCTTACCACCAGAACAGAGCATATCGATAACCATTGCCGAAGAATCTGCTGAGGTGATAAAAAATAGTATTATCATAAATACCGCTATCAACGAAAGCACAAAAGTAAATGGGAAATTTTCTAAAAATACAAAAAGTGCGATTGAGACATCTTTATTTACCATAGTCGCAAGGCGTTCAAAGCCGCCATTTACAATATCTATTGCACTATTGCCAAATGCTGTCATCCACAAAAATGTAAATCCAGCCGGAACAAAAAGCACGCCCACAACAAACTCTCTTATCGTGCGGCCACGTGAAATTTTAGCGATAAAAAGCCCCACAAATGGCGACCACGAAAGCCACCAAGTCCAGTAAAGTATAGTCCATCCGCCAAGCCAGCTGTCATTTTGCTTTTCGTAGGCATACATATTAAAAGTATCACTCAAAAACGAAGTGAGATAGTTGCCAGTGTTTTCGATAAGCGATTTTAGAAGTGAGGTTGTATTACCGAGCACAAAGATAAAAATCACTATCAAAATCGCTAAGATTATATTGATATTGCTTAGAAGTTTTATGCCCTTATCAACGCCACTTGTCGCAGATAGTGTCACGCAAACCGTGATGGCAAAAATAAGAATCACTTGCATCAAAGAGGTCGTTGGCATACCAAAAATGTAGTTAAATCCGCTATTTATTTGCAAAACGCCATATCCAAGCGAAGTTGTTACGCCAAAAAGGGTTGCAATCACTGCAAAAACATCTATCGCGTCGCCAAATTTACCAAAAATTCTCTTGCCGATTATAGGATAAAATGCTGAGCGAAGCGTGAGTGGGAGATTGTGCCTATATGAAAAAAACGCTAAAATTATCGCCACTATCCCATAAACCGCCCACGCATTAAATCCCCAGTGAAATAGGGTGATATTTAGTGCGGATTTAGCAGCTCCTGCAGTACGTGGGTCGCCAGTTGGTGGATTTAGATAGTGCATAAGTGGTTCACCAACGCCAAAAAACATAAGCCCTATACCCATTCCAGCAGCAAAGAGCATCGCAAACCACGAGCCGTTTTTATAATCTGGCGTAGAGTGATCGGGTCCAAGTTTGATATCCCCAAATTTTGAGAATGCAAGGTAAATAAGCGAGAAAAATATCAGTGTCACACTAAGAATATAAAACCAACCGAAATTTGTAGTTAGATAGTCTTGGATTTTTTTGAGATAGTCTGCAAATCCAGGAAAAAACAGAGTAAAAGCTAAAATAATAGCTAAAACTATAACCGAACTGTAAAAAACAGGGGGGTTAAATGCTTTTTTGATCTTCATAAGTATCCTTTCATAGTGAATTTTATATTATAAAAAAATAGTAAATTGAATATAAATTTATAAAACTAAATATAGGCTGATTTTGTCTTTTTAGTTAAATTTACAGCAGAAATTTTGTAAATTTATGGTATCATAAAAGGATTATATGTTAAGATGCATCAATAGAACAAAAAAAGGTGAAAGAAATGAGACCAACTCCTGTAAATGAAGAGATAGAACTTGACCCAAAAGAGTATATATTTTCATCGACCGATTTAAGAGGTGTGATAAACTGGGGCAATAGATATTTTGTGCAGATTAGCGGGTATAATTTTAATGAACTCATAGGCAAACCACACAATATCCTAAGGCATCCTGATATGCCACGCGTCGCTTTTAAGCTTATGTGGGAGACGATCCAAAAGGGTGATGAGTTTGTAGCAGTAGTTAAAAATATGGCAAAGAGTGGTAAATATTACTGGGTTGTGGCTAGAATTGTGCCAATAAGAGATGAAAAAACAAATGAAATCACAGGCTATACAGCATATAGAAGAGCGGCTTGCAAGAAAATCCAAGAGGCTGTAACGCCACTTTATGCTGAGCTTTTAAGGATAGAAAAAGAGCATCACAACAATATGTTTGAAAGTGAGCAGTATCTAAAAGATCTGCTTGCAAAAGAGGGCGTAACCTATGATGAGTTTATCAAAGATTTGATAGAGAAAAATGAAACTTCTGCTAACTTTTTTGGCAGGGTCAAGAAAGTATTTTCATTTGGTGGGAAGTGATCGCCCACCGACAAATTTATTCACATAGATTGTTTTTTGAAGCCACTTTTATATAATTTAAAATTTAACATTAATGACTGCTAAGTCTAGTGATTTTAATTTACAAAATAAATGCTATAATTTCGCTAACCGTCACATATCAAAATTGTAACAACCGCTTAAGATATAGTATTGCGGGAGCGGTTAGGGGGTTAAGTCCCAAATTGTGTATGGATACAAATTTTTGGCAAGGAGGGTTAGGGTTTGCTTGCAAGTTAAGACTTCCCAGCCCTATGCCGTCCTTGCTACTTTGGAGATGAAATGTTTTGGCAAAGTTATGAGATAAACCCCAGCGAATTAGGGCTTTTGTATGAAAATGGTGTCTTTATCAAAATCTTAAAAAGTGGTAAATTTAGCCTTTTTAACCCTTTTAAAAATAGCAAAATTTATAAAATTCCAAGCTCAAATATAATGCTAAATATAACCAATCAAGAGATTTTAAGTGGTGATAATGTCGCTTTTAGACTCTCATTTTTTGTGGATTTTAAGATTGACGAGCCAAGAGTTTGTTTTGAAAAAATCGGCTTTGATGAGTTTGAAGATAATCTAAAAGAGCGGGTTGCCACGGTATCTAAAATTTACATAAGAGATATAATTGCTAAGCTTGAAAGTAGTGAAATTTTAAGTAGAAATTTTGAACTTAACGCATCAGTTTTAAATGAAATCTTAGGAAATTTAGGCACTCAAATTTTAGACATTGATATCGTTGATATTACTTTTCCAAAGAAAATCGGGGAGCTTTTTGCTAAAGAGTTAGAAGTCAAGCTTAGGGCCAAAATTGACCTTGAAAACGCTAGAGCTGTCACTGCTGCACTTAGGGCGTTAAAAAACGCTGCTTCGATGATAAAAGATGATGAAAATCTTAAGTTTTTACAAAAACTTGAGCTACTAAATAGAGCTATTGATAGGGGTTCAAATACACTAAATATTGATAAACTATGAGCTTAAAACACTCTAAATTTGCTTAACAAATCTACTCACGCCACTCTAGCTGAAGCATTATATGGCATATGCCATATCTGTTTTCTAAAAGCTTAGAAATCTCATCAACTATCTCTTTAAATTTCACCATATCACTCTTTTTATCAAAATATGAGCGGTCAAAATATACATTTTATCTGAAATCTCTGCGATATAAATATCGTGAATATCTTCAATACGCCCACTTTTTATCACTTCATCTTTTAGTTTGATAATATCAACTGGTGAGCTTTCTAAAAGCACATTTATGCTGTTTTTAAGAAATGAATATCCCAGCTTTAACATCACCACAGCGATAAACACAGCAAGTAGCGTATCGATGATAAAAAGATCTGTAAAATACACAATCACGCCACCAATTATAATCGCCACAGAGCTCAATAAATCACTCATCATATGGATAAAGCTTGATTTGATATTGATATTTTGCATATCGCCCTTGTGAAGCAAAAAGCCGGTGATTATATTAACTACTAGCCCGATAATCGCGACTGATATCATTGTTTTTATATTGATCTCTTAGCCTCAAAATCGCCTCATAAAGTATAAAAACCGCACTCAAAAGCACGGTTATAGCGTTGATGAAAGCTGCAATTATCTCACTTCTATAGTATACAAAAGTTTTGTGTAAATTTGGATTTTTTTGTGAGATTATAATTGCAAAAAACGAAATCCCCAAAGCAAATGCGTACGTAAGCATATGAATTCCATCGCTAATTAACGCTAAAGAGTCACTTATCACACCAAGAAATATCTCTAAAATCATCGCTGTTAGAGTAATAAAAGCTGATTTTCAAAATTTTTTTATCAACACTTCTAAAGTCGTGTGAACGGTTGTGATCATGCAGATGGTCGTGGTGTGGGCGATCATCATTTGCTTTATAGCAGACTTAATTTAGCCATTATTTGGTGAATTTAGGTGACTTTTGCCACCTAAATTTCTCTAAATTAAATTTACTCAAATTTTTACTTTGAAATTCTCAGTCCATTCGCGATAACCACAAGGCTCGTTCCAACATCGGCAAGTATCGCCAAGGTCATCGTTCCAAAGCCAAGCACAGTGATGATTAAGAAAAATATCTTTACACCGATTGCAAAGCCGATATTTTGCCAAAGGAC
>JALFKC010000046.1 GCA_022775765.1 Campylobacter sp. | reverse complement strand
AGAATACTTTTCAAGATATGTAGATAAGGCGGAAATTGAAGAAAATGATTATAATCTTTCAGTTTCAACTTATGTAGAAAAGGAAGATACAAGAGAAAAGATTGATATAAAAGTTTTAAATAGGGAAATTGAAGAAACTGTCAAGAAAATAGATGAGCTTAGAGCTTCTATAAATGAAATTGTAAAGGAGCTGGAAGATGAGTAAGATAGATGAACTACTAAAAAATGAAAAGGTGGAGTGGAAGAAACTAGGAGAAGTTTGCGAAATTGTACGAGGAATTAGAGTAACAAAAAAAGATCTTGTAGAAAACGGAAAATATCCAGTTGTATCTGGTGGAATAGGATATATGGGCTATATCGATAAACAAAATAGAGATGAAAATACTATAACAATTGCACAGTATGGGACGGCTGGATATGTGAGTTGGCAGAAAGAGAAATTTTGGGCAAATGATGTTTGTTTTTCTGTATACCCTGATGAAAAAGTATTAAAAAAATATTTGTATCATTTTTTATTGGAGAAGCAAGAGTATTTATATTCAATATCTAACAAATCGGCAGTGCCATATAGTATCTCTAAAGAAAAAATATTAAAAATTGAAATCCCAATCCCATCCATAGAAACTCAAGAAAAAATAGTAAAAATACTTGATAAATTCACAAATTATGTTACTGAATTACAGTCTGAATTACAATCTGAATTACAATTTAGAACTAAAGGTTATGAGTATTACAGAGATATACTTTTAAGTGAAGATTATTTGAATAAGATTTCAGAAAAAATATTTTTTGAAAACAAATATGAATTGAAAAATGTTACTATAGAAGAAATTGCAAAAATAAGGAATGGAAAAGATTGGAAATCTTTGGGACAAGGTGATATTCCCGTATATGGTAGTGGCGGCAAAATGAATATCTATGTAAATAAATATTCATATAATAAACCTACCGTTTTAATACCTAGGAAAGGTTCAATAAAAAATGTTTTTTATTTAGACGAACCGTTTTGGAATGTAGATACTATTTTCTATACAGAGATAGATGATAAAAAAATAATCCCTAAGTACTTTTATTATTTTATCGAAAATTTCGATATTGCCAAGTTGAGCACAGATTTTACAAGACCAAGCCTTACACAATCAATTTTAAATAAAATAAAAATAGCTTTGCCACCTATTCCAGTTCAAAATAAAGTGGTTGAAATTTTAGATAAGTTTCAATCTTTGCTTTCTGACACAAAGGGATTATTGCCTCAAGAAATTGAACAAAGACAAAAACAATATGAATATTACCGCGAAAAACTTCTAAGTTTCAGCGAATTTGACGCCGCCACCGAGAGAGAGAGAGAGAGAGAGAGAGAGAGAGAGAGAAAATCAAGCTGAAAAATATCTTAAAATATTACTTGAAGCTTCTAAAATTTGTGGAATTTCACTATTTGAAATTTCTTTTAAAAATTTAGGTGAAATTTGTGAAATTTTAGACTACAAAAGACAGCCTATTACAAAATCTAAACGAATTGGCGGAAAATATCCATATTATGGTGCAAACGGCATTCAAGATTATGTAAATGATTATATTTTTGACGGCACTTTTATTTTGATGGGCGAAGATGGTTCTGTTATAAATGATGATTATTCACCAGTTTTACATTGGGTAGAAAATAGCAAAATTTGGGTGAACAATCACGCTCATATTTTGGGAAAATTAAGTGATAAATTTAATCTTAGATTTATTTATTATGCTTTGTCTGTCGCAAATGTATCAAGCATCGTAAAAGGCTTACCACCAAAAATCAATCAAGAAAATATGAGAAAAATCAAAATCCCCATTCCACCGATTGAAATTCAAAATCAAATCGTAGCTGTTTTAGACAAATTTGATGCTTTGGTTAATGATATTTCACAAGGTTTGCCACGCAAAATTGAGCTAAGAAAGAAGCAGTATGAATACTATAGAGAAAAACTTCTAAATTTTAGCTGATTTATAAAATTTAAAAAACTATAAATTTTAAGCCAAAAAGATGGATTAAAAGGCTAAAATTTAGAGATTATTTTAACCCAAAGGGGCAAAATGCTAGAGAAATTTAATGAGCTTCAAACCATCGCTGAGATGACAAATGGCATAATCTTAGAACGCTACGAAAAGATAATAAACACAAATCAAAACTACCAAAGCGAAGCCGACTTAGAAAAAGAGCTTATAAATGACCTAGTTTCACAAGGATATGAGTATTTTAGTGGAAAAACTAGCAAGGATTTGTATGAAAATTTAAAAGATAAGATTGAGAGACTAAACTCTATTAAATTTAGCCACGGCGAGTGGGAGCGATTTTTGGCTGAGTATTTAGACGCCAAAAACGACACGATGATAGAAAAAACTAGAAAAATCCAAGAAAATAGCGTCTATGATGGGCTAAAATTTGACGATGGGAAGTCTAGAAATATAAAGATAATCGACAAAACAAACTTAAATAATAACTTCTTACAAGTTAGCAACCAAATCTCTCAAAGTGGAGATTTCCAAAATCGCTACGATGTAACTATCCTAATAAATGGCCTACCACTTGTTCATATCGAGCTTAAAAAGCGTGGGGTAAATCTGCAAGAAGCTTTTAATCAAATCCATAGATACTCTAAAGAGAGCTTTAATAACGAAAACTCACTTTATAAATTTGTGCAAATTTTTGTCATCTCAAATGGCACTTTTACTAGATATTTTGCAAACACTACCGCCAAAAATAAAAATAATTATGAATTTGCCTGCGAGTGGGCGGACGCTAAAAACAACACCATCAAAGATCTCAAGGATTTCACAGCGACATTTTTTGAAAAAAGGGTGATTTTAGAGATTTTAACCAAATACTGCGTTTTTAACTCAGAAAACACGCTCCTAATAATGAGACCTTATCAAATCGCAGCGACTGAGAGAATTTTGTGGCGAATAAAGTCAAGTTTTGAGAGTAAAAAAGCTGGCAAAATAGGGGCTGGGGGCTTTATCTGGCACACGACTGGCTCAGGCAAAACTCTCACATCTTTTAAGGCTGCTCGCCTAGCAACTGAGCTTGACTTTATAGATAAAGTATTTTTCATAGTTGATAGAAAAGACCTTGACGATCAAACGATAAGAGAATATAAAAAATTTCAAGAAGATAGCGTAACTGGAAGTTCAAGCACAAAAGAGCTAAGAGAAAATATAGAAAAAAATGATAATAAAATCATCGTTACAACGATTCAAAAGCTAAATGAGTTTATCAAACGCACCCCAAAACACGAAATTTATGAAAAACAATGCGTTTTAATCTTTGATGAGTGTCACCGCTCTCAGTTTGGCGAAGCACAAAAAAATATCCGCAAAAACTTCAAACTCTACTATCAATTTGGCTTTACTGGAACGCCGATATTTACTGAAAACTCGCTAAATAGCGAAACCACGGCTTCAGTTTTTGGCACTCAACTTCACAGCTATGTCATCACTGATGCGATAAGAGATGAAAAGGTGCTTAAATTTAAGGTTGATTACAACAATATCGTAGCGAAATTCAAAGATAGTGAACAAGAACAAAACCTTGAAACCCTTAAAAAATATGAACAAAAGATGTTTTTGCACCCTGAAAGAATTAACGAAATCGCAAAGCATATCTTAAAAATATACGACACAAAAACCCATAGAAATGAAATTTATAGCCTTAAAGATAAAAGGCTAAACGGCTTTAACGCTATGTTTGCGGTCCAAAGCATAGAAGCTGCAAAGCTCTACTATGAAGAGTTTGCAAAACTTCAAGAAAATTTGCCACTAGAAAAAAGGCTAAAAATAGCCACGATTTTTAGCTACGCACCAAATGAAGAGCAAAGTGCTAAGGGTGAAGTAGAAGAAGAAAACTTTGATCCGTCGGCTCTGAATTTAAGCTCAAAGGAGTTTTTAAGCAAAGTAGTTGATGAGTATAACGCTTCGTTTAACACAAACTACAGCATAGACGCCAAAGGCTTTGGCAACTACTATGAAAATTTATCACAAAGGGTTAAAGATAAAGAAGTTGATCTCTTAATCGTCGTTGGAATGTTTTTGACGGGATTTGACGCACCGACTTTAAATACTCTTTTTGTAGATAAAAATTTACGCTACCACGGACTAATTCAAGCTTTTTCTCGCACAAATAGAATTTTAAATAGAGTAAAAGCCTTTGGAAATGTCGTCTGCTTTAGGGATTTGCAAGAAGCCACGAAAGACGCAATAGAGATTTTTGGCGATGAAAATAGCATAAATATCATCCTAGAACGCAGTTTTGATGAGTATATCAAGGGCTTTTAAATGATGATAATAAAAGCGTAAAAGGCTATGAAGAGATCTGCAAAGAACTTGTGGATAAATTCCCTGAGCCAAACAGCATCGTCCTTGACGCTGATAAAAAAGAGTTTATAAATCTTTTTGGAGAGTTTCTAAAATCTGAAAATATCCTTAAAAATTTTGATGAATTTGAAAGTTTTGAGCCAAAACTACCTGATAGACTTAAGCAAGATATGAAAAGCGTGTATTTGGAGCTTAGAGATGAGATAAAAGCTTCCAAATCTAAGCTTGAGTTTAAAAACGAGCCTAGCGTGGATTTTAGCGATGTGGTCTTTGAGATAGATCTGCTAAAAACTGATGAGATAAATTTGGACTATATTTTACAAATCATCTTTGAAAAAGCTAAAAATGGCGATGATATCAACACTCTCAAATCAGAAATAAAAAGGATAATCAGAGCAAACCTAGGTATAAGAGCCAAAGAGAGCTTGATAATAAATTTCATAGATGGCACAAAACTTGATGATTTACACGGAGTTGATGATATTTTGGAGAAATTTTACACCTTTGCAAAGGGCGAAAAAGCAAAAGCAATAAACGAACTTGTAAAAGATGAAAAGCTAAAAGATGGTGGCGATGAGTTTATCAAAAGATCTATAAACAAAGGCTTTGTAGATGAGGCTGGAACAAGCCTTAATGACATTATGCCACCTGTTTCAAGGCGTGGTGGAGAAAGAGCTACTAAAAAGCAAAATATCTTAGAAAAAATCAGAAAACTAGTCGATATCTTTGTGGGGATTTAAAATTAATTTGGCGTTATGATAAGATTTGAAAATTTTTAGGAATTTATGCGAAATTTTACTGATTAACCATAAAAAAAGTGTATTTTAATAAAACATTAATAATTTTAACGGATATATAAGCTTTTTTGCGATTACTATATTATGAAATTTTACAAAAAGTCGCTGATTTTTCTAGTATTGATTTTAGGAAATATTCGAATTTCAATATCAAATATAGTTTTAGAGATTATCAAAAAATTAAAATAGCCTACTCTTTGTTTTTAGTCATAAAAACAGAGCTTTTCATTTTGAAAATTTGTTAAAAACCAAAGAAAATGCACCTAGAATAACAACAATACTAAACGGCGTCATTGTGGGGATAGAACTAGCAAAAATAGAAAACTTTTTAGATGATATTTTAGAATGTTTTTGTGGTGGTCTTAGTAGGTATTTGAGAAGGTGGGGCACAAGGAGCCCTTTAATTATGAGATGAATTGTAACTTAATTTTTAAATAAACAGATGGAATTTTTGAAAATTTTGATAAATTTATGGATTTTGTCTCTAAATTTTGAGAATTTACCGATAAACAGTGGATGCCCTAAGAGGATTCGAACCTCTGTTGATTGATCCAGAGTCAATAGTTCTACCACTAAACTACAGGGCAATAAATTTGTATTTTACTACTAGATTTTTTAAAATTTTATTAAATTTGATATGAGATTATAAATTTATGGCTATTAAATTATGATTTTAAGTTAAATCAAATATTAGTTTGGCAATAAATTTATGTGAAAATGGGTAAAATTCAGTCAAATAGGCTCTAAATTTAAACAACACAGAGCCTAAACTCACACCAAAAGAGTGCTTTATGTTTCAAGGTTTTGATAAGAATTTTAAACTTCCAAATATTGCAAACTCTCATTTATATAAACAAGCAGGAAATTCAGTTTGTGTAAGCGTGATAAAAGCAATTGCAAAAAATATAAAAAAAGCTTTAATTTAATAAATTTCAAGTAAATTCAAAAAATAAAATTTTACTAAAACAGAGCGAAATCTCGCAAATTCGCCTTTGAAATTTATTGTCTTAATTTCATTCAAATTTTGCTAAATCTCACTCATAAATTTTAGTAAAATCCCTAATTTATCCCAAAAATCGCAGTTATGATTTTTTCTAAACTCAGCGTTTTGCATACTTGCTTTTGGTAGATTAAACTCTAAGAAATTCTCTTTTTTACATTGAAGGCTTCAAATTTTGAGCCATTTTTATAAAAACTTCCAAACTCTTTTATCATCTCAAATGAGAGTTTTTCTTGATTGAAATTCAAGCTAGTATCAGCATTATCGTTGTCACCTATGAAGTTTGCAAAAAGGCATGGAATCTCATAAGTGTGAGCCGCACACAGTTCAAAAGAGGTTGGCAAAAGATATCCAGGTGCACTCTCATCGCTAAACTCATACGCATAAATTGGGGCAAATTTTGAGACTACTTCGTTAAATTTCAAAGCTGGACAAGCAAAAAGCATAGAGGTGGTTAAGCAGAGCATTAAAATCTGCACACTATTTTCAACACTTAAATTTGCCCCCATATGAGCTAGCATTTGTGCGTCCACCCCACCGATAGCCAAAATCGCAAAGCGTAACTAACTCTCGCTCTTTGATATCAAGGCCGTTTCTAGTGTAAAAATCCCCAAAGCACATCGCACTTAGATAGTCTTTGCAGATCTTTTTGTTCGTTCGGGGCTGAATTTCGCATTTTGGCGATATTTTCCTTGCCAAAAATCTCACTTTGCACCGCTATAGCATTTTTCAGGCAGTTATCCTTTGTAGTGGTGGAATTTGCACTTGCGTTTAACACATCGTCAAATGCCTCTTTAAGATACTCTTTTGTCCCAAGTGCAGTTAGGAAAACTACGCTAAAAATCGCCTTTTTTTGGCATTTAATATACTTTTTTCGCTCACTTCATTTTGAAAATTTGCTAAAATTTTACTTAATTCACTATCTTTCATCTCATTTCCTTTTTTATTTTCATCTGCATTAGCCAAATTTGGCACTAAAACCGAAGCTCCAAGTGCTAGCATAGCCGAGCTCACGTCAACTGAGTTTAAAAATTCTCACCTTTACATACAATCTCCTTTGAGTTTAAATTTATACATTATACAAGATGATACTCGCTCTAAGTCAAGGCTAAATTTGAGAAATTTGCTAAAAATTTGAAGAAAATTGAAAGATTTTATAAATTTACAGATAAAAATAGGTTTCAGCCAAATTTAATTTGGCTGAAAATTCAACTAAGCACCAAAAGGCACTTCAAATGCACTTAAGCTTGGAATTTCACCACTAAATTTCTCAATATTTACAAGTGCAGTATGAGAGATATTGCCGTTTGCAAGTTTTGAGGTTGGAATATCGATAGTTAGCACATTTGCAGAGCCATTTTTGCAAATAGTATTTGCTTCAAGCGGATTAAGTGGGTCATACCACGCACCTTCACTTAATGCTACTACGCCTTTTCTTATTCCACTATCTATCACAACTCCGGCTAAAATTTGTCCTCTAGCATTAAATACCCTAATGATATCCCCATCTTTTATACCGATCTCTTTAGCGTCATCAGGGTGAATATGAAGTGGCTCACGATTATTAACTGCGTAAGTATCTCTTAGGCTTGTTTGGCTAAGTTGAGAGTGAAGCCTGCCATCTGGGTGTGGGCTGATTAGTGCGAATTTAGCAGGTTTATCTTTCATACCAAGCCACTCAATTGGCTCAAACCAAGTTGGATGAGCTTTGCAGTCATCATAGTTCATCTTTGCGATAGTTTCAGAGTAAATTTCTATCAATCCACTAGGTGTTCCAAGTGCGTTTAAGATAGGATCTTCGATAAAATCAGCAAATTTCACATACTCCATACTCTCCATCGTTGGGCTAAACTCAACCACTTTGTTCTCATCCCACCACTCTTTAAATGGTTTCATCTCTATGCCAAGGTCAGGATTTGCCAAAACTTGCTTTCTAGCCCCTTCATAAAACTGCTCTATCCAGTCAAACTCATCTTTGCCACCATCTGTATAAACTTCAACCATTCCATCAGCATAGGCCTTGCATAAATCGCTAAAAATTTGATAGTCATCTCTTGCGTCGTTTTGTTTAGCAACAACTTGCTTCATCGGTGCAATGTAGGTGTTAGAGTAGTCCCCAACCATAGTGATATCGTTTCTTTCATACTGAGTTGTAGTTGGCAACACAATATCGGCCATCTTAGCAGTTGGTGTCCAGTATGGCTCATTGACTACCACAGTGCGAGGCTCTCTAAAGGCCTTAACAAGCCTATTTGTGTCTTGATGGTGCACAAATGGATTGCCACCCACCCAGTATATAAAGTCAATATCAGGATAGGTGATTGTGCTTCCATTGTGGTCTATTTTTTTGCCAGGATTAAGCAAAGCGTCAGCTATCCTTGCTACTGGAAATGCGTATTTTGTAGCTTTGATAAGCCAGCTTTGGCCTGTTCCATTATTTTTGGCACCTGTTGATAAAAGTCCTAGAAATTTGCCATTTTCATCAAAATTGCCAACGCCACCTGAACTAACCCCACCGATTACGCCACCTTTTGCAGTCGCCACTCCAGCCCCGCTATAGTGATGACCTAGGCTAAATCCACCACCAGGAAGTCCGATTTGCCCTATCATAGAAGCTAGAGTTACAAGTGCCCAGTGAGGTTGTTCGCCGTGATGAGCCCTTTGCATTCCCCAGCCACTCATAAAAAACGATCTTTTGTTTTTGCAAACTTCGGCTAAATTTGTGATGGTTTTTTCATCTATTCCACAAATTGCACTTGCCCACTTAGCGTCTTTGACTACGCCATCTTCCTTGCCTAGTAGATACTCACTCATCTTATCAAAGCCCACTGTGTAGTTTTCTAAGAAATCTTTGTCATAATTTTCAGTGGTAAGTAAATGGTGCATCATAGCTAACATCATCGCCACATCGGTATTTGGGATAGGGGCTATCCATTTAGCCTTGTCACCAAAAAATTTGCCTGTCTCGCTAAGGCGTGGGTCGATGATATAGATCTCTTTGCCACTATTTTTAAGGTCGTTTAGGTATTTATTGCACATCTCTTCGTTGGCAGTCCACGCTATTTTTAGGGTTGAGTATGGATTAACACCCCACAAAACTACCACCTCAGTGTTTTCAAGTATCACGCCCCAGCTAGTTTGTTGCTCATACACTTCGATTGAGCCTGTGACATGAGGCATAATGATTTGAGAAGCCCCGGTTGAATAGTCCCCAAGACTTCCTACAAATCCACCACTTAAGTTCATAAATCTATGAAGCAAAATCCTTGAGTTATGGACATTGCCTGTGCTTTTCCAACCATAACTTCCTGCAAAAACTGACTGATTGCCTTTGGCTTTGCGAGTTTTTTTAAGTTCATTTGCTACTAGTTTAATCGCATCTTCATATTTAACCTTGACAAACTCTTCAGTCCCTCTTAGTTCAGGCTTTGGTGAGTCTGGATTTTCTAAGTAGCTTTTTCTAACATATGCGTGTTTGACGCGTGAGTTTTCTACCAAATCCTTAGTATATCTTTGCAAAGGATTATCAATCGGGCTGATTTTTAGGGCTGAGTTTGAGCTTATAACCTTGCCATCTTTTACTTCAACATCTAATATTCCCCAGTGAGCTGCTGTTAAAATCCTACCATTTGTGACTAGATCTTTTTTAGGGGCATTTTCAGCAAATACAAAGCTTGGTACCAAACTAGCCCCACCTATTGCCGCACTAACCTTTAAAAAACTTCTTCTTTTCATCATCTCTCCTTATTGTTTATTTGTGTGTTTTTGCAAATACTCTATGACACTCCAGTGGTCGCTTTTTTCGATAGGAGTTCTACTTGCCATCGAGCGAAATAGTGCTGGCCATTGGTTGGCAGTGTATTGATTGATATCGTGCAAAGCGTGGCAAATTGAGCAGTTTTGGCTATATAGTTCGCCCGCTTTTTTAAACATTGGCTCTACGCTACTCTCAAAATTTCCTGCGTCGGTGTAAGCAATCACACTAATCTCATTCCACTTGCCATCAACACTCTTTTTTTGCACCTTGATATCAGGCTTAGCGGTTTTGGCAAATGCTAAAGATAGTATTCTCACCCCATCGCTATAGTAGATGACATTTGGTGAAGCTGGGTTTTGATAGCCTTTGATTTGAAATTTCACCAAACTTGCATTTTGATCTAAAATTTCAATCGCGTTAGTTGGAAGAAGTCTTCCAGCAACTTTTGATTTGGTATTGTCAAGATAAACTGACTTTACGACATTTGAATATGCGATTTCACCCGCAAAACTAGCACACGCTAGGATACACAAAGCTAGTAAAGATTTTTTCATAAATTCTCCCATTAAATGATATTAATTCGTAAATTTATCTTTAATTGCTTAAAAATTGCTTCATATAAATATAGAACTTTGCTAAGGCTTAAGACTGGCAAATTTGGTGAAATTTTAAAGTAGAAAATATAAAATTTTATATTTTATTGAATTTTTAAATTAATATGTAAATTATATAATTTTTTAAGTTTATACACAGATATCATATACTTTGCAAGCGGCATTTAGCACCTTTGTTCCCATAAATTCTTCATAGTTTTCTTTTGGGTGGTGAATGTGGCCACAAAGTATAAATTTGGGCTTAATAATTTTATCTTCTAGGGCTTTGGTGAGATGTTTGTCGCCAAGGTCATTGTCAGATCTGATATCAAGGGAGGTTTTGCTACCAAATGGTGGAACATGGGTAAGCAAAATGTCACATTTTTTGAACTCTTTAAAATCTTTGCAAGCAAATGGAACGCAGCCAAATTTGAGCTTTTTAATCTCTTTTATCTCGTTATCAACAACTGCATTTTTGATTTTTTTGATCCAACTTCCATCAAGGTCATGGTTGCCACTACAGATAAAAAGCGGTTTTTTGATCTTTTTGAAGAATTTTTTTAGGGATTTTATCTGCAAATCAATCGCCAAGGACGAGGGCTCATCAAGCAAATCTCCAGTCACGCAGAGTGCGTCGTACCTGGAATCTAAAATTTTATCCAACATATCAGCGTCGTTGTGAATATCGCTTACATGTAAAATTACCACGATTTTTCCTTTTAGTTTTTTTGGCAAGATTATAGCAAATTTTATCTTATATTTGGAATTTTTATAGATTAAATTGATAATGATAAATTTGATATAATACCAAAAATTAATTTTTATGGATAAATAGATGAAAAAAATTATATTTGTGGCTATTTTGATTGTCTGTTTGGGTGGTGGAATTTTGTTTGTAAATTTTCAAAACTCAGATTTAAATACTTCAAATTTAGAGCCTTTAAAATGCGATTTAAATTTGCAAGATTGCAGCGATAATGGGGTAAAATTTAGCATTTCGCCACGCCAAATTACCCCTCTTAAAAAATCAACACTTAGTTTAGAATTTCCTAGCAATAGATACAATTGCGATGAAATTTCAGCCAAAATAGATGGAGTAAATATGTATATGGGAACCATAAATGTTAAATTTAAACTAAACGATAATAAATGTGTGGGTGAGACGATTTTTGCCCCTTGCCACTCTAAAGTGATGAGATACAAAATCGAGCTATTTAATGGTGAAAACTCTCTAAATTCTAAAGCTCTCATAGATATCTATAATCACCAAAACTAATTTTGGTAAATTTGGCTCAAATGATAAAACAGTTATATTAGCCTAAATTTTACAATAATTGTGAAGCTAAAATATTTTATGTAAAATTTATCAGATTTTGTGAAAATTTATAAGAAAATCCGCTTGAGTTTAGTTAATTTATTTGACATAGTCTTACAAATCAAATCTCTTTAAATTCGCCAAAATTAATCTGTTTGTAACTCATCGGACACCCATAGCCTAAAATCCTAGCCTTATAACTAAGACTAGCTGGTGAGTTATCATCCCAGAGTGCTTCAAAATATTTTAAAAAAGCGTTTTTATCATATCTAAGCATTAAAAGTTCTACAAAAACACTGCCTAATTTTTTCCTATATAGGGCTTTTTGGTGTGGCGTGGTAGCGATCCTGCTAACAAGCCCAGTTGCAAATTCGCTAAAATTTGGCATTCCAGCTGAGCCGTTATTGATAACTGCCATTTGCCCTAGCCCAAGAGTTAAAGCCTTGCAGGTGTGTGTGGTTGCAAGTATGCTAAATTTACTCTTTTCTAGCCACTTTTTTACAGCGTTAATTCGGTTTTGATTTAGGTTCTCGTGCCAAAAACCCCAACCATTCAAAGCCATCTCATCGCCGTGAGTTATAGCGATATTTTGTAAGCCAACTACTGCGTGAAGTGTAGTTTTTCTTGAGTTAAATATACTAAAATCAGCCCCACACTCTTTAAGACGCCTAAAAATCAGCTCTGCATTTTTAACTACCATCTCATCTTCATCTGGTGGATAATTGCACCCACAACCCATATCACCGCTATCTCTTTTAAGCTCTATCTCAACATTGCCGTTTAATTTAATAGCACCTTCGCTTAGCTTTTCTACCTTTTCAAACGTCTCTAAACTAGCGTCAAACCAGTGCAAATCGCCATTATAGACTATCTTGCCATCTTTTGCCATCTCATTTAGGCTTTGCAAAGCATAGATATTGCCATACACCCCACCAGCTATCCAAATCTCATCGCACTCAAGCTCACTTTTTGCACTAAACTCAACCCTATAGTCATCTACACTGCAAATTTGCAATCCTAGCTCCTATTAAATACAAAATAAAACATCCCAAAAGCCCATATAAATTTACCCCAAGAAGTGCGGCATTTGCACCATTTCCAATATAAAGAGCTTTTGGTAAAACTCCAAACGCCTCTACAAAGCCACAAAATAGACCAAATAAAAAACTAAAATAAAAGCTAAATTTATTAATCTTAACGACCCCGTGAAGCAAAAAAATCGGTGCCAAACCAATAACCATCGTCCCACTTATAGTGGTTGCTTTTAAAATATCTGTCCCAAAAAACATAGGAAAGTTTCCAACTATCGCCATCAAAACCATTGCCACCATCCCTATTTTTACAGACTTAACCATCAAATTTGGCTTAAAAATCTTAAGCCAATCATAAGCCACAAGTTTTGAAAGACTAGCAAATGTGCTATCTATGGTTGAACCAGCCGCATTTATCATCGTAATATTCATAAAAAATAGTGCTCCAACCCCAAAACTAGCCGCAACACTAGCTGGTATGTTTGAGCCAGTAATACTCTCAAATTTAGCGTAAATTCCTATAAAACTAAACGCTACAATTGCCAAAAATCCCACAAAACCAGCAACTATAAAACTAATTAGCATTCTTTTTGGTGAGCATAAAAACCCACGATCAGTTAGAACTGGGTCGTGAAATGGATAGCTAAAAATCTGCAAAAGTGCTACCAAAGCTAAATCCACACCACCAACCAAACTCCACTCACCGCTAGTTGCGATCTTAGAGATATCATATTTTGGAAGCACAACTATCATCACAAAACCTATCCCAATTACAAAAATTAGAGCCTGAATCATATCAGTCATCACACTTCCCCTAAGGCCACCTTTTAGCGAATAAAGAAGCATTCCCAAAGTAAAAATAAGTGCAGCAAATATAAACTCAAAACTTCCACTTTCGCCATAATATCCACCAACCACAGAGGTATTTGACCAGATCTCATTAAAAAGCCTGATAAAAATCGCTATGCTAAATATTAAACTTGCAAATTTACCATAATTTGAGTTTAGAAACTCAACCAAACTAGCAGCTCCAAACCTAACTCTAAGCCTATAGAGCACTAGCCCAGCTACAGGTATGCAAAGCCAATAACACGCATACGCCACGCCTCCAACAATGCCATATTTTTCGCCTAAATTTGCAGCATTTGTGATTGATTTAGCAAATATCCAACTTATAAAAATACTTATTGTTAATATCCAAGGATTTACTGCTTTGCCTGAAGTGCTACTAGCCTTAAAAAAGCTATCAACACTTCTTATTTTAGGACTTATCGCCCACAAAAATAGCCCATAAAATATCAAAAAGCCCCAAAAGGCGATACCAAAAAGTGTCATTATCTTCCTTAAAATTGTGTTTTTCAAACTGAAATCTGTGAATTATACTAGATATTGCTTAAATTTTGGTAAATTTTTAAGTTTGATTTAATAATTATCCGATAAAATTCCAAGCTTAGTAGCAGTTGCTATAATACAATTTTAAGGAATAACAGTGAAAATTTCTCATATTTTAATGGCTTTAACGCTTGTAGTTTTTGTCGGTTGTCAGAATAAGGTAAAGCACGAAGATGTTAGCCTAAACGGCGTAAGCACTCAAAGCCCGCAATTTTATGACGAAGAAAAAGGCACTCTAACTATTTTAGCAAGAGTAAATGGTAAGTATTTTGACAATCCAACTAGACATCTACTTGTCTTTGGTGGTGGCAAATTTGGCGATAAATCGATATTTCAATCAGTTGCCAACCAAAATGATTTTTATAATGGCTTAATAATAATGGGGGCTAAAGCTGGCAATAATATGAATTCTAAAAATGCCGAAACAACGCAAGTTGAGGGCTCTAAACTAGACATAAAAGTCGCTTGGGAAGGCTCTAGGGTTTATGATATTAGCGAACTTGTTATAGATTCAAATAACAAAGAGCTTGACTTTAGATTCGGTGGCAACCAAAACGCCGCCAAAGAAAAAAATACCGGCTGTCTAACCTGTCTTGATAGCTGTCCTGTTGGAATAGTCTCAAATCATACCTATGCTTATGGTGCAGTAGAAAAGCAAAAAGAGGTTGAGTTTTATGGCAATAAAAAGCTCCTTCCAAAAGATGGAACTTATATTACACTAACCTACTCTATAAAACCTGATTAATGGACTTTTTTAGGCTAGTTTTGGGCTTAGCGGCTGGATTAATGCTAGGCCTAATACTGAGTGCTTTAATCTCATTTAATCTTTGGTTAGATATGAGATTACACTCTTATCACGCTGTTTGGCTAGGATGCGTGGTGGGGATAGCATTTTGTAGATCTATTAGAATTTGGCATATTTTAGTGCTTGATAGTCTACTTTTGATACTTTGTCTAGCCAGCAAATTTAGTGCAATTTGCTATAACTTCAAAGAGAGTTTTTTTATATCATCAAAAATAGAGCTTTCAAATTTGGTTTTGCTTGTGATTTTGGTGGCAGTAAATTTGATAGTGCTAATTATTAAAATTTGGCAAATTTACAAAAATAGCAATAAAACTTGTGCTAATTATTAAAAGGCTTAATGGAACTTAAGCAGGTTTTTTACTTCGCAATGCTCATAACTTTTCAAGAACTCTTATGGGTTTAATAGAACTTGATATAAATCTCTTTCTTGATAAAATACCCAAATTCACACTCTTTAAGATGTAAGAAAAATTATCTTTTTTATCCCTTTAAATTTTCTTAATCGAGCTAGGAATAACCCTTTTTATTTGCAGTTATGGAACACAATGAAGTAAAAAATTCTCTATTTCATTATGTGATTATTAGCAAACTTGTTTTACAATGCTTTACTATAAAGCGTTCTTTAGCTCCAAAATTGACTAAACTATCTTAAATTTTTGAGAATTTTACCAATTTAAAACTATTGCTAAAAACTATAAGTTCGAAAAATAATTTTTAATTTAAATCCGTCATTAATTGGGAATATAGATTTTATTAGTATAAGGGGAAAAAGGGTATCTACTTGCGATGCGTTCCCCTTTCTAAAGTAAGCACGGCAAAGCCGTCGCATACGCTGGTTTTCCCAATTAAATCCACCTAACCCCTAGCACGCTAGAAGTGCGGATACTTGTTTGCTTACGCAAACATCCACTATTATTTGAATTAAAACTATTTTTTGTAAAAAATAACATTTCTAGCAATAAATTTAAATTAGTATAATTTTACTGCCTAAAAATTAGAGTTTGTGAGAGCTAAATTTGCAAGGTATAAATTTGACAAATTCTTTGAATTTACTAAGAAATTTTAGGGGTATCACCAATTAAACCGCTTAAAATCTCTATACAATCGCTAGTTAAATCAACGCAGATCCTATCAAAAAGCCTCTCTTTTTGGATTTTAGCAAGTCCATCTTTTTCCAAATAGTTAGCCCCCAAAATCTCACTACAAATTTTACTTTTGTAAATTTCTTCATATTTTTTGATAAACTCACCAACTTTTTGGCTAAGTATTTCACCATCAAAATATAGTCCCAAAACCCCTAAACTACTAGCATAGCTCCCACACATCATCGCCCTGCTAAAGCCACCGCCATAAGCTTTGGCTGAGTTTATTAGCTCACTACTGCAACCAAAATACTCAAATATTATTTGAGCACAATTTCTCTTGGCAAATCTTGTTTTTACAATACTTTTTAACTCTTCATTATTCATTTTTACTCCCAAAACACCCATATCCATCCCCACTGCTACAAGCTAGGCAGTGTGTAGCTGTTACTATATCTCTATCAACCGAGCTTGAATTTAAAGCGTTGTCAATATTTAGTAGTTTTGATGGCAAATTTAGTGCAGCGTTAAAATCGCAATCAAAAATTTCACCATTATAAGCTATATTTACTAAGCTTTTACACATTAAATTTCTCCTATTCTGTGCGTTTTGATTAGCCTTTAAAAGCTTAATATACTCATCATACTCATCAAATCTTTTTAGCATTTTCTCAAACCTACCAATTGGCAAATTTACCATACATAATAGATTTTTAAACTTAATGCCGTATTTTGCAAGCTCATCTTTATAGATTTTTTCAAGCTCAGTTTGCTTTGGTGGCAAATAGGCTCCATTTGGATTATATACTAGTGAAATATTATATATATCATTGCTATTTAAAATTCTAAGAGCTTCTATCTGTTTATCAAAGCTTCCCTCTCCACGCATAGCGTCATTAAAATCTTTTTCATAAAATGGCACTGAGGCTATTAAATTCACACAGAATTTTTTGTAAATTTCTATATATTTTTTATATTCATTTTCAAGCAAAATAGTCAAATTTGTTCTAACGCTTATATCTGCAATAGGGCTAAATTTCTCTAAAATATACTCTAAGTTTTCGTTCATCTCAGGGGCACCGCCTGTTATATCAAGGCTAGTAAATCTAAACTTTTTAAATAGCTCAAAAGCCTTATCTATAGTAGTTTTATCCATCATTTCAACTCTATTTGGACCGGCTTTTACATGACAGTGATAACAGCTCATATTGCATTTTTTGGTAATATTTAATTGCATAATCTCAGGCTTATCAAATCTCACACCCTATCCTTTTTATAATATTTAAATCTAATAACATTTTGTAAGTATTTATTGCTAACCACCTCATTTACTCCTAAAAAATCGCTCGTTAAATGGTGAATATTTTTAATACCACTACTAGCAAATTTGCCAGCACAAGTCGCACAATAAAGATATAAATTTGGTTTGTTTTTGCTTTTTAATTTATTAGAATAGTTTTTTGATATATTTTTGTCGCCACCGTCCCCACCTGCTCCACAACAATTTATATCCAAAAAACTCTCCTTATAATTTGGCAAAAAATCTTTAAAATCCTCAAACATAGCCCTATTGTTTCTCTCAGGACATGGAAAAAATAGATGAGCCTCACTCTCAATATTTTTGATGATATCTAGCTCTTTAAGTTTTTGATAGATACTAATCACCTCTATATCAAGGCGTGGTTTTAAAAAATGATAGCAGTTTGGACAAGCAGTTACTAGCCTTCTCACGCCTTTTTTGGCATGCTTTTGGCTTAAGGAATTATTTAGTTTAATCCCAGCTTCGAAAAGTGGCTTCCCGCAGCAATCAATGCTAAAATCAATATTCTCACCACAAATATTATCAATGATAAATTTTGTAGTTTTTGGATAATACCCAACAAAATTGCAACCAAAAAATATCAAATCACCACATTTTTTGGCTGAATTATTAGCAAATATATATGGTGATTTTTGAAATTTTAGCCAAGATTTTTTGAGTGAAAATTTAGCTTTTTTGTGATTTATAGCGATATCAGCTCCGCTAATATCTTTGGGACAGACATTGTAGCATTGGTTACAAAGATTGCACTCATTTTCTACGCCATCTTTTTGCCAAAACTCTTTTAAATTCATAGAGTATTTATCCAAAAGCTCACAATTTTTAGTGCAAACAGAGCAGTCTATGCAGCTGGTTGGTTCGTTTTTGATAGTTTTAAATTTATATTTTTTGATACTCATCCATTAGCCTTTTTAGGTTTTCGCCTTTTCTAAATTTATGTTGTAAAATTTGCATTTTTACTAGGGTTTTTAGGGGTTTTGCAAATTTTTTGCCACTTGTTGTGATATAAGAGTTTAAAAGTTTAAATTTAACCCCATTTTTTTTAACTCTTAAGCTAAACTCATAATCTTCCATTATCTCCTTATCCTTAAACCCGCCGATTGCATAATAAAACTCTTTTTTAACAAAAATTCCTTGATCGCCAAAGGCGATATTTCGCCATTTTACTCTTAAATTTGAACAAATTTCTATAAATTTCATCCAAAATCCATCTCTGTCAAATTTCACTCTAAAACAGCCAATTTGTAAGTTTTCTAAAGCTTTGGCTACTTGATTTAACGAATCACTAGGCGTGGTGCTATCAGAGTGTAAAAACCAAAGATTTTCAAATTTTGCCAAATTTGCCCCAGTGCGAAGCTGAAGCCCCCTATTTGGCGGGACTTCTTGAATTGTTTTAACCCCATCAATTATCAAATTTTTGCCTGAGTTTACAACTATAATCTCACCTAAGCTTTTAGAGTTTTGAGCTTTTAATGAATTTATTAAAGGCTCTAAATTTGGCTCATTCATAGTAATGATTATTACTGAAATAGTCATTTTATCACCGAATTAACCGTTTTATACATACAGAAACCACGCATAAAAGTACAAACCAAAACACCGACCACCAAAACTCACTAGTTCCAAATTTAAGGGCTTTATCGCCTAAATTTATAAGCACTAAAGTTCCAGGAATTATCCCAATAAGTGAAGCTGGAATGTAGTTTCTAAGGCTAATATTAAAAAATCCACAGGCGTAATTAAGCAAATTATAAGGGATAAATGGTATCAATCTAAGCACCAAAATATAGCTAAATTTATCATTTATGCGAAATTTGATGCTTTTTGTTTTGAAAACCTTGCCTAAATAAAACATAATTAGCATATTTATCATAGCCCCAACTAAGGTAAAAACGCTCCCCCAAACTAAGCCAAAAAGCACTCCTCCAACTCCAGCCAAAACAGGCACAGGAAAGAAAAATATCGGCAATACTATCCACGCAAGTATATAAATCATCCACGCAATTTTGCTCTTTTGAGTTATGAAATTTTGCAAAATTTCGCTATTTAAATAGACTAAAATAGCCCCAATCAAAATAGCGATAAGTGTAATAAGTTTAAGCCAAATTCTTTCGTTTTTCATAGATACTTTTTGCTATATAAATAACTATGCTTAATGCAAATATCACAAGTAGCGTAACAAAAACTATCCTGCCACTACTGTCTAAATTCTTACCAAAATAGCTATAAACAATCGTAGCTGGAAGCTGTCCGATACCAGTTGCGATGAAAAATTTTCTAAATCTCATATTAGTTAGCCCTGCAGCGTAGCTTATGAGATCAAAACTTATAAAAGGTAAAAGCCTACAAATTAGTATAGTATGAACGCCATAATTTTTAAAGTATTCGTTGCTTTTCTCAAGTGCATTTTTGCTAATTATTTTTTCTACTGCGTCTCTACCTAGAATCCTAGCCATATAAAAGCACATTGCCGCCCCAACCATCGCACTACTCCACGAAAGTATCGCTCCATAAAACCATCCAAAAACAGCCGCATTTGTAAGAGTGATAATAAACGCAGGAATTGGTGCTAATATGCAAGATAGCACCATCAAAATAAAACTCACAATCCAAGTAATATTTCCAAAACTTCTTAAATAATCTGCCATTTTTGAAAGGTCAAGATTGATTGAGGCCTCTTTGATCACAATTAGCGAGTTGTTTGTCCATTGATTAATTGGCTCCACAAAGAGATAGAGACAGATAAAAACTAAAAAAATTGATATTAGTATGATTTTTGATTTCATAATTTCTCCATATTTATATATTCTTTGACTATATTTAAAAATTTACTCTCTAAATATAGCTTAATTTTAGGATTTAATGTAGCGTTTTTATTTTGATGGTTAACGCTAGCCATCGCACACCAACTAATCCCCCTAAGACAGTTGAAAGCGATATATTTGATGAGTAGTTTTTCATAAAAATGATTTTCATATGAGTTTAAAAACTCATAAATTTTAGCTTTGCTTAAAATAGTATCTGTTTTAAATAGCGTTGTAGTGGGTGCTAAAAAGTGCCCCAAATCTTGTTCCAAATCTCCAATTATAGGCTTTTCCCAGTCAATAATATAGCTATTAAATTTATCTTTAAATATGATAAAATTTGAGCTATTAAGTTCAGTATTAATGATGGCTGGATTTGAAATGTCAGCATTTAAACCGCTAGCTCGTAGCTTGTTAAATGCAAAAGCAAAAAACTCTAAAAGCTCTTTTTTGGGATTTGGGCTATTTTGATAAACTTTTGCCATATCTTCACACTCTTTAAACATAGCCAAAAACGGCTTTTTAGCGGTTATAAGGTGGTGATTTTTGGGTATTTTGGTTTGATGAACTTTGGATAAAAGATAGCTTGCGATTTTAAGGTCTGTTTCATATACTAAGCTCCTACCCTTTAAATACTCCATTACCAAAGCACCATTTGGCAAATACTCACTTTTGCTAAAAATCTTATAAACTTTTGGTGTTACACCGCTTTTTTGTAAAATTTTAAGAGCGTTGTATTCATAGGAAATTTGATCTTTTAATCCCATTTGTGAAGCGTGATTGATACGCAAAAGCCACTTTTTACCACCTTTTTTGAAAAGATAGTTTGAGTTGTATTCGCCACTTGCTAGAAATTTAATCTTATTAGTTTTGATAAATTTAGCAAATATATCAAATTTGGTATCAATATCTTTAATAGGTTTCAAAATAGTAAATTTGTTATTTTTTAACAATTTTAAGCTATCCCTAAACACAAATTTATGGCTAAATTTGATATTAAAAATAGTATAAATTTGAGATGATATTGCCCTATTTAAGCCGATTAATGAGTATCCGCCATCATCACTTGGTGCAAAAACCGCATCAAATTTATCAAGTTTTTTGTAGGCTTTTTTGATAATTTTAGAGCTCAAATTATCCAAATCGCTACCTATCAAAACTACTTTTTCATAACCAAGCTCAAACGCTTTTTCAAATGCGTGAGCCATTTTTTCACCAATATTAGAGCCTTTTTGTGCAAAAAAACAGACCTTATTTATGATCTCTTGAAGTTTTTTAAGCTCTCCATCATAAAAAACTATCGAGTTAAACTTCTTAGCTATAGCATAGTTTTTAGCTATGAGATATTTTTGTAAATTTAAAGCTTCTTCTAAGCTTAGAAAATCATTTAGCCTTGTTTTGCACTTTCCAAGTTCAGGTGATTTGGTGAAAAAAATCAGACAATTTTTCTCACTCATTGACTAGATTATAACTATACTCTTTTGTGCCATCAAGCAGATTATATACCTTGTAGCCATTATCACTTAAAGTTTTGGCTAATTTGGCACTTCTATTGCCAGTGTAACAATATGTAACAATATTTTTGTCTTTATTGGCTTCTAAAATTTCAGTATAATTTTGGACAGGTTCGCCATCAGGGATATTTATCGCCCCTTTGATATGACCCGCTTCATAGTCTTTGGGTGCTCTAACATCGATAACCAAATAATCATCTGTATTAGAGATATTCAAAAACTCTTCTGCAGTTAAATTTGCATAACTATATAGTTCGTAGCTATAGTCTTTAACCCCATCGGCATTTTGGACTTTAGTAAAGCCATTTTGTTTAAGCAAATCAGCAGCTTTTGCACTTCTTTTGCCTGTGTTACAATACAAAACAATATTTTTATTTTTATACTTATCAAGCAAATAAAGGCTATTTTGCATATCTTCAAGCGGAAAATTTATAGCGTGTTTAAGATGGCCAGCACTATATTCATCAGCACCTCTAACATCTATAACTAGGTAGTTTTCCTTAGCTTTGTTGTCTGATTGAATCTGGCTAAGAGTAGCCCCAACCATAACTGCGTCTGTGCCATCATTAACGGCGTTAGCGTCACTGCAAGCAGTTAATATGCCAATTGTTAGCGACAAACCTGCAGCTTGAATTGCTTTTCTAAAAGTAATTTGCATTTTTTCTCCTTACAATAAATTTACCTATTATATCATAAATTTTCTTTATAGCACACCTATGCCAAACATTATGCTAAAACCTACAATCCCTGCGAAAATTGAAGCTTCTAAGCTCACACCTACGCCAAAAACAAATGTGCCAAAAAATGCTCCAAAAAACATTACTACAAAGTTTAAAATAGCGTATTTTAGGGGCTTTGACGAGCTATTTATAAAAGAGAGAACGCAAACTAACACAGAAAATAAAAACCAGCAAATTCCTAAAATTTTGCTATAAATCAAAGTCTCAAAAAAATTAACTAAATTTAAAATAAGCCCCAAAATCCAAATTATCATCACTATTTTTAAATTTAGCAAATTTCTCATTTGACAAGCCCTTTTTTGAGTTTTCTTATCAAAAATCTCGCTGGATGAAGCTCATTTACTAGGCTCTTTTCTATACAAAATGGCCTATTTAAAGCGTAATCAAGCACCAAATTTGCTCCCAAAATCGCACTTCCTAGCCCCCTAGCACCGTGAGCTGCGTTTATAAAAACGCCATCTTTATAGCTAGGATAAACAAAGCTAGTTTTGCCAAAATGAAGCGATTTGTAATTTTGCTTATAAAACTCATCATCATACAAAGGCCCAATCAGCGGAAATCTATCACCGCTATATGAGCGAAATCCAACTTTTGAACCAACTAATTTTGGCTTGCTTACCAAAAACTCACTCACGCTTTTGATATTTGCTAAATCATCACTATCTCTAGCCTTAATCTCATAATCTTTTCTGCCATAAGTCGCTCCAATGACATTTATGCCATCAACCTGTGGGCATACATAGCCTTTTGCACTTAAAATTTTCTCATTATCTAGGGCGTTTTCTAGCCACGAAACCTGCCCTCTAACCGAGCTAATTTGCATATACTCATCAAAGCTCATCTTTGGATTTAGCCCACCACCAAAAAGCTCTTCGGTGTGACTTCCCATACAAAATACAATTATGCTGCTTTGCAAAATTTCGCCACTGCTAAACTCTAATTCGTAAATTTCACCATTTTTTTTGAAATTTACAAACTCATAGTCAAATAAAATCTCCAAATCTTTTGCAAAATATTCGCATAGTTTTTTGGGCTTAATCGCCATCGCCCCATCAATCAAAACGCTTAGATAGGGCCTACTGAGCTCATCATATGGATAGGGCGAGTTTTTGTAGCGATTTTGAAGCTTCTCATCAAAAGCAAACTCCCTACTTCCACAAACTCTAGCTAAATTTAAAGGTGCGTATTTGCTATAAAACTCCCTTGCCATCTCAAAAGCTCTTTGGTGCATTAGCCCCAAATTTACGCCTTTTTTAGTAATTAGCGGCAAAAGTGCGCCACACAAATTTCCACTCCCATTAGTAGCCACGCTCTTTTCTTTTTCGCAAATTTTTACTTTAAAACCGGCATTTTTAAATGCCAAAGCTGTAGCAATTCCTGCAATGCCTGCTCCAATTATCAAAACACTTGAATCTTTTGGATTGTAAGTTTTTTGTGGGCGTGCAAAATAGATCTCATTTGGATTTTCGTTATTACCCAAAAACTCTGCCCTTATCATCTGGTGTTTTTTAGCGTGGCCCTTAAGTAAGCTTACGCTAAAATTTGCCTTTTCTAGCTCTTTTTTGAGCTTGCTTGACGCACTATAAGTGGCTAAAACAGCCCCTTTTTTGAGTAAATTTGCGATACTTTTGATAGAGCTTTCACTCCACATATCCGGGTTTTTAGATGGTGCAAAACCATCCATAAACCACGCGTCAGCCTTAAAATCAAACTCTTTAAGCGCCCCATTAACATCGCCTATAAATAGATCTAGGGTGATGAGTTTGTCATATTTAACTCTATGAAGGCCATTTTCGGTAT
Source organism: Campylobacter sp. (assembly GCA_022775765.1). Classification (GTDB taxonomy): domain Bacteria; phylum Campylobacterota; class Campylobacteria; order Campylobacterales; family Campylobacteraceae; genus Campylobacter_B. The sequence goes on along the minus strand of JALFKC010000046.1, from coordinate 6,924 downwards.
AAATTTTCTCATATTTTGGGATAAAATTTACTAGCTCGTCTCTATAAACCCCAAGATTAGCATAAATTTGCCTTAAATTCTCAGATGAGATAGGAAACTTTTCAAAGCTTACAAAGTGAAGTTTTTTGCTGCTAAATTTAAACTTATCCACCAAAGTAAAAAAATTAAGCCCCAACCCAAAGCCACTCTCTGCAACTATAAACTCATCTTTTTTATCCCAAATTTCATCAAGCGAATTAGCAAAAACAACCCTACTCTCACCAACTGGATCATAAGCACTAAAATAGATATCATCAAATTTAAGGCTATATGACACGCCATCTTTGAAGATAAAATTCTCACTTAAATCTAGGCTTTTAATCTCATTCATCGCTACTGATTTTTGACAAAATATGCATCAATGCCGTTTGCGACGCCAATTACAAAGGCATTTTGATAATCTTTGTTGGCTAAGTTTTTACCCTCTGTTGGATGAGTAATATATCCAGCTTCAATTAACACCGCAGGCATTAAAGCACCCACAAGCACCCAAAATGGTGCTTCTCTAACGCCACCATCTTTAATTTTGTGCTTTTTGCTGACATTGTCAAGCGTATAGCGTTGAATATCAATAGCAAGTTTGTTTGAGGCGATGATCTTCTCGCGATTTAGAAAGTTTAAGAAAGTCTGTTTTGAAAAGTAATTCATCTCTTCCATACTACCTTTGTTTTCTAGTGCGGCTGCATTTTTGCTTCGTTCACTTCTAGCTGGGCTTAAAAAAAATGTCTCAAAGCCTGAAAAGCTCTTAGCTTTAGCCTTGTTTGGGGCGGCATTCATATGGATTGAGATAAACATATCAGCTTTTTTATTGTTAGCAAATTTTGTCCTATCTCTAAGCTCGATAAATTTATCAGTGCTTCTTGTGTAATGCACCTTATAGCCTCTTTTTTTAAGCTCATTGCCAAGCTTTAGCCCGATTTGAAGCACCAAATTTTTCTCTTTTAAGCCATTGCCAACCGCACCTGGATCTTTGCCACCGTGGCCTGGGTCTATAACGATAGTTTTGTTTCTAAGTGGCGAAGTTTGTGGCTTTTGGACGGTTTTGGTAGTTTGCTTTTTAGGTGGTGGTGAAGCACTGCCAAAGTTAGTGTAGATTTTAAGTGAATTATCCTGTAAATGCAGAGTATGCGAAAAAGAAGTAGAGTTTTCTAAAACAACCCTAGTTATGCCATCTTTGTAGTTTCCAACTCTGATATCTTTAAATGGTTTTTTTGAAATTTTACTAGTTTTGCTTTTGTTGATTGAGGGAATATCAATAACATAGCGAAAATTTTCACTACTTTTAAGCTCAAAATCATTAACCACAAGCCCATCTATATTTTTGTTAAAATTAAGCTCAATAAACTCGCCCATATCGGCTATGGAAACTAGCTCAAGGTTTTTAATATCGCCAAATTTATCAAGGTTTTGTAAATTTGAAGTTGGCTTAAGAGAGCCAAGAAGTGAGCTTCTTTCATTATGGCGAGAGTTTATCATCTTTCTATAGCTTTCATAATCCCCACCAAGGTTTTTAAGCTCGCTTTCATAACCGCTATATTCGTAACCTAAAATTTTAGAGCTAAAGATCAAGCGGTTTAAAAAGCCCATTTTGTCATCTTTTGAGCTAGCCTTTGGAAAACTGGCTTTAATCTCATCGTGCAGGGCTTTTCTACCATCAAGTTCAAAAGCTAAAAAATTGTCATCAAATTTATCAAATTTAGCGTCAAATTCACCACTATTTAAAATAATAAATATAGCAAACAAGCAAAGTATATATTTAAGAGTTGCTCTCATTATCCTCGCCATTTATAAGCTTATGAATAAGCTCTTTTACAGTTATAATTTCGTTTAAGCGGTAACCATTGGCCCCTGTAAAAAATAGTCCAAACTCTTTATTGCCCGCATACGCATCATAGAGTCTATCAGCTATGCAATACCCCACTAACTTTGCACCCTTTCCACGCTGACATGGGCTAACACAGTTGCTTATGCACCTGATTTTTGGTCCCTCTTTTTTATCTACTAAATTTATCAAATTTGTTCTAATGCCACGCGCTGGGTAGCCAACTGGGGATTTGATAAGTTCTATATCTTCTTTTTTAGAGTTTAATATAATCTCTTTAAAACCAAGTGCCGCGTCACACTCATAAGTTCCTATAAATCTAGTCCCCATCTGAACTCCATCAGCCCCAAGACTCATAACTCTATCAATATCTTTTTTGTCCCAAATTCCACCTGCTGCGATTAGTGGAAACTCACCCCATTTTAAGATCTCTTCTTTGACTTGCGGGATGAGATTATCAAGTGCGTAGTTTGGGTCAATGCACTGCTCATAGGTAAAGCCTTGGTGACCGCCACTTAGCGGGCCTTCCAAAACAACTGCGTCAGGTAGGCGATCATATCTTTGTTTCCACCTTTTGCAGATAATCTTTAGAGCCTTAGCCGAAGAGACTATTGGAACCAAAGCCACATTATCAAAGCCAGTAGTAAATTCAGGCAAATTTGTAGGAAGTCCTGCTCCGCTTACTATTATATTTATGCCAGCTTCACACGCGTCCCTTGCTATGCGGTCATAGTCGTTGCTAGCATACATTATATTTGTTCCAAGCGGAGCGTTGCCACAGATTTTCCTTGCGTTTTTTATGATAGCACTAAAACCCTCTTTTGAGTAGAAATTCTCGCTTCCAAAAGGTTTTGAGTTGATTTCTTTTGTGATATGAGATCTATTTTCATAATATCCAGTCCCAACTGAGCTAATTATGCCAAGTCCGCCATTTAGGCTAACATTGCCAGCTAATTTGTCCCAGCTAATTCCAAGCCCCATTCCGCCTTGAAAAATGGGGTATTTGATCTCATATTTGCCTATTTTAATGCTTTTCATTTTTGCCCTTTAAATTTGATTAATCAACTATTATTTTAGCGAAATTTTTCTTGCCCATTTGAAGAACATATTCACCCTTGCTTAGTTGGAGCTGTTCATCAGTTGTTTTAACTTTGTCAATACTAAAAGCGTTTGAAGCCATAAGTCTTCTTGCTTCACTACTTGATTTGGCAAGACCACAAAGAAGTATCGCTTTTACTACCCAAACTGGAGAGCTTGCTTTGTACTCTTTAACTTCGGTTGGAATTTGTGAGTTTTTATGCACTTTGTCAAATTCCTCTTTAGCCGCCAAAGCCACTCTATCATCATAAAATTTAGAAACAAGCTCATTAGCGAGTTCTTCTTTGACTGATTTTGGATGAATTTCACCATCCCTTACCATTGTTTTAATATGTTCAATATCTTCGTGGTTTTTAGAGCTAACTAAAACATACCAATCCCACATCAAATCATCACTGATACTCATAGTTTTGCCATAAATTTCATTTGGATCTTCAGTTACGCCAATATAGTTTCCCAAAGATTTACTCATTTTATTAATACCATCAGTTCCAACAAGCAGAGGCATCATTATTACAGCTTGTTCTTTGCCACTATTATAAACTCTTTGTAAATGACGACCCATTAAAAGGTTAAATTTCTGATCGGTTCCACCCATCTCAATGTCAGTTTTGAGTGCTACACTATCATAGCCTTGTAAAAGTGGGTACAAAAACTCACTAACTGAGATAGGTTGTTCGTTTTTGTATCTTTTTGCAAAGTCATCTCTCTCAAGCATTCTAGCGACATTATAAGCGCTTGCAAGCTCTATCATATCAGCTGCATTTAATTTATTTAACCAGTCTGAATTAAAGTAAATTTTGGTTTTGTCTCTATCTAAAATCTTAAAAACTTGCTCTTCGTAGGTTTTTGCATTTTTAAGCACATCTTCTTTATCAAGCTTTTTTCTAGTCTCACTTCTGCCTGTTGGGTCGCCAATTTGACCTGTAAAATCCCCTATCAAAAACTGCACTATAGCTCCGTGTTTTTGAAGCAGAGCCATCTTTTGAAGCACAACTGTATGTCCTAAATGAAGGTCTGGTGCAGTTGGATCAAATCCAGCTTTTACAAAGAAATTCTCGCCTTTTTCATAAAAATTTGTCACAAGCGTTTTTATACGCTCCTCATCTATCATCTCAGCAACGCCACTTTTGATTTCAAGCATAATTTGGTCTATGTTTGCCATTGTCTCTCCTATTATTAATTGTTATTATAAGCATCATTTAAAGATACAAAATCAACTATTTTGTAACGCTCTTTTAATCTTGACTTGATTATGCCAAGATCAAGCCTTTCGTGAAGTTCAATCACTATCTCAAAAAAATCTGTCCCAGTATAGCTATTATCTTCAAGCTTAATACTAGCTAAATCCACTTCAAGTCTCGCAAGATAGCTCAAAAATGACGCCAAAGAGCCTCTTTTATTCTCTAAATTTAGTATAACTTTATAGCGTCTTGGGGCATTTCTAGTCCATTTGACAAATATCATATTGTGATTTTTGCTCTTCATAAAACTGGCTGCTCTATCGCAAAATTTATGGTGAGCAGTGACATTTTTGCCATCTCTAAAACCAACTATATCATCGCCCCTTTTTGGATTGCAGCAAAAATCAAACTCAACACTATCAATTTTATGATTTGAATACACCACGATATTTTCAAATTTCTGTTTATAAACAGTATAGATATCTGTTGGTTTGCCTTCAAGTTTCTCTTTTGAGTATTTTTTGAGAGCATTTACAACATCTTGAAGATAGACTGAATCATACGCCGCTCGCGTAATTTTTTTGAGTAAATTTTCGCTCTCTAGCCATCCATAAGCCTCTTTTGGCTCTATAGCAAAAATATCGCATATGATTTTAATCGCAACTTCAGCATTTATCTCTTTGCGTTTTTGCTTGCAAAAGTTTTTGATAGTGGCTCTTGCTTTGCCTGTTTTGACTGAGTTAAGCCAACTGCACCTATAGTGTGGCTCATTTCCTGTTATTATATGAACAATATCGCCATTTTTAAGCTCTGTAAGAAGTGGAACCTTAACTCTATTTACATACGCCTCAATCGCCTTTAGTCCAACTTGAGAGTGAATCTCATATGCGTAGTCAAGTGCGGTTGATCCCCTAGGAAGTGTAAAAATTCCTCCACGCGGTGAATAGACTGCGATATCTTCGACATAAAGACTATCTTTGGCATACTCATACATATCCTCAGCGTCATCTTCATTATCGCCAAAATCTTCCTTGCCAATCTCACTAATCCAGTCAAGTTTTGGATTGATTGAACCGCTATATTTATATTTCCAGTGGGCAGCGACGCCGTATTCTGCAGTATTGTGCATATCAAATGTGCGAATTTGTGCTTCAATTATCATTGCGTCATTAAAAACTGTAGTGTGGATAGTTTGATAACCATTTTGTTTAGGAATAGCAATATAATCCTTAAAACGCGATATCAAAGGGTTAAATTTAGTATGAAGCACCCCTAGGGCTAAGTAGCAGTCTTTGACATCTCTTACTATTATTCTAATGGCTAAAAGATCAAGCACCTCTTGAATAGAGATCCCTTTTCTCTGCATTTTGAGATATGTAGAGTAGTAGTGTTTTAGGCGTTTTTGAATCTCAAAGCTATTTTCTGAAAAGCCATTTGTAAGCAGATGCTCTGTGATTTTGAGACTAAATTTGTTTAAACTCATCTGAAGTTGCTGTTTATGCTCGTTGATATAGTTATCTATCATCTCATACTCTTTTGGCATAACATATTTAAAGCTTAGATCTTCGAGTAAATTTTTGATAGATGAAATCCCTAGCCTATGGGCAATTGGTGCATAAACCACAAGCGTTTCGCTAGCTATTCTCACCTGTTTATCAGGGCGAAGTGCGTCTAGGGTTAGCATATTGTGAAGCCTATCACAAAGCTTGATGACAAGAACCCTAACATCTTTAATAGAGATAAGTAGCATTTTTCTAAAAGTTAGAGCTGAACTTCTAAGCTTTTCAGTAGATCTGTCTGATGAGATAAGCTTATCTTCTCTGATATTTACAATTTTTGTAAGCCCTTCTACAAGATTTTTGACCCCACTTCCAAAATTTATCTCAACACTTTCTATACTAAAATCAGTATCTTCAACCACATCGTGCATTAAGGCTGAAACTACCATATCATCATCCCCACCCATAAACGCAACTATACACGCCACAAGTATAGGATGGACTGCATAAGGCTCTCCACTTTTTCTAAATTGATCACTGTGTTCTCTTATGCAAATCTCTATTGCTTGTTTGAGAATTTCATTTGAGTCTATCTGCGAAAAAAGTAGCTCTGTCGCACTATCAACATCTTTGATTTGGATTATTTTGTCTATTAAAGTCTCGATTTGACCATCAGTTATCTGTTTTAGTAATTCCATCAAATAAAACTTTGCCTTCTGCGATTTCAAGTATTGCTATATCTGCGAATTTCATACCTTTGATATCTTGTTTATCAACCAAAATTTCTTTACCTAATGCTAACTCCTCAGCTCTTTTTGATACCATCAATGCAAGTTTATATCTATCGCCATTTACTCTTTTTAGTGCTTTTGCTGCTATTTGTTCTATTCTCATATTTTACTCTCCTTGATTTTTTACTACCGAACAAAATGACAAGTCACCATCTGCGATTTTGGTTAAATTGCCACTTTTAAACATATTGCAAACTACTATAGGAAGCTTGTTATCTTTGGCAAGTGCGATAGCAGTATCGTCCATAACTTTGATATTGTCTTCTAATGCTCTTTCGTAAGATAGTGTATTTAGAAGTTTGGCGTCTTCAAATTTGTGCGGGTCTTTGTCATAAACGCCATTTACTTTTGTAGCCTTAATTATCATATCAGCCCCAATTTCTACAGCTCTTAGAGTTGCTGCTGTGTCTGTGGTAAAAAATGGATTTCCAGTTCCAGCTGCAAATATCACCACACGACCTTTTTGAAGGTGGCGGATAGCCCTACCCATG
>JALFKC010000090.1 GCA_022775765.1 Campylobacter sp. | reverse complement strand
GCCTAGAGTTTTTGGTTGGCTTTTAAAATTTATAGTTTTAAATTTGATATTTAAACTTTTAGATAAATTTTAATTTTAATAAATTTAGTTAGAAATTTATATACTTAAATTTCTAACTTGAATTTCACTTTGAATTTGTTTAAATTTACGCTTTTATGTATAGCTTTAAATTTTTATCCCCCATAAATTTGAATAAACTTATCATTGTTAAACTCTGTGAAGTTAAAGTTAGTGTCAATACTTGAGTTAGTATAGATATTGAGTTCTTCTATGATTTTGTTTATTTGGTTTTGAGAGATGAATTCGTATTCTTTTTGTGGGGAATTTATTTCAGTTGAATTTAGCTCTAAATTTCTTTCTAAATTTCGCTTGGTTAAATTTATATCATTTAAAATCTCACTGATTTGATTTGAATTCCTCTGAGTTGAGTTTAAATTTCTACTGCTTAAATTTAGGTTATTACTTAAATTTGAATTGTCGTTTAAATTTGAGCTTCCACCAAATGTATTAAAACTATCATCCCTAAATTCACTGACTATTTTAGCAATGATATTATTATCTGCTTGGTTTAATTCATCACTATTAAAAATATCATCTATTTGGCTTAAATCTTTACTGCTTTGAGAGAGATTTAACTCATCATCTAAATTTGAATATAGATTTATATCATTTGAAATTTGATTGTCTTTGTTTAGAGTATTGTCTAAGCTTCCACCATTAGATATAATCTTATCTATATCATCTTTAGTGATAAATGTCTTATCATCAAATTCAATCTTTTCTATTAGAGAGTATGGATTTGATTGGTTTAGGATAGTTATGGTTTTATCTATGCCATCAGTGGTTTTATAATCTATTACTAAGTCTTTATTAAATACTCCTGTGTATTTAAAGCTAAGAGAGTCTTTTATAGTATCTTTTAGTATTAAGGTATCATCTCCACCATCTATTAAATTTACAAACTCTTTGTCTTTGATGATGGTGTTATTAGAGTTTTTGTTGATGATGTAGGTGTCACTTCCATCTCCACCTATTA
>JALFKC010000010.1 GCA_022775765.1 Campylobacter sp. | reverse complement strand
ATGATATTGTGATGGATTTTACTCTAAAAAGCCCTATAAGCGTATCTGTAGCCCATAGGATAAATCGCCAATATATCGGCATTAGCAAAAATACCAAACCAACTATTCAAAGACTGCAAAGTGTGATAGATGGCGAGCAAGGTGGAGTTAGTAAATCTCTTAAATGGCAAGGCGGGGGGTGAGTTTATATACCTTGAACTAGCTAAACTTAATCAAAATTTTATAGATAAAATTTCAGATGCAAAAGCCAAAAATATATTAAATATCTATGATGAAATTTATGAAAAGGCGTTTTTAAACTATGACGCAGACAGTAAAATTTTAAAAGAAAAAAAAGATGATTTTAAAGAGCTTAATTTAGCCGAGCAAAAAGAATTTTTAATACATATTTTAAATAAAAATATGCTTTATGTAAATTTAGATGATATAGAAGATGAAAATTATGAAATTTCAAATGATGATAAAAAGCTAAATGAGGAATTTTACAATGAGTGAGTTTTTATTTGATAGATTAAGAGCTGAATTTGGTAGCAGAGGCATTGAAAATCAGGAATTTTATAGCTATGTAAAAGAAAATTTAAATCCTAAATTTGAGTTTAGAGAGTATCAGATTGAAGCATTTAAGCGGTTTTTCTTGTATTTTGAAAATAGTGCTAGTGAATACACAAAGCAAAATCAAATTTGCTTTAATATGGCAACAGGGAGTGGTAAAACTCTCATAATGGCAGGGCTTATCATCTATCTATATAAGCAAGGGTATAGAAATTTTCTGTTTTTTGTAAATCGTAGTCAGATAGTAAAAAAAACTAAGAATAATTTTCTTAACAAAACTTCATCAAAATACCTCTTTAATGATAAAATCATAATAGACTCAAAGCTTGTAAATATTAGTGAAGTTAAGAATTTTGAGAGTGTTAATGAGAGTGATATAAATATCTGCTTTACTATGATGCAAGGGCTTTTTAGCGATATCAATAACCAAAAAGAAAACTCACCAACTCTTGAGGATTTTAAAGATAAAAAAATAGTTTTACTAAGCGATGAAGCTCATCATATAAACGCCACTACAAAAAGTGGGAAAAATTCAAATAGTGCAGCCCAAAAAGGCATGAATTTGTTTGGTGAAATTTCAAGTTGGGAGGATGTAATCGATGAAATTTATAGAGCAAATAATCAAAATTTGCTACTTGAGTTTAGTGCCACGATAGAGCTTAGTAACAGACAGATTAGAGAAAAATATAGAGATCTTATCCTTTTTAAGTATGATTTGAAGGAGTTTGTAAAAGATGGATTTAGCAAGAATATCTATCTTTTTAGAAGTGATATGAGCCTTGATGATAGAATGCTAGGAGCGATAATTATCTCAGTTTATAGACAAAAAGTTGCCCAAAAACACGGACTAAATTTAAAGCCTGTTGTCTTGTTTAAAGCAAAAAGAACCATCGCTGAATCTAAAGAAAATGAGATGAGATTTAATAAGCTGATTGAGAACTTAAATTCGCAAAGGATTGAAGGGTTTAAACTTAAAAACATGGCTGAGATTTTTAATAAAATTTTTAAGTTTTTTGATGATAACTCTATAAATTTATGGGATTTGAGTGAAATTTTAAAATTTGAGTTTTCTACAAAAAAGCTCATAAGCACAAACAACGACGCGGAGCTAGAGACCAATCAAAATATCCTAAATTCCCTTGAAGATAGTAATAATCCTATAAGGGCAATATTTACCGTGGATAAGCTAAATGAGGGCTGGGACGTGCTAAATCTCTTTGATATTGTGCGACTTTACGAAGGGCAAAATAGTGGTGAAAAAAATAAAGAAAAAATCGGCAAAACCACTATTAGCGAAGCTCAACTCATCGGCCGTGGGGCTAGATACTATCCTTTTGTTTATAAGGATTTTGAAGTTTATGAGCGTAAATTTGACTCTGACACCCAAAATGAGCTTAAAATTTTAGAGACGCTTTTTTATCATAGCCAGAATGAGACTAGGTATATCAGTGAGCTTAAAAATGCCTTAAATGAAATAGGGCTGATGGATAAAGATGAGCCTAAAACTTTTAAGCTAAAGCTTAAAAAAGAGTTTAATAGCATAGAGTTTTTAAATAAAAAAGTCTATAAAAATGAAAGAATAGAAAAAAGCTATCAAAACTCAAAATTAAGTGAGCTTGTTAAGGGCAAAAAGAACTTTAAATTCTACGCAAAAAGTGGCAAAATCATACTTGATAGAGTGGAATTTGACAAAATTAGCAATGAAAGTGAAAAAAGTGTTAATCTAGATGAGATCAAAACTCTAAATTTAGTGGAGTTTTGCGGCGAAAATGTAATGAAAAATGCGATTTTGTATAATAACTATTTCTGTATGAGAGAGCTTAAAAAGGTCTTGCCATATTTAAAAAGTATGGAGGAATTTGTAAAAAGCAAAGAATTTTTAGGGCAATTTGAGATAGATATAGTAGGAGATAGCCCAGATTTAGATCTCTTAAGCCAAAAAGAAAAACTTAAAATAGTTATAGAGTTTTTATCAAATTTAGAAAAAGAAATGAAGGCAAATACGCCTAAATTTGAAGGAAGTAAGGAGTTTGAAAGCAAGGCTTTTATGGAAGTTTTTAGTCTAGAAAAAGAGATAATTACTAGCCCTAGTAAAGACAGCATAGATATGAGTGGTGAGGAGTGGTTTGTCTATGAGAAATTTCACGGAACTATTGAAGAAGAGAGCTTTATTAGCCTTATGAAAAATGAATTAGCGAGTTATCTAAAAGCAAAATATACTGATTTTTATCTAGTAAGAAATGAGAGAGATTTGGCGATTTATAGCTTTAAAGATGGTGCTAGATTTGAGCCTGATTTTTTACTATTTGTAAAAGGTAACGATGTCTCATATCAAATCTTTATAGAGCCAAAAGGGGGTTATTTGCTAAAAAATGATGAGTGGAAGCAAGAGTTTTTGCAAGAGATAGATTTTAGCGTTGAAAATGATAAATTTAGAATTTTAGGACTTAAATTTTACAATGAAAGTATAGAAAAAGATTTTAAAGATGATTTTAAAAGTAAGATTTGAAGTTTTAGAGCTAGTAAATTTATGATCTACTAGAATTTTATCAAGCTAAATTAATTTTAAACCCCTAAGGCAAAAATCCCAAAGCTTTAGCCTTTGGAGTGAATGCCTAAGCGTAGCTTATTATCTTTTTGATTAACCTTGATTTTCTATGTAAGCTTTGATAGTTTTTGGACTAGCTTCTCTAATATAGCAAGCAAAATATCCATCGCTCCAAAAAGTTTTTTCTTTCTAAAAATGTCTACTCAAAAATCAAACAAATCTTTTATCTCGCCATACTTTATAAGTGGTGATTTGTTTTGATTTTATGAATAATTTGTGTAATAGATAGCAAATATTGTATCATCAAATGAATATGGTCTATATCGCTTTGCATTGCAATAATAATAAAATCACTTTTATCTGCTATTTCATCAATTATCGCTTTGATAAATAAATT
>JALFKC010000003.1 GCA_022775765.1 Campylobacter sp. | reverse complement strand
TATCCAAGTCCGCTTTGAGCTCCAACCATCTCACCAACTACCAAATTTATCCACGCTAAAGAGGCTACTAATTTTAATCCTGTAAGGATTGAGAAAAATGTAGATGGATATATTATTCCAAAAACAATCTGAAATTTATTTGCCCCAAAACCTTTTGCTGTTTTGATTAGGTCATCGCTAACTTCGTTTATGGCTTTGGTGGTTATTAAAAGCATAGGGAAAAATACCGCATACGCGATGATAAAGATTGTGGGTTTATCGCCAAGCCCAAAAACTATCACCACTAGTGGTATCCAAGCTATGGGTGAAATGGGGCGAAGTAGATTGATAAGTGGGTCAAACGCTTTTAGAATATTTTGGTTGATATTTAGCAAAAACGCTACTATTATCCCAAGCAAACTTCCTATGATTAGACCCCAAAAATAGCGAAAAAATGAGCTTTTTATGCCGACAACTATACTAGCAAACACCTCCATAAACGCTCTTAAAGTCTTTAAAGGCGTTGGGATGAGATACTCACTCCAAAACGCCCCAAATTGCCAAAACAGAATAAAAAATATGATAACTATAAATTTAGCCAAAATTTGCACACTTTATCCTTAGACCAAGTTTAAGAGATACTCATCTATATTTAGGTGATTTAGGATTTTGCCACCTAGCTTTTTTTGAAGTAAAAACTCTTTTAGTTCAAAAAATGGGCTTGCACTAAGGCTTAAATCACTATAACTTGCGATATTTGAGAGCAAAACTTGCTCTATTAAAACCCCGCTTTGGCCCAAAACTTCCTGCCCTAAATTTACAGCCAAATCTATATCGGAAGTTATTAGATTTGCCGCTTTTTTAAAGCTTTGTATAATGCTTAGAGTTTTTTCATCATCTAAGATTTTGTTTTGCAGATTTAGAGTGCAACATATGTGATTTGGGCTGATCTCTTTGGAATACATGAGCACTTTTGCCCCCAAATTTATCCCTATTTGTCCAAATGGCTCAGCCACTATATAGCCATCAATCTGCCCTATTTTTAATGCACTTGGCATTTCAGGTGGGGCCATATCAATAAGCTTAATATCAATATCCAAAGATGAGATAAACTTATCAAGCATAAAATAGTGAGAACTAAACCTAGATGGAATCGCAATTTTCTTATTTTCAAGCTCTTTTGGTGCGGTGATACCATCTCTAACAACCAAAGCCGAGCCATCTTTGTGAGCTAAAAGAACCACTTTGATATCCGCACCACTTGCTTTTAGTGCCATTCCAAGTGGAGCTAGCAAAAACGCCCCATCAAGCTTGTTAGCACGAAGTGCTTCTGAGATATCAGTCCAGTTTGAGAATTTAAGTGGTTCAATGAGTGGATTAAATTTGCAAGCTATCATTATAAGATGATCAGTTATTGGCAAATAGCCGATTTTGAGTGGTTTTTTATCTATAAATTTATCAAAATCACTGGCGTATAAATTTGATAGCACGGCACTAGCCCCAAAGGTTTTGAGTGAGCTTGTTAAAAATTTGCGTCTATTCATACCACAACCTTTAGCTTTTGCCAGTTTTTCACGCAACCACCGCCATTTTCGCAATCTTTGATCTCTTTGATGAGATGTTTGATACTAGGGGTTACGATTAGGACAAAATTACCCTCTCTTTGAAGTCTTGCAGCACGAGAGTTTTTCATATAGCCTTTGGTGCCACTGTGAAGCACGGCTGAGGCGGTGGCTTTGCTAGTAAGAAATGAGCCCTTTAGTCTAGCTTTTAAAACATCAAGTGGATTTAGATTGTCTATATTTAAAGAGAGATTTTTGATGGTTGCCAAAAGTGAGTTTAACTCATTAGCAATCTCATCTTTTTGGTGTGGGATATAGGCATTTATATGATCGTGAGTTTTGTTGGCTTTCTCAATTACTTCCAAAGACGCACTTATAATTCCAGCAGCTAGCCCAGTTTGCAATAGAATAAAGCCCGGGGTGATTTTGATGAGATACTCATATATATTTTTGGTTAAAATCTCACTATCACTTAAAAAATAGTCTTTTAAATTTACACTTTTAGTGGCTGAGCCATCAAGGGCTGAGTATTTGATATTTTGGCTCAAAACTACTCTCTCATCAGCGTGGATTAGCCCCATTACAGGGGTGTTTGACTCATCTAGTGCGATTGCACCAAATATATGATTTGACTCAATATTTGATACCCACGGAAGTGTGCCATTTATGATATATCCACCATCAACCTTTCTAGCTTTGAGGTTGATTTTTTCTATATTCGCAAAGACCTTCATAGGGTTGCTTAAAGCTGTGCCACCTAGTAGTTTGCCTTTAGCGATTTTGGGAAGATACCTCTTTTTTAAAGTGGCGTTGTCGCTATTAATCACATACCACAAAAGTGCGAATTGGCACCACACACAAAAGCCAGTGGTGCCACATTTGTTGGATACTTTGGCGATATTTGATATCATACTAAAAATATCGCTTCTTTGCATGAACTCAAAAAATCCATCATTTGCTAACTCAAGTATGATATCTTTTGCATAAATTCCTTTTTCATCGATTGATGGGGCTAGTTTTGATAGTTTTTCAAGTGTCATAATTTATCCTTTATTTTACATCTAAATTTACATTTCTAAGTAGCGTATTTGCCACTGGTGAGTACTTTAAAGCGTGAGCGATAAGTGCGTCATTTGTAGCCTTATCTTTGTTGCTCTCAAGCTGAACTTTTACTCTTACATCTGTAAAGCCAAGCGGCTTTTCGCTCAAATCGCCTGTGCCCCAAACTGCGGTGATATTAAGGTCTCCCTCAAGTTCAAGCTCAAGTTTGGTAATAACTACATTTTGAGCGATTGCGTTTGCGTGAATACCAACAGCTATACAACTTCCAAGAGCTGCCAAAACCGCTTCACTAGGATTTGGTGCGGTGTCTTCGCCAAGAAGTGTTGGTGGTTCATCCACTATGTAAGCGGGTAGATTTCTTATGTAGTTTGCGTGGCGAAATTTACCTTCTGCGACTGTGCGGCATTTTAGGGTTTTGATAACCTCTGGGTTTGCTTTGCCATCTTTGATTAACGCTTCAAGTCCTGCTTTGTCAATCGGGTCAAGTCTAGTGCAAGAAGTCTCTATACATTGTGCCATTTTTATCCTTTAGATTAATATATTTATTTAATATATTTAAATTAAATAAATTGTGAAATCATAGTGGAATTAAAAATATTTGTCAATGGTTATATTTTCAATATATTTTAAAATTTAGCTTCAAAATACGATATATAGCAAGTTTAAATTATAAAATTTGTTAAATTTGAATGATAAAATTTATAAAATTTTGAGTTTTAAATTTGATATAAAGTTTATTATTTATATATCAATTTACTTTTATATATAATAAATCTAAAAATTTAACTATCAAAAATTTATATTGAATTTACAATATAAATTCTAAATTCCTTAAAATAAAGTGATAAAATTTTCGCAAGAGATTTGGTAAATTTAATATAAATTTACCAAATTTAGAGGTTTGATGATTTATATGGTTTGGGGCTCTTTGTGAAGCGAGTTTAAAAACTCTTCTAGGTTGTATTTGGCTCTGTAGCTCTCGCTCATCAAGTGAATCATAATCTCACCCAGATCTATGACTGTCCAATCATCGCTACTTTCTATATTGATGAAAGTTTCGCCGTGGTTTTTGAGAGCTAGCTTGATCTCATCAACTAGCATAAAAGCCTGTTTGGCTGCCAAAGTTGTCGCAATAATGACAAAATTTGTGAGATAATCTTTGTCTCTCATATCCACAACTTCTATATTTTCGACCTTTTTGTTTTCCAAAATATCGGTTATTAGCTCAATTTTTTTAAGCATTTTATTCCCTTTATAAAATTTAATCACTTCATCTCGTATCTTTTGTGGCACCAAATTTTCATCCAAATTCTGCCTGAGAAGCGAAGATGAAATATTAACATTTATATCAAGTTTTTGCAAATTTTTAGGCAAATTTATATTATCTCTAGTGGCTACTATAAATTTCACAAGTTTTTTAAGCTCTTCAATATCATCCCAAAGATGAAGTGTTTTTAGGTGATCTGCACCGATTATGAGATAAATTTCGCTTGGATTTAGAAGCTTTTTAAAGTGTCTTGCGGTCTGTATGGAAGCAACTGGGCGATTTTGAGAGATTTCATAGTCTGAAACACTAACGCCTTGGATAGAGCCCCAAAGCTCATTTACCCATTTTAGGCGGAGTTTTGGCGGGGCATTAAAAGAGTTTTTAAACGGGCTTATAAATGTTGGGATAACTATTATATTATCGATTTGACTATTTTTTGACAGCTCTTTTACGATTTTATCGTGTCCTAAGTGCGGTGGATCAAAGCTTCCACCAAAAATTGCTATATTCATTTAACATTTCTTAATCTCAAATTTAGTAAAATAGCGACATTATACCCAAAAAGGATTTACATGGCATTAAAAATTGCAATAAACGGTTTTGGACGCATAGGAAGATGTGCTGCTAGAATCGCCCTAAATAGGGATGATGTAGAGCTTGTTGCTATCAATGACACTGCAAAAAGAGAACTTACTAGATATCTGTTACAATACGATACAGTTCATGGTGAATTTAATAAAAAAGTCGAACTTATAGATGAAAATCATATATCTGTTGATGGAAAAATCATACCTGTAACTTCCACTAGAGATTTAAATGAGCTAAAATTTGCCGAAGCGGGAGCTAGAGTTGTGCTTGAATGCACGGGAGCATTTTTAACGACTGAGAAGTGCAAAGGCTATCTAAATGATACAGTTAAGTTTGTGGTGATGAGTGCACCTGCTAAGGATGAGACGCCAACTTTTGTCATAGGGGCTAACGAAGAGAGATTAAATGGCGAGAGTATTATCTCAAACGCAAGCTGCACCACCAACTGTCTTGCACCACTAGCTAGACTTTTAAACGACACAGTTGGTATTCAAAAGGGGCTAATGAGCACGATTCACGCATATACAAATGGCCAGAGTCTAGTAGATGTCAAAGGCAAGGATTTTAGACGAAGTAGAGCTGCAGCTTGCAATATCATCCCAACCACTACAGGAGCTGCAAAGGCTATAAGTTTGGTAATTCCTGAGTTAAAGGGCAAAATGCACGGCCTTAGTATGAGAGTGCCAGTGCCAAATGTTTCAAGCGTGGATCTTACAGTTTTAACTAAGCAAAAAACAAGCATAGAAGAGATCAATGAGATCTTTAAAAATGCAAGTAGTGGAAGTTTAAAAGGAATCTTAGGGCTTGATGAAGACAAGAGAGTATCGAGTGATTTTGTAGGGACTTCGCTTTCTACAATTGTGGCAGCTGATTTAACTCAAGTAATTGACTCTGATTTATTAAAAGTTGTCGCATGGTATGATAATGAGTGGGGATACTCTACAAGGCTGATTGATTTAGCGGTGATGGTGGCCAAAAAGGCTGGACTATGAGTAGTAGAATTTTATCCATAAAAGATATAAATTTTAAAAAAGGCTCAAAGGTTTTTATAAGGTGCGATTTTAATGTGCCGATGGATGAGTTTTTAAATATCACTGATGATAGAAGAATCCGTTCAGCAATCCCAACTATCAGATACTGTCTAGATGAGGGGTGTTCGGTGGTGCTTGCAAGCCACTTAGGGCGTCCAAAAAATGGCTATGAGATAAAATATTCGCTTGAGCCCGTGGCAAAAAGACTTCAAAGACTCCTTCAAAGAGATGTCAAATTTGTCAAAGATATAGTTGGTGAAAGTGCCAAAAAAGAGATAAGTGAGCTAAAAGATGGTGAAGTAGTTTTGCTTGATAACTTAAGATTTGAAAAGGGCGAAACCAAAAATGATGAAGAGTTTGCCAAAAAGCTCTCAGAATTTGGCGAATACTATATAAATGACGCTTTTGGCGTTTGTCATAGGGCTCACGCTTCGGTTGAGTGCATTACTAAATTTTACGATGATGAGCATAAAGGGGCTGGATTTTTGCTTCAAAAAGAGGTGATGTTTGCTAGAAATCTCATTAGAAAACCAACTCGCCCATTTGTAGCAATTGTGGGGGGAAGCAAGGTTAGTGGCAAGCTTCAAGCTCTTACAAATCTGCTCCCAAAGGTAGATAAAATGCTAATTGGTGGCGGAATGGCTTTTACATTTTTAAAGGCGTTGGGGGTTGATATCGGAAACTCTTTGCTTGAAGAAGATCTCATCGATGAGGCTAGAAATATTCTCAAAAAAGGCAAAGAGTTGGGTGTGAAAATTTACCTTCCAGTTGATGTTATCGCAGCCCCTGCGGTTAGTGAAGAGACGATAATGCGTTATACAACCGCTCAAGAAATTCCAAGCGATTGGATGGGGCTTGATATAGGGCCTGCAACTGTCACGCTTTTTAAAGAGGCACTTGATGACGCTCAAACTATCTGGTGGAATGGACCGATGGGCGTTTTTGAGATAGATAAGTTTTCTCGTGGAAGTTTTAGGCTTAGCCATATAGTTGCTGAAAGTCCTGCAACTAGCGTAATAGGTGGTGGGGATACAGCTGATGTGGTTGCAAGAGCAGGGGACGCTGATTATATGACATTTATCTCAACAGGCGGTGGAGCTAGCCTAGAGTTAATCGAGGGTAAAGAGCTTCCTGGCGTTAGAGTGCTTGTAAGAAAGGATGAAGTTTGAAATTTTACGCAAATTTAAAGTCAAATCACACTAGAAAAAGCTTTAGCGAGTATGCGAAATCTTTGAATGAAGCGTATGGGGATTTTGCAAATTTACAAAACAGTAGTGTGGTGGTGTTTCCGCCTGCGAGTGCTTTTATAAATGGGGATTTTAACTTCATAGTGGGAGCACAAAACTTTTATCCAGCTAAAAATGGTGCTTTTACAGGTGAGATTTGCAAAGATATGCTTGATGAGTTTGGTATAAATACCGTGATGATAGGGCATAGCGAGAGGCGAATGCTAGGAGAGAGGGATGAGCTTTTAAGGGCTAAATTTGAGTTTGCAAAGGCAAATTTGATGAATATAGTGTATTGTGTGGGCGAGAGTGAGATTGTGTTTATGAATGGCTCAGGCAAAAACTATATCAAAGATGAACTTGGTATAATTGACGCAAACTACGACAAACTCACTATCGCTTATGAGCCTATTTGGGCGATTGGCACAGGAAGAGCGGCTGAGATTTCATATATAGAAGAGATTTTGGAGTTTATCAAAAGCTTAAGTAACGCACCACTTTTGTATGGTGGAAGTGTGAATGAAAATAATATCAAAGATATTTGTGCTATTAAAAACTGCGATGGTGTGCTAGTTGGAAGTGCTAGTTATGAAGCGAAAAATTTCATAAATTTAATCAAAAAAGCTTTTAGAGCTTAAAGCTAAATAATATAAATTTTTATAAGGAGAAAATATGATTTTACAGGGCAAAAAGGGGCTTATAGTTGGTGTTGCAAACCAAAAATCAATAGCTTATGGTATCGCAAAAGCGTGCAGGGATCAAGGTGCTCAACTAGCATTTACATATCTAAATGACGCACTCAAAAAAAGAGTTGAGCCAATAGCAAGCGAACTAGGAAGTGATAAAGTTTATGAACTTGATGTCAATAATGACGAACATTTGGCGAATTTGACTGAGAATTTAAAAAGAGATTTTGGTAAGATTGACTTTGTGCTTCACGCTGTGGCTTATGCACCAAAAGAGGCGTTGGAAGGGGATTTTGTAGATACTACAAGGAGTGCTTTTGATATTGCGATGGGAACTAGTGTGTATTCGCTGATCGCACTTACAAAGGCTGTTTTGCCTGTGTTAAATGAAGAGTCTTCTATCCTTACGATGACATATCTAGGTGGGCCAAAATTTGTACCACACTATAATGTAATGGGCGTAGCAAAAGCAGCACTTGAAAGTAGCGTAAGATACCTTGCAAGGGATTTGGGAGCTAAAAACATAAGAGTCAATGCCATCTCAGCGGGTCCAATCAAAACCTTAGCAGCTAGTGGAATAGGTGATTTTAGGATGATATTAAAGTGGAATGAAATAAACTCACCACTCAAAAGAAATGTCACTACTGAGGATGTTGGCAAGAGCGGAATGTATCTTTTAAGCCCACTTGCAAGCGGCGTAACAGGGGAAATTCACTATGTAGATGGCGGATACAATATAATGGGAATGGGCGATATAGATAAAGATGAAAATGGAGCTACAATCCTAGCGTGGGATAAATAAAGGAGGGGATTTTGAAACTCTTAGAGCCTTTTAAATTTGGTGGCTTAACAGCCAAAAATCGTGCTGTAATGGCACCAATGTGTATGTATATGGCTGATGATGATGGCAAACCAACTAAATTTCACCAAATACACTATGCAACGCGTGCAATAGGTGGGGTTGGAACCATCATAGTAGAAGCAACTGCTGTGGAAGCTAGAGGTAGGATTAGTGATTGTGATTTGGGACTTTGGGATGAAAGCCAAGTTGTTTCACACCAAAAACTCACTAAAGCTGTTAAAAAATTTGGGGCTTTGGTTGGTGTGCAAATCGCTCACGCAGGCCGCAAGAGTGAGTGCAAAAAAACTCAATGTGTCGCCCCCAGTGCGATTAAATTTAGTGATAATTATAATAAGCCAAAAGCCCTTAGCGTGGATGAGATCTACTCTGTCAAAGACGCTTTTGTAAGAGCTGGTAAGCTTGCTATGCAAAGTGGGTATGATTTTGTTGAGATTCACGCAGCTCACGGATATCTTTTGCATGAGTTTTTAAGTCCGCTTACAAATTTAAGAGACGATGAGTTTGGTAGAGATTTTTTTGGTAGGACTAAGCTTTTGTTTGATATAGTAAACGAGCTTAAAAATCTAAAAATACCTTTTGGTGTTAGAATAAGTGCTGACGAGTGGGAAAAAGATGGCTTTGATATTAAAAGCTCAAAAATTCTCTCAGCGTGGCTTGAAAAATTAGGGGCTATCTATATCCACGCTAGTGCAGGTGGCAATCATCCAAGACCATCTTTGATGCCTGAAATCAAGCTATTTTATCAGTGCGGATATGCAAAAGAGATAAAAAGCGTAGTAAATATCCCAGTTATCGCAGTTGGGCTGATTAATAGCCCAGAAGATGGTGAGCTTACCCTAACAAAAAATGAGTGCGATATGGTTGCGTATGGCAGAGAACTACTTAGAAACCCAAATATGCTTCAGTATTCGCTAGCCAAATTTAAAAAAGATGAGCTTTTTAAACCATATGAAAGGGCTTTTTGATGGGTTATATATGCGTTTTTGACACCGAAACCACGCCAGATACCGCAGCTCTTAGGGCTACATATGGCTACGATGGAAGTGATGAAGAGGTAGCGAATATTGCTTTTGAAAAACAGCTTGAAAAAAGTGGCGGAGTTAGCTCATTTTTGCCTGTTTGCTTTCATAAAATCGTCTGTATAAGTGCGGTGATGGCTGATGAGTATGGTAGATTTGATAGAGTTTCAACGATGAAAGGCGATAGCGAAAAAGAGCAGCTCGAGCAGTTTTTGGGCTTTTTGAACTCTTATAATCCTAGGCTAATTAGTTTTAATGGCAAAGGCTTTGATATGCCAATGATTATGGTTAGGGCGATGAAGTATAATCTATCTTGTCCTGCGTATTATGAGATTGAAAACAGAGAGCTTAACAAAAACAAATGGGAAAATTACCGCTACCGCTACAATGAACGCTTTCACACTGATTTGCTAGATCAAATTAGCGATTATGGGGCTGTGCGTGGGCTAAAACTTGATGAAGTTTGCAAGACTATCGGAGCACCTGGTAAATTTGACACTAAGGGCGATGAGGTGACTGTGATGTATTATCGTGGTGAGATAGAGGCGATCAAAACATATTGTGAGAGTGATACCCTAAATACCTACTGGCTATTTATCAAATTTGAGCTTTTGCGTGGCAATATAAGCCTGGAAGATTACGCGAATAATCTATCTTTGATGAGTGAGTTTTTGCAAAGTCAAAAAAGTGAAGTTAGCTATACCAAGGTATTTTGTGATACTATCGCAAAAGAGCTTGAAAGTATCAAAAATAGGCTTTAATAACCACCAAAGCCATAAACGAAGTTAGCGATGACCTAATCAAAACAGCAAAAGGTTTTGGGGTAAATAAATTTCAGATTGTTTTTGGAATAATATATCCATCTACATTTTTCTCAATCCTTACAGGATTAAAATTAGTAGCCTCTTTAGCGTGGATAAATTTGGTAGTTGGTGAGATGGTTGGAGCTCAAAGCGGACTTGGATA
>JALFKC010000002.1 GCA_022775765.1 Campylobacter sp. | reverse complement strand
TAATAATGCGTCATAATTAAGTGAGTTTATCTTATCAACTATTTTATCTAAAAACTTGGCTCCTAAAAACTTTCCTAAATGTATATCACTAATTACTGCAAAGTTAATAGGCTCTTTTAGATTTTTAATTTTGATGGTTTTGGTGGTGAGTTTGGGGGTGAGAGCGTTAAATGTTCCCTTAAAAAATAGCGACACAGTAAAAATTATAAACGAAATATCAAAGATAACTTTTAAGGTTTTGCGTCTTTTTGGCTCAAAAGGAACTTTTTGACCTATGAAATTTAAGATATTATATAAGATACTCACAAAAAACGCTATCGCCAAAAATGCAAAGCTAAAAACGCAAATTTTATAAAATAGTCCATCTATCACACCAAGCCTTATTGTTGCAAGATACGCTATACAAAATAGGCATATTATGCTCAAAAAAACGCCTGTGAATTTGCGAAATTTAACAGTCATTTTGGCTATGGTTTTATAGATAAAAAGCACCATTAATAGGGTTATTAAAGATGATATCAGCGGGAAAAGGTTATACAAAAAGTCTCCTAAATTTCATATAAATTTTTAAGTTGATTCTCTTTAAAATCTACGATTTTGCCACTGTCATCATAGATAAACACCCCATCTTTTTTAAATTTGCTAATTGAACGAGAGAGAGTTTCTGGGGCGATATTTAGGATATTTGCTACGCGAGACTGCTTTAAAGTGGTAAAAAGATCAAAATTTTCAACTATAAATTTCGCTAGCTTTTCATCGCTACTTAGCATAAGTTCGTTGTCAAATGCGTGTTCTACGATCTTTAGTTTTTGGGTGATGGATTTTAAAAGCTCAAGGACAATTTTGGGATTTTGCATAAACTCACTCTCAAATTTGTCATATTCTAGCTTTAAAACCGCCCCATTTGAGCTAAAAACAGCAGAGGCTGGATAGGGTATTTTCTCAAAATTTGCAATCTCTGCTATGAAATTTATAGGCTTTATATCGTGAATAAAGATTTTTTTGTTTTTGGGTGAGTTTTTGTATAGCTCAACTGAGCCATCAACTAGGATATGAAGCCATTTTGACTCTTCACCTTGCATAAACAAAAACTCATCTTTTTTATACTCTTTTGATATGCTAATATTTTCAAGTTTAGTGATATCTTTTGAACTTAAGTTTTTAAAAAACGGAATATTTTCAAGCATTTTTCTCTTTTAGTAAATCTCTAATTTGTGTTAAAATTTCAGTCTCACTAGGACCAACTGGCTCAGCTAGGGCCTCTTCTTTAACTTCCTCTCTTTTTAGCTTATTGATAAGCTTAATCACTACAAATATACAAAATGCAATTATCAAAAAATCCACCGTAACTTGTATAAAATTGCCATAATTTACAGTTACAGCCTCTACGCCACCACCGGCTTCTTTGAGTGTAAATTTAAAATCAGTGAAATTTA
The DNA here is from genome assembly GCA_022775765.1 of Campylobacter sp. GTDB lineage: Bacteria > Campylobacterota > Campylobacteria > Campylobacterales > Campylobacteraceae > Campylobacter_B. The sequence goes on along the minus strand of JALFKC010000002.1, from coordinate 10,199 downwards.
CCCCGCCTGTTAAAACCCCAACTATAGGCATTATCACATCACTTACCAATGAACTTACTATCTTGCCAAACGCACCACCAATCACAACACCAACTGCCATATCTATGACATTGCCACGCATTGCAAACTCTTTGAATTCCTTAATGAAACTCATTTTGTATCCTTTAAAAAGTAGATAAAGTGGCACAATTCTAGCCAAATATTATAAAATTTCAGTAAATTTTGCTTGTTTTGTTTGTAGTTTGCTAGTATAATCAGGTTTTTTATGAAAAGGATTTGATTATGTATAGATTTGCACCCTCTCCAACTGGGGATATGCATATAGGAAATTTGCGTGCTGCTTTGATAAATTATGTCTGTTCTTTGCGGGATAAAAGTGGCTTTAACTTGCGTATAGAAGATACCGACACAGCTAGAAATATCCCAAATAAAGACAAAGAAATAATGGCAATTTTAAAGGAATTTGGCGTGAAGTGGGATAATCTTTACTACCAAAGCAAAAATCTTAAATTTCACAGAGAATTCGCTCACAAACTTTTGCTTGAAAAAAAGGCGTTTTGTTGCTTTTGCAGTGAAGAAGAGCTTGAGCTTAAAAAAGAGCTAGCCAAAAAAGAGGGCAGGGCGTATAGATATGATGGAACTTGCGAGAAGCTAGGCGACGCCGAAGTGCTAAATAACGAAAGGCCATTTGTTATAAGGCTTAAAAAACCAAGCCAAACTATGGAATTTGATGATCTGATTAAAGGTCATATCAGCTTTGAACCAGATAATATCGATAGTTTTGTCATAATGAGAGTTGATAAAACCCCAACCTATAATTTTGCATGTGCGATTGATGATATGCTCCAAGGCGTTAGTGTGGTAATAAGGGGTGAAGACCATGTAAGCAACACCCCCAAACAAGACTGGATTAGGCAGAGTTTGGGTTACAGCGAAAAGATCACTTATGCACATTTACCTATTATTTTAAATATTGAGGGCAAAAAGATGAGCAAAAGAGAGAATAGCTCATCTGTTAAATGGCTACTTAATAGCGGCTATATGCCTGAAGCGATTGCTAACTATTTGCTACTTCTTGGCAATAAAACGCCTGTGGAAGTTTTTACTTTAGAAGAGGCAGTAGAGTTTTTTGATATCAAAAACATCTCAAAAAGCCCAGCTAAATTTGACATAGACAAACTCTCTCAACTCAATAGAGAGCATATCAAAAGAGTAAGCGATGAGAGACTTGAGACGGTTTTTGGACTAAAAAATAGAGCTGGATTGATACGCTTTTATACTCAAGAATCTAGCCTAGTTGGCGAGATAAAAGCTAAAATAGATCAAATTTATTCACCCAAAAATATCCCTGATGAATACGTGAGTTCTGCAAAAGCCCTAAAAGAGACGATTTTGCAAATTTGTGACGAGTGCAAGGATGGGGGTAAATTTAGTGAGTTTAATGAGTTTAAAAAAGAGCTTATGGCTCAAACTTCACTAAAAGGCAAGAGCTTTTTTATGCCTTTAAGAGAGCTTCTTACTGGAAGCGAACACGGCCCTGAGTTAAGTGAGCTTTATAGCTATATCAAAGATGATTTAAAGGAGATAGTTAGCCTATGGTAGTAAGCACTTTTATTTTGGCAATAGCTGAGATTTTAAGAATAGTAATAATGGTCTATACTTGGATAATAATTATTGCGTGCGTGTTAAGTTTTGTAAGGCCAGATCCATACAATACCCTTGTGATGGCGATTTATAGGATGACTGAGCCGGTGTTTAATTTTGTTAGAAAATATATCCCAACTACATTTGGCGGGCTTGATTTTGCACCTATTATCGTTCTTTTGGTGCTTCAATTTATAGATAAATTTTTTGTTAGGTTAATGCTTGGGTATGCTAGTTAGATTTTTTGGAACTGTTGTATTGCTGTGCGTAGTGGCTTTGGGTGAGATGCTGCCATATGAAAAGCTAAGAAATGAGCCTAAATCTTTGGCGAAAGATTACTATATTTATAGGCTGATTGATGAGACAAACTATAACAAAAATGAGATAAAAGAGCTTAAAAAAAGCGTATATAGAAATCGTGGAAAATTAAAAACCGCACTTGATAAGATTTTCCCGCCTGCTAAGCCCAAAGATATTTGTAAAGACGTGAATAAAACCACCATCCTTGACGCAAATGAAACTTGCAAAATTGCTAGGATGAAGCCGTGGTTTATTAGAAATTTAGATAAATCAACCAAAAACAGACTCATAGAGCATTTTATCAATATGCCTGATATTGCTAATTTATTGCAAGGCTATAACGAACAAAATCCGGCTAAGTTTTACGCTAGCTCGGGCAATGCCAAAAATTATTTAGCATACTATAACTCTTTAAAAGATAAAAGCGAACAGTTTAACTTCGCTATTACGCCTGAATTTGCCTCAAATTTAGCCACTCAAAAAGGCTTTAGTGCCTTTATAAGCACTATAATTTTAGAAAAAAAGCTTCCAAAGCTTAGGGCTTCGCTTGTTGCGAGTTTTGAGGCTAGTGGAGACACGGCATTTTGGCTAGGGATAAACTCTGTAATGTATAAAGACAGAGCTAGAGCATATGAGTTTTTTAAGATGGCTTCTAATACTCAAAAAGAGCAGTTTAATATAGACAACGCTAAATTTTGGATGTATCTAACTAGCAAAAATGCTGATATTTTGCTTGAGCTTTCACAAAGCAAAGATCTTAATATGTATTCGCTTTATGCTAGAGAGATAGTTGGTAATAGCGTAGTTGATGTGGTTATACCTGAGCCGCACAAAGCAAAAGCTCCAGATGACTATGACATAAGCAATCCATTTGACTGGGTTAGACTTAAAAACAGAGCTAACAAGGCTAGTGCTGATGAGCTCAAAGCTTTAGCGAGCAAATTTGACACCAAAGAGACTATGGGCGAATATATCTATATAGTAAATCGCCTAAGTGGATTTAGGGATAATTTTTATCCAGTGCCATTTAGCGAGTATTTGGAGGGTGACCTTGATAGAAAAGCTCTTATCTTAGCTCTTGCTAGGCAAGAGAGTAGGTTTGTCCCAAGTGCGATTTCTACCTCTTACGCACTAGGAATGATGCAGTTTATGCCGTTTGTAGCAAATGATATTGGCAAAAAACAGCTCAAAATCGCAAATTTTGACCAAGACGATATGTTTAAGCCTGAGATTGCGTATAAATTTGCCAATCATCACCTTGACTGGCTTGAGAGATATCTACTAAATCCAGTATTTATAGGGTATGCGTATAATGGTGGCATAGGATTTACTAAGAAGCTTCTTTTGCGTGGAGATCTATTTAATGATGGGGAGTTTGAGCCATTTTTGTCAATGGAGTTGGTGCCATATGCTGAGAGTAGAAAATACTCAAAGCATGTGTTGGCAAACTATGTCATTTATCGTCAAATTTTATCTGCGGATTCCAATACATCGATTTTGCAACTTTTACAAAATTTAGTCTCACCGAAACTGAGCGATCGGTTTCGTAAGTGATGGTGAGATTATCGGCTAATATCTCAGGCGTGATGATTTTGTAATACTTAGCCCATGGAATGATAAATGGGCTAAGTTTAATGTATTCATCACTATCGTCTAAAACTTCAAATACGCTTGGGTCTTTGCCATTGACTTTTAAATTTGTGATATTGATATCAGTTGGATAGGATGAGAGTAAAAAATACTCGCTTTTAGAAGTGGCAAATTTTTCATAGCTGGGATTTAGATATGTGGCTACGCTTAGATATCTCTCATCGCCTTTAATGCTTTCAAATTTTTGAGTGTAGGCCAAAAGCTCATTTTTGTGTGGGTCGTGTGGATACTCTTTTGAACTACAATCGCAAATTGCTAATGATACAAGAGCACAAAATATTATTTTTTTCATTTTAAACCTTTAAAAAATTTAGCTGATTTTACCAAATTTGCATTAAAAATACCAAATTTTATCATAATTCAAGTCTAATTTACTATAATATTCAAGCTAAATTTTTAAGATTATAATGCTTGATATAAAAAATACTAAATTGCCTAAATTTATTGTGATTGGTTTTTGTTTTTAGCGATTATAACTGTATTTATACTGCTAAATTTTAGACTTTTATTACAAAATATTACAAAGTATGAAAATGAAGTATTTGCCAGGGTTTTTACAAAAATTACGGAGTAGTTTTAAATGTGATATTTTTGCTACTGATTTGCTGTATCGATTTTTTGACTACTTTTTATTATGTATATCAAAAACAAATACGCACAAGAAATTCAGTATATATTTTTTATGGAAAATTAAATATAATTTTTTGGTGAATAAAATTTTATTCACCAAAACAAAAGAAAAAATATAAATTTATCAATACTTATGCTATCTATAACTTTTTTATTTTGTTTTTTTTGTGAGAAAAACTCATATTATAATCTTACTAATAATTCAAATGGTATTAATATTTTTTTACGGGTCCGTGCATTTAACAAGGGATTTTGAAATATATTTTTTATCTAATTGATTATGAAAAAAATTAAAATTTTACAAGAAAATATTAATTTATCTGCTAATTCTCCTATCTCTTTGTAAAACTCTCTCAAGTTTTCTTTTGTTTTTATTTATAATGGATGATTCCATAAAATGGGATGATAAATTGATGCTATAGTGGACTGATTTTATTAAATTTGCATTAAAAATACCAAATTTTATCATAATTCAAACTAAGATTAGGTATAATCGAGCTTTATTTAAGGCGGTATGATGAAGAGATTAGCGGTTGCATTTTCAGGGCCATCAAATACAGGCAAAACCACTCTTATCCTAAAAGTGGCGAAAAAATTTATAAATGATGGCTTAAAAGTAGTAATTTTAAAGCACGATCCGGGTGACAAGGCTAAATTTGATGTCGAGGGCAAGGATAGCTTTAAGTTCTCATCAATTGGTGCGGATGTGGTCGTGGCTAGCCCTACAAGAACGACATATTTTTCTAAAACGCCAAAAAGCTTAGATGAGATAGCCCAAATGCTTGGCGAGTTTGATTTGCTAATAGTCGAAGGGTTAAAGACGCTAAATTTGCCTAGAATTTCGCTTTTTAGAGATGAGATTGATGAGAGCTATTTTAAGTATTCAGACGCGATTGCGACAAATTCTTTAAAATGTGATAAATTTAGTCCAAATTTAGATATAAACAATGAAGACCAAATTTACGAGTGGATAAAGCAGAATGCAAAAAGATTATAATAAAAGGAAAAATAATGGATGAAATTTTTGAAACGATTAAAAGTGTAGCGATTAGGATATCAGAAGAGTTAAAATACAGCGATTTTGGCTACAGCACTCACTCAAATGCTACAGGCGACACACAACTCAAGCTTGATATCAAAAGTGATCTTATCATCACAGAAGCGTTTAAAAACTGCTCTAACGTAAAAGAGCTAATTAGCGAAGAAAAAGACGACGCGTTGATGATAAATGATAGTGCTAAATTTATCATCGCATATGACCCGCTTGATGGTTCAAGCCTTGTGGATGTGAATTTTGCAGTTGGAAGTATATTTGGAATTTATGAAAACGAGGCAAAACCTAGCAATTTAGTAGCTTCAGCTTACGCAGTTTATGGACCAAGGCTTGAGCTAGTTATTTGCCAAGAAAAGCCTGTTCTTTATAGGCTTGATAGGGACGCTAAATTCAAAGCCATAAAAGAGCTAAAACTCAATGAAAAAGGCAAATTAAACGCAACTGGGGCCACTCAAAAAGGTTGGAGTGATACGCATAGGAAATTCGTCAAGTCTTTGTTTGATGAAGGATACCGCCTAAGATATAGCGGGGCTATGGTGGCTGATTTGCACCAAATTTTACTAAAAGGTGGTGGGGTTTTTAGCTATCCGGCTACAACTGACGCACCAAAAGGCAAATTAAGAGTATTGTTTGAAGTGCTACCATTTGCCTATATTTATCAAAAAGCCGCTGGAATGGCCGTTGATGACAATTGCAAAAATATATTTGAGATCAAAATAGACAAAATTCACGCTACCACGCCTTGCTTTTTTGGAAGTAGATATGAGATAGAAAAATTAAAGGAAATTTATGGAAAATGAGAAAGTTTTAGATAAATTTGAACTTGATATGGTTGAAAAAACTAAATATTTGCAAGAGTGCCAAGCTAGCAAAAATCTAAAAAGCTGTTTTGAATGTGATAAGCTTTTAAACTGCCAAATTCGCACAGACTATGTTGATAGCGTTTATAATAGTATGTCAAAAGGTCAAGGCGGAGACTTTAATTTTTAATAAGGAAAATAGATGAAAAAATATATAACTACACCGATTTATTATGTCAATGATATCCCACATATCGGCCACGCTTACACAACTATCATCGCTGATAGTATGGCTAGACTTTGGCGTCTTAGGGGTGATGAGGTGTATTTTTTAACAGGCACTGACGAGCACGGCCAAAAGATAGAAGAGGCTGCTAAGGCAAAGGGATTTAGCCCACAAGCTTACTCGGATAAAATTAGTGCGTTTTTTAAGGATTTGTGGGATGAGTTTGATATAAGTTATGATAAATTTATGAGAACTACAGATAAAGACCATATGATCACAACCCAAAGAGCCTTTGAGATAATGTATAATAATGGTGATATTTACAAAGGCGAATATGAAGGCAATTACTGCGTGAGCTGTGAGACATTTTGGACGCCAACTCAGCTTGTGGCTGATGATTGTTGCCCTGATTGTGGCAAAAAAACTAGAATTGTCAAAGAAGAGAGCTACTTTTTTAGACTTTCAAATTACCAAGAAAAGCTCATCAAATGGTATGAGGATGAAGAAAAATGTATAATCCCAAAAAGCAAAAAAAACGAGATAATCACCTTTGTCAAAAAAGGTCTAAAAGATCTCTCAATCACCAGAACTAGCTTTGATTGGGGGGTGAAACTACCTGAGAGTTTAAATGAGCCAAAACATGTGATCTATGTCTGGCTTGACGCACTTTTAAACTACACTTCAGCTCTAGGTTATCTAAGAGAGAGCGAAAATATGGACTTTTGGGAAAATACAACTCACCTAGTTGGCAAGGATATTTTGAGATTTCACACAGTTTATTGGCCTGCATTTTTGATGAGTTTAGGGCTATCTCTTCCAAAACTTGTCGCAGCTCACGGCTGGTGGACAAGAGATGGCAAAAAGATGAGTAAATCTCTAGGCAATGTTGTAAATCCTAGAGAGATTGCAAAAGCATATGGGCTTGATGAATTTAGGTATTTTCTGCTTAGAGAGGTGCCATTTGGTCAAGATGGGGATTTTTCTCAAAAAGCGTTAATTAGCAGAATTAATGGCGAACTTTGTAACGATTTAGGCAACCTTTTAAATAGAATAATCGGAATGAGTAGCAAATATTCAGACTATGAAATTTGCACTGATGATGTCAAAGAGTATTTTGAAGATGAGCTAAATCAGGCAAACTCATACATAGATGAAGCTTTAAATTTAATTGAAGAGTTTCAGACCAACCGCTATTTAGAAGAGCTTTGGAAGGTGCTAAATTTGGCAAATTTATCCATTACCAAATACGAGCCGTGGAATTTAATCAAGAATGGCGAAGAGAAAAAAGCAAATGCCCTTGTTGCAATGGTGGCAAACTTGCTAGCAAAAGTTGCTATTTTAATAAATCCTGTAATGCCAAACAAAACTCTAAAATTAGCAGACGCTCTAGGCTTTAAGATAGATACAAATGCGTATAAAAATTTGATAACCAATAAAAATATTATGAGCTTTAAGGCTAAAAAAACTGAGCCACTTTTTAACAAGATTGAGAGTGAGCTAATCACACCGCTTCCACCAAAAGAAGAGAAAAAACAAGACTATATAAGCATTGATGATTTTAAAAAATGTGAGATAAAAGTTGGGATGATTTTAGAGTGTGCGAGTATCGAAGGAAGTGAAAAACTGCTTAAATTTATGGTGGATTTAGGCGAAGACAGGCCAAGGCAGATCATCTCAGGGATTGCTAAATACTACGATCCAAAAACCCTAATAGGCAAACAAGTTTGTGTGCTAGCCAACCTAAAACCAGCCAAAATTTTCAAACACGAAAGCCAGGGTATGATACTTTCAGCAGATGATGGCAGGCTAACTTTGCTTAGTGCAATGGATAGCGTTAAAAACGGTAGTGAAGTTGGATGAGAATTGAAAATTTAGTGCGATTAGTAAATGGGACGCTTCTTACAAATCCCAAAATTTCAGCTATTTCGCACTTTGAATTTGACGCAAAAAAGGCGGTGAATGATACCGCTTTTATCGCACTTAATGCTAGCTTAGATAATATAGATGAGGCAGTTAAAAACGGTGCGTATGCGGTTATTTTTGATAATGAATGTAGAATTATTAGTAGCGAAATCGCTTATATCAAGGTTTCAAATTTGCAAAATGCTATCATTAGGATAGCAAATTTTATCTGCCTTTCAAAAAAGCACAAATTTATCTTTGTTAATAAGCTTCAGTGGGATCTGCTTGAGTTTTTGGGTATTAATAAAAAGCATTTTCTAATCTCAAATCTAAAAGATACATTTACCAAAATCAGCTCTTCTAATAGCATTTTTTTTGTGAAAAATAGCGAACTTTTATCAAAATTGAGTTTTGATAAAACAGAGATTAAAAATACCCAAAAACCACTAAAAATTCTAAACTCAACTATATTTACAAGCCGTTTTATCTATGATAATGAAGAATTTATACTGAATTTACCACAAATTTTTATCAAAGAATTTTGTGCTATTTTAGAGTGTGCTAGAATTTATAAATTAGAGCACAAAATCAATCCAAAACTACTATTTAACCATTTTGAACCGCTTTTTGTCTGTAGAGATTTTCGTCTTAAAAATTATGGCGAAAGCTATAGAGCGTTAATAGTTGAGAGTGATAAAAAAGCATTTGAGATGGCGGATAAATTTTTGAGATTTAAGTTTAGGGATGGCATAAAAACTACAGCCAAAGCCTCACTAAAGAGCGAAATAAAGGTGGATTTTTACTATCAAAGCTTAAGCGATATCAAAAAAATAGAGGATTTTTTGTATCTGCTTGTTTTTGGTGACAAAAACGAAATTATCACGCTTTTATCGCAAGATAAAGCAGAAGCTTCTCTTTTTTAAATTATAAACCATTGGCCCTTAGTTCATTAATGGTTCCGCTATCAAGTGGGATATAGGATGTGTTTTCATTGTGTTTTAAATCCCCTGCGTCGCTTTGCAGATACGGCGAAACCGCTGAGTTTTCTAGGACTCTATCACACAAGCCTTTTTTGCTTATTTTGACTTGCAAAGCCTTAGTGCCTATTAGATTAAACTCAAGGCATTTTTCGCCCTTTACTACAAAGGCATTTTGTTTAAAATCCACATTTGTCATATTTTTGGGATGAGAGTAGTGGCCGCGGGCAAGATTGTAGGTTATCACATCGCTTAGTGCAGTTCTAAGCTCAGCCCTAGCTTTAGCTACAATTGCGTCATCTCTAGAGGCTGATAGCCTAGGTATGGCAATGGCAACTAAAATTCCAATAATCACAATTACAAATATAAGTTCAATCATACTAAAAGCATTTTTCATAAAAGTCCTTTTGGAAATTATAGCCATCTATAATAAATTCAGTTGTTTATTTTTAATATTATTAGAAAATATTTAATTCTAATTTCATTAATTTATTAATGAGTTAGTCAAATTTTAAAGCGAGATATAATTATTTTAAGATAAAATAGTTAATTAAATTAGTAAGCTAAGGGGTATTATGATTAGATTTTCTTATGCGGATATTCAAAAACTCATTGATGATGATTTGCCATATTTTGATCTTACAACTAGTATTCAAAATATTAGTGTCGCCGCCACTGCGACTATTTTTACAAGAGAAGATATCACTCTTAGTTGTTCTAGCTTAGCTAGGATGGTTGCGAGTGAGTTTAGCCTTGAGTTTAAGGCGTTTTATAAAGATGGCGATAAAGCGTTTAAAAACTCAAATATATGCCAAATAAGTGGCGATTATCAAACTTTAGCGAGTGTGTATAAAATCATTCAGATTGCCTTAGAGTGTGATAGATGTTATGCAAAAGGTAAAAAATAAAAAAGTGAGAAAAAGTGTTTAAAAGTGCGATTGTGCGGGGGTTTGAAAGAAAAATAATCAAGGTAAAAAATGAGAACTGAAAATGCGAATTTAGGCAAAATTTTGGCA
>JALFKC010000068.1 GCA_022775765.1 Campylobacter sp. | reverse complement strand
AGTCGTTTGGGTTAGGAATTAGCCTCTTAGACTATAAACAACAAGCCCTTTGAGTTAGCTAAGGTTACTTGGCTTTAATTGGGAAGCACTCGCTTTTATAAGCGAGTGTGGTTCACGCTGTTTAAATTTAATGTTTTAATTATACTTCTACTACAATAATATTACAAACAAATAAATTCCCTTTGATATTGTTGTTATGCAATTGATTAGTTTGTGAGAAACTTTTAACAGCCCTAACAAGTTGGACAATAGGCGTATTATCAACTACAAATGATGAGTTTAGATATGATATCTACCTAAAAAGAACTTGCGATAATCAAAATGTGGGGTGCAAAAGCTTTCATACTTGATAGCATAAAATAAAGATGTAAGAGTGAGGCATAACAGATACTAAGCTTAAAATCTAAGAAATCAAGATGAGTGAGATTGTATAGTATGCAAATTTAGCATCAAATTTGATATTGGCTTCAATTCCCTTAAAATAGGAATTTGATTTCTGTGTTGCATCAAATTTGTGCCAAATAATTTGATATGCTACTCATATTAGAGATTGATCCAATTAAAATCTTTGAAATATAATCAACCTAAAACTATACTAATTTTGACAATTATGAATACATATTTGATTTCAAGGCAAATTCCTGCTATAGATTGAGGGAATTTCTATAGTATCGTTTTTGCCATCGATCAAAAATGGTATCACATATCCCTTAACAATTAGCTCTTTAATATTGTCATCATCAGCTATCAAACTTTTGCGATGTTTGTAGGGCATATAGGTTATAATTTTCTATTTTTTCTAACATTTCATTGTAAAACTCTAGTGCTCTTATAGGGCTATCTTGCTATATATAGGTGATTATCTCATCGGTTCTTTGATTAAATTTATTATTGTATTTAATTTGCATTTGCACCAAGTCTCGCAAATAATTCTTGTTTATGTTCTTTAAACTCTTCGTGACTTATATATTCTAGTTCGCCTTTTTCCCTTAGGGCTAGTATCTCTTGCAAGTCTTTTTTGTCGGCTTCACTTGGTTTATAGATTGCGTCTTGATTTGTATATTCTACTTTGACTTCTTGGCTTATTTGCTTGATCTCTTCTATTGCATTTTGCAAAATTTTAGCAATTTGTGGTGTCTCTTCGGTTGTTATGGTTGTGGTGATAAGCATTTTGATTTCTTTTTGGTTAAATTTCTATGATTATAGCATATAATTTATAGTTTGGTTGGCAAGTAAATTTCAGCAGTTCACCGCACCAAAATATATCTAAGTTCTAAAAGTCTAGCCAAAAGATATATCGTTTTGTCAAGCCCCATTTTGGTTTTTAGAGTAAAATCGGTCTCATTTAAATGGATAAAAATTTGCTTGTAATCCTTTTCTTTAAAGCGAAGTGACATTGCCTTTAGCTCATTTGCGACATTAAATGGTGGATTGTAACCAAGGATTTCGTTTAAATTCATACTGCCGTGAGTTTTGACATATGAGTAAATTTTAAAAAGCTTATAAAACTCCCTATACAAGGCGTTTACAAGTGCAGTTTCATTGTATGAACCACTCGTTGTATATAAGAAAAACTCATCTCTAAACCCCCCAGAACTTAGAAGTTTTTTAAATAGATCCTCAAAACTTATCTCACTTAACCCAAATACTAGTGCGTTTATACTTGCCAAGTTTAGCTCAATTTCAAGAGTGGCAAACTTTTCAAGCTCACCTGCACAAAGACTTAGATTTTCGTTGTGAATTTTATAAATTTGAAGTAGGGCATTTGAACTAGCTCTAAGGCCAAGGCTAATGCACTTTTGATTGAGCAAGCTTAGAGCTTCATTTGGTGTTGATGGTTTGAAAAATCGCACGAAATTTTTCTCAAACGCACTCACAAAGTCATTGCTAACTTTCACCCCATCTTCAAAAAGCTCATATAGCAAAAACGATCCTGGATTTGCCTTGCAAATTCCCACCAAAGCTTTAATCTGCTTAGTTGGGATGAGTTTGTTTGTTTTGATATAAAGAGCCTTAGAACTAGCAAAAAGCGATGGCTCAAGTGCGTTTATAGCACTAGCAAAATCATACTCATCGTAGTAGAGTTTTTCGCATTCGCTTGCCCCACGACCTTGCCAAAATTTTAAAATTTCGCTTGAATAAAACTCATTGCTAAACTCATCAGCCCCCCTAATTAGCATAAAATTTGGCAAATTCCCACTTCTTAAAATATTATCAAGCTCTTTTTTATACATCTAGTTTTTTTACCACGCTTCCAAATATTTTTGCTGAGGCGATATCAGCGTCAGTTATCCTAACCAAAACTTTCGTGAGTATATCATTTGTAAAGTTGCTAATATAAACTCTCGCTCCTTTAATCCTATCATCCAAAGTCGCAACGACAATATTGTCATTTTGGCTGATATAGCAGGTGAAATTTCGCCCCACATTCTCTTTTGCCCAACGTGCAAACTTCCTATCCATAAAGTCATATGCCACTTTATCAGCCTCTTTTTCAAGCTCATTTAAGTTTTCGCAAGTCTCATCGATATTTAGTAGTAGATAATTAAAAAGCTTCTCATCGTTTTGAAGTTTTGCTTTTAAAAGTCTATGAAGTATCAAATCGCTATAGCGCCTTATCGGGCTTGTAAAGTGGCTATATAGCTCAAAACCAAGCCCATAGTGACCTTTGTTTTTGTGTGCGTAGCCAGCCTTTTTTTGGGCTTTGATGATGAGTTTATCCACTTCTTCTCTCACGCCTAGATCGTCTGCTTTGGTTTGAACCTCACCTATCATCCCCACGATATCATCTCTAAATTTCACCTCAATTCCAAGAAGTGAGATATCCTCAAGCATTAAATTTAGCTTTTTGTAGTCCGCTTTTTCGTGATTTCTAAAGATTCCACCACTTTTTATCATACTTGCTGCAGCCTTGTTGGCTAGAAGCATACACTCTTCTATTAGGCTGTGCGATGGAGATGAGCTCTCAAATCTAGTGCTGTGGAGATTTCCTTCATCATCAAGTATCATTCTTAGCTCTTTTGTCATAAAATCAAAGCCTTTTTTGAGCCTTTGCTTTTTGAGTTTGGTTGTGATTTGATAGAGTTTTGGTATCCAAAGCATATCGTTTGAGAAGTTTTTGCTGATTAAAAGCTCATCAATTTCGTCATAATTAAAGCGTCTTTTGGATCTGATAATAGCGTTAAAAAGCGTGTATTTGATGACATTTGCACTATCATCAAGCTCAAGCTTGAAGCAAAATGCAAGCCTATCGGCGTTAGGTTTAAGCGAACAGATATTTTCGCTTAAACTTCTAGGAAGCATAGGGATTGATTTGTGTGGAAAGTATATAGAAAATCCCCTAAATTTAGCCTCTTTATCGGTTTGACTATAGGGTGCTACATATTCGCTAACATCGGCAATTGCTACATAAAGTGAGTTTGTTTTGCTATCAAAATACACCGCGTCATCAAAGTCTTTAGCGTCTATTGGATCAATCGTGCAAAAGTTAAGCTCGGTTAAATCAGCTCTACTAGGATACATATTTTTATCCACGCTATCACCAAAAGAGCCAGCTTCATTTAGCGCCCCAGTGCTAAACTCATTAGCTTTATTGTAAATTCCAAGTGAGATCTTCTCATCAACTAGCGGGTCATCAATATTGCCTAATATTTCAGTGATTTCGCCACTTATATTGTCTATTTTCAAAACTGTGCCAAGAAGTAGCTGTTTTAGGGATTTTTGGGTAGCTTTGAGATTTTTGGCAAGACCTGTTTTGACATTTACGCCAAGGATCTCTTTGCCGATTTGTTTGGTATAAACCACACTTGTTGCAAAGGCTGGCTCAAGCACCATCGCTATTTTGGCTTTGGTGCGAGATTTTTTGGATTTAAGCACTTTAATCAGCACGATATCGCCAATGCTAGCGTTATTTAGGTGTTTGTTTTCGACTATGATATCGCGTGAGTTTTTCAAAAAAGTATTGACAAAACCGGTGCCATTATAGTTAATATCAAGCCTACCACATAGATATCCATCATTTAAATAGTAGCTATTTTTATACTTTGTCACCGCCTTTAACATCGTTAAATTTCTAAGAATTTCTTTTTGTTTTGGCGTGATATCTGTTTTAAGCGTGTTTGAGTTTAAGCTTTCAAAGAAGTTTTTCAATACTTTTACCTTTTTTAGTTTGTTTAATCTGCTTTGTGTTATAATACCCAAAATTTTTTTAAAGGATTGTTATGGCAGTAAAAATATATTATGACAAAGATTGTGATTTATCTCTTATAAAGAGCAAAAAAGTCGCTATGATAGGCTTTGGTTCACAAGGTCACGCACACGCTGAAAATTTAAGAGATTGTGGTGTTGAAGTTATAGTTGGACTTAAAAAAGGTGGCAAAAGCTGGGCAAAAGCTGAAGCAAAAGGCTTTAAGGTTTTAAGCGTTAGCGAAGCAAGCAAAGAGGCTGACCTTATAATGATACTAACTCCAGATGAGTTTCAAGCTGAAATTTTCAAAAACGAGATAGAGCCAAATTTAAAAGAGGGTGATACTATTGCGTTTGCTCACGGATTTAATATCCACTATGGTCAAATTGTGCCACCAAAAGGCGTTGATTGTATAATGATCGCTCCAAAAGCCCCAGGCCACACCGTAAGAAGTGAGTTTGTAAAAGGTGGTGGAATACCTGATCTTATCGCTGTAGCTAACAACGCAAGTGGCAAAGCAAAAGAAGTAGCTCTAAGCTATGCAAGTGCGATAGGTGGCGGAAGAAGTGGCATTATAGAGACAACTTTCAAAGACGAAACTGAAACCGATCTTTTTGGCGAACAAGCTGTGCTTTGTGGGGGACTATGTGCACTAATAAATGCTGGATTTAACACTCTTGTAGAGGCTGGGTATGAGCCTGAGATGGCGTATTTTGAGTGCTTGCATGAGATGAAATTGATAGTTGATCTTATCTATCAAGGTGGGCTTTCTGATATGAGATACTCTATTTCAAACACTGCTGAATACGGCGATTATGTAAGTGGCAAAAGAGTTATCAACGAAGAGAGCAAAAAGCAGATGAAAGAGATACTAAAAGAGATCCAAGATGGAACATTTGCTAAAAACTTCATCCTAGAAAAGGCCGCAGGATATACCAAAATGAACGCAGAACGCAAAATAGATGAGGCTGGACTTCTAAATCAAACAGGCAAAAAACTTCGTGCAATGATGCCGTGGATAAATAACGGCAAACTAGTCAATAAAGACAAAAACTAATTTGGCAAAAAAATCTAAAAAAGGGCGTAAATTCTCACGCCCTATACTTAAGAATTTAATCATACTATTTTTGATATTTTGTCTAGGCTTTGCAACATACGGCGTGCTTGAGTATATTTCAAGTCTTGTTTCTAAACCACAACCCAAAAAAACTGAAGTGAAGATAAGAGATGATAATGACTCTCTTGATATGAAAATTCTCAAAAGCATTAAACCCAACAAAGAGCTTAGCTCATCAAATTTAGATAGAAATTTATCTGCTAAATTTAATAAACCTAGCAAAACAAATGCGACAAAAATTAATGCTTTAAATATTCAAAGCAAAGATGATGAGAATTTAACTGCTGTCAAAAATAAAAATGATGAGGTTAACAAAACATTAAAGCAAATTTTTAAACAAAGCGATAATCAAACCAAAGCCATTATGCCTAAAAGCCGTGCATTCAAAAAGCCAAATTTAGTCATAATAATAGACGATGTAGCTACAAAAGTTCATATAAATATGATAAAAAACTCAGACCTAAACTTAACCCCATCATTTTTGCCGCCAACCAAAATCAACCCAAATACGCCTAGACTTAGTGCTGAGTTTGACTTTTTTATGGTGCATTTGCCACTTGAAGCGATTAAATTTAACTCACCAGAAGACAAAACCTTGCTAGCCTCAAGCTCTCAAAGCGAGATAGATGCACGAATTAGCGAGATAAGAAGGCTCTTTCCAAGGGCTAAGTTTATCAACAATCACACAGGTAGCAAATTTAGCAAAAATCACGCCTCTATGAATAGGCTGATAAAAGCACTTAAAGCAAATGGATTTATGTATCTTGACTCAAAAACTATCGCCTCAGACGCCACCAAAAAGGCATGTTTAAAATACTCTATGCCATACATTGCAAGAGATCTGTTTTTGGATCATATAGATAGTGAGCTTGAGGTTAAAAAGCAGATCCAAAAAGCTGTCAAAATCGCCCAGAAAAGGGGCTATGCGATTGTGATAGGCCACCCTAAAATTAATACTTTTAGAGCTTTAAACTCAAGCAAAGAGCTTCTAAAAAGCGTCAATATTATAAATTTTGGAGAGTTTTATGAACTTTATTACTGAATTTGATGGAATTTTACGCCTTAAAAACCCACCAAAAAAGCTCTACTACAAAGGTGATTTAAAACTATTAAAAAGACCCAAGATTTCAATCGTAGGCTCAAGAAAGATGAGCTTTTATACTAAGAATTTAGTTTTTTCTCTAGCTTCAAGGATTAAAAATAGCGGTGGAGTTGTGGTAAGTGGAGGAGCCTTAGGTGTTGATATTACCGCTCACAGCGGGGCTTTGCCATCCACGATAGCTGTTTTTGCCAATGGGCTTGATGAAATTTATCCAAAATCAAACGAAAATATTATCAGGCAAATTTATGCAAACTCTCTAGCCCTAAGCGAATACGAACCAAACGACAGGCCAGAGAGATGGCGATTTTTGGAGCGTAACCAAATAGTAGTGGCATTATCAAAAGCTTTGATTGTAGCACAAGCTGACATTAAAAGCGGCTCAATGAAAAGTGCAGAGTATGCCCTTGAAATGGGAGTTCCACTCTATGTTTTACCCCATAGAATTGATGAAAGTTTAGGCACAAATTATCTACTATCTTCAGGTAAAGCTAGACTAATAAGTGATATTGATGAGTTTTTAAAACAGATGGGATTAGCTGAAAATTTAGAGCAAACATCACAAGATGAACTTATAAAAAGCCTCCTAGCAGGGCTAGGATTTGAAGAGTTATATGCTAAATTTGGTGATGAAATTTATGAATACGAACTTGATGGCAAAATCGCAATCAGTGGCAATAAGATAGTGATTTTATGATAGCTAGCATCGATGTAGGGCTAAAAAGAATAGGGCTTGCACTAGCTTTTGGAAGTGTTGTAATCCCACAAAATGCCATCATTCGCAAAAACCGCAAACAAGCAAGCAGTGAAGTGGGGCAGTTTCTTAGGCAAAATAATATCAAAACCCTTGTAGTAGGGCTTCCAAAAGGCGGAAGTAGCGAAGATGAGATGAAAAGGCGAATAACTCATTTTATCTCGCTTGTGGATTTTGATGGCGAGATAAAGTATATTGATGAGAGCTATTCAAGCGTAGAAGCTAGTGAGCTAAAGGCATTTTCTAGCAAGAAAAAGGATGGCAAACTCGATAGCCTTGCTGCGATGATAATACTGCAAAGATATATAATTAGTGTGCAAGTTTAAGCCCTACAATTGAGCCTATGAGCGTTATCAAAAATACTATTTGTCAAAAGCTAATGGGTTCGTTAAATAGTATTATCCCAGCTACCACCGCTCCGCTTGCCCCAATTCCAGCCCAAATAGCATAAGCAGTCCCCATATCTATGCCGTTTTTGCCCTTCATCGAAAGATATAGCAGACCCATACTCGTAGCCACGCACACCAAAAATGAGATTAGCCAAAACACGAACTCTTTACCAGCACTCTCGCCCATTTTGTTAAGGCTAAAAGCAAATGCGGTCTCAAAAAGCCTACCTACAATCAAAAATATCCAGTTCAAACTCATCTAAATCCTTTGAAAAATTTCGCTTAAGTATAGTAAATTTCGCCTTCCCGCTCACTTAAATAAAAATCCCAAAATTTAGGCTAAATCTAGCAAATTTTATCTTTTTAATAAATTTTGGTAAAATGCAGATAAATTTATAAATTTTAGGAAACTGTTTGAAAAATATAAGAAATTTTAGCATTATAGCTCATATTGATCACGGCAAAAGCACTCTTGCAGATAGGTTAATTAGCGAGTGCAACGCAGTAAGCGATCGCCAAATGAGCTCACAAGTTTTAGATACTATGGATATAGAAAAAGAAAGGGGTATCACCATCAAAGCTCAAAGTGTGAGACTAAAATACAAGCTTGATGGCAACGAATACATACTCAATCTCATCGACACCCCAGGTCATGTGGATTTTAGCTATGAAGTTAGTAGAAGTTTGGCAAGTTGCGAAGGGGCTTTGCTTATTGTGGACGCTAGCCAAGGGGTTCAAGCTCAGACTATTGCAAATGTCTATATCGCGTTAGAACACAACCTAGAGATCATCCCAGTGCTTAACAAAATCGACCTTCCAGCTGCGAATCCAGAGCGTGTAAAAGATGAGATAGAGCATATTATAGGCATTGACTGTAGCAACGCTATAGAGGTGAGTGCAAAAACTGGCACCGGAATAGATGAGCTTTTAAAAGCTATAATTGAGAGAATTCCAGCCCCCAAAACTGATGAGAGTTTGCCACTTAAGGCTTTAATATATGATAGTTGGTTTGATAATTATTTGGGAGCACTGGCTTTAGTTAGGGTTTATGATGGCAAAATTTGCAAAAATGATGAAATTTTGATAATGGGAACTGGCAAAAAGCACATTGTGCTTGACCTTATGTATCCAAATCCTATTAGTCAAATTAAAACCAAATCCATCACAAGCGGCGAGATTGGCATAGTTGTTTTGGGGCTTAAAAATGTTAGTGATGTGCAAGTTGGCGATACCATCACTTTAGCCAATAAAAAAGCAGATGAGCCAATAGGCGGTTTTGAAAGGGCAAAGCCGTTTGTATTTGCAGGAATTTATCCGATAGAAACTGATAAATTTGAGGATTTAAGGGATGCTCTTGATAAATTAAAATTAAATGATAGTTCAATAAGCTACGAACCAGAAACTTCAGCTGCACTGGGCTTTGGATTTAGGGTCGGGTTTTTGGGGCTACTTCATATGGAAGTTATCAAAGAGAGGCTAGAAAGAGAGTTTAGATTAGATTTAATCGCCACAGCACCAACTGTGACATATGAAGTTTATTTAACTGATGGAAGTATGGTTAAAATTCATAATCCTAGTGAGCTACCACCTGTTAATAAAATTCAAGATATCAAAGAGCCATATGTGCACTCTACTATTATCACACCAAGTGAGTTTTTAGGCAATCTTATAACTCTTTTAAACGCAAGGCGTGGTGTGCAAACTAAGATGGATTATATCACGCCAGAAAGGGTGCTACTTGAATATGATATGCCAACAAATGAGATCATAATGGATTTTTATGATAGGCTAAAATCTTGCACCAAAGGCTACGCTAGTTTTGATTATGAGCCGGTTGATTATAGAAGTGGTGATTTGGTTAAGCTTGATATCAGGGTGGCTGGAGAAAATGTGGACGCACTTTCTATAATAGTGCCAAGCAATAAAGCTACAAGCAAAGGTAGAGACTTAGTTAAGGCGATGAAAGAGATTGTCCCAAGACAGCTATTTGAAGTGGCTATTCAAGCTAGCATTGGCAACAAAATCATCGCTAGAGAAAATGTCAAAGCGATGGGTAAAAATGTCACAGCAAAATGCTATGGTGGCGATATATCACGTAAAAGAAAACTACTTGAAAAGCAAAAAGAGGGCAAAAAGCGAATGAAGGCTATAGGCAAGGTAAATTTGCCAAGCGAGGCGTTTTTGAGTGTTTTAAAGATTGACTAAATTTTAGCAGGATTTTGCTATTAAATTGTCTAAATTTGGCGTAAATTTTATGAATTCATCCAAATTTACGCCTATATCTTAAAATTATCCAAATTTTAATTATAAATTTTGAAATTAGTGCAGTTTTATTGTGAAATTTTATGATTAAATTTAGCTTAAATTGACTATCTATGTCAAATTGAAGCGATCTTTTTAAAAATACGAATAATTTTTGATAAATTTACCTTTAAATTCTAGATATTTTATTTGGATTTTATTTTGAGTCGTTATAATAAGGTGAATTTTTTTAAAATTCATAATTATTATTCAGAAAAAAGGATTTCAATTGAAAAGATTTATACTTTTGTTGGCTATATTAAGTAGCTTTTTATTTTCAAATACCTTAGATGAGATTAAGTCAAAAGGTGAGATTAGGATTGGTGTATTTGATGATCAGCCACCATTTAGTATCCAAACTGAAGATGGCAATTTTGAGGGATTTGAAGTTGATATGGCAAAACAAATCGGAGCTCAAATTCTAGGTGGCGACGGCAATATAGTGCTAGTTGGAGTTCACGATGGTTCGCAAAGAATTAGTTTTTTACAAGAAAACAGAGTTGATATAATCCTTTCAAGCTTTACCAAAACACAGGAGAGATCTAAGTTGGTTGATTTTGCAATGCCATATTTTTCAGTCGCACTTGGAGCACTTATCAAAAGTGATTATCCTATTGCCAAAGAATCAGACCTTGATGGCAAAAAAATCGTCATCCAAGAGGGCACTACAGCGGTAAATTATGTCAAAAAATTTACAAATTCTAAAATAATAGTTGTTCCCACAAGTGGTGATGGATATAGAGCTTTAAAAAATGGTGAAGCTGATGTGTATCTAAATGATAATCTAATAGTGATGGCTTATCCTATTATTGATAACGATGTAAAGGTTCCTGACACTATGCGAAATATCGGCAAATCAGACTATCTTGCCCCAGCTGTTTCAAAAGGTAATGTTGCTCTAAGACAAGAGATAGATAAAGCTATGATTAAGCTTAGCAAAGAGAAATTCTTCAATAAAATTTATAACGATACATTTGGACCGTTTTACAAAAACTCAGCCGATCCAAAATTCTTTTTACTAGAAGATTTATATAGAATTTATGGCGATTTAAGTGGCTATAATTCTATACTAGCTAGTTTATAATTCATTGTTAATATTTTTATCTAAGAGTTTTTAGCAATTTTGTTAAAAGCTTGTTTCAATGTTTCCATAATGTTTTAATCTATTAATATAATTCCTAAAAAATTTAAGGAGTTATAATGAGAATTTTGGTTTTGGTTGTGTTGTTTTGCATAAGTGCGTTTTCATACACTTTAGATGAGATAAAATCTAGCAAAAAGATAAGAATAGGTGTTTGGAATGATAAGCCACCATTTTCAAATTTAGTAGATGGTGAATTTAAAGGTTTTGAGGTTGATTTAGCCAAAAAGCTTGCCAAAGAGTTAATAGGTGAAGATGCTCAAATAGAGTTTTTTGGAATTAGCAGTGCGGATGAAAGGGCTATAATTTTAAATAACAATCTAGCCGATATCGTAATAGCATCCTTTGCAAATAGCGATGAGAAGGTGGATTTTGCAATGCCATACTTTATGATA
Organism: Campylobacter sp.; assembly: GCA_022775765.1. Taxonomy (GTDB): domain Bacteria; phylum Campylobacterota; class Campylobacteria; order Campylobacterales; family Campylobacteraceae; genus Campylobacter_B. The sequence continues at coordinate 11,137 of JALFKC010000068.1, read as the reverse complement.
TCTCAAGGTGTGCTAGTCAAAAAAGGCTCACCTATCAAAACTTTAAATGATCTAAAAGGCAAAAAACTCACCGCACTTCAAGGAAGCTATGCACAAGATTTTTTAAGTGAATTTAAAGAGTGTGATATAGCTTTAGCATATGAAAATAGCGAAGCTTTGGATCTTTTAGAGCTTGATTTTGTAGATGGATATGTGGATGATAATTTGCTACTTTTAAACTACTCGGTTTCAAAGCCTGATCTAACTATGCCAAGCGAACTTACTAAAATTGGCAAAACCACCTATCTCGCCCCAGCTGTCAAAAAAGACAATGTTGAGCTTAAAAAAGAGATTGACAAATATATGGTTGAGTTAAACAAAAATGGATTTTTTAAGGTTATTTATGATTTAAATTTTTCAACATTACAAAGTAAATCACATTTCTTCTTGTTAGAGGATTTTTATACGATATTTGGGTAAATTTATATTAAATTCAGCGTGAATTATGCTACAATTAGAGATATTTTGATAAAGGATCTCTAATGAAAAAAATACTTTTGTTTATTTTTATACTTTTTAGCGGACTTTTTGCTAATACCTTAGAAGAAATTAAGGCTGAAAAGGCCATTAGAATAGGTGTTTGGGCAAATCAACCGCATTTTTCGGTTTTGAGTGGTGATACTTATGAGGGCTTTGAAGTTGATATAGCTAAAGAGCTTGCAAATTTAATCATAGGTGATGGGGCTAAGATAGTTTTTGTAGGAATTGATGACCCAAACGATAGGATTAATTTCTTAGAAAACAACACTGTAGATATGGTAATTGCGGCATTTGCTTCAACTGATGAGAGAAAAGAGCGTGTTGATTTTGCAAATCCATATTCTGCTGTCTCACAAGGAATTTTAGTAGATATAAACTCAACAATACAAAATTTTGCAGGCCTAAAGGGCAAAAGCGTAGCCGCACTCAATGAAACTTATGGTGTAGAGTTTTTGAAAACTAAACCAGAGATAAATCTAATTGTATGTGACACGCCAGATGAGTGTTATGATATGTTAAAAAGCGGTGCGGTTGATGCCTATATCGATGATAACTTAATCTCAGCAGCATATGCTCTTGATAATGATGGTTTTGTTATGCCTATTGAACTTGTAAATTTAGGCAAAAGAGACTATCTTGCCCCAGCAGTTGCAAAAGGCAATGACGCACTCAAACAAGAGATAGACAAAAACATCCTTGAGCTTAACAAAAATGGCTTTTTCAAAAAAATTTATGAGAATAATTTTGGCTCTTTAGGTATAAGCCCATCAAATTTTTTGCTTGAAGATTTTTATAATCTTTTTGCAATAGTTGATTAATTGCTAAATTTTAGATAAATTTGCAATTTTAGCCGGTAAAAATAGCTCTTGTTAAAAATTTACCGGCTATATTAAAGTAAAATTAGATATCATTACACTTTAACATTAAAGGGAGATATTATGAATTTAATAGATGGAAAGCTTGTAAGCAAAAAGATCAAAGAGAGCGTTAAACTTGAGGCTATAGAACTAACCAAAAATGGCGTTAAGCCAACGCTAGCAGTTATTTTAGTAGGTGATGATAAGGCTAGTCAAACCTATGTAGGTTCTAAGGAGAAAGCTTGCAAAGCTTGCGAGATCGGCTCTTTGGTCTATAGACTTGATAAAAAAACTACTCAAAAAGAGCTTTTAGATATTATCAATAATTTAAATAATGACGATGATATTCACGGTATTTTGGTGCAACTTCCGCTTCCAAAACATATCGACACAAACGCAGTTATCACAGCAATTGACCCAGCAAAAGATGTGGATGGGTTTCATCCTATAAATGTTGGCAAATTAGTAAGTGGGCTTGATGGGTTTGTGCCTTGCACACCTTTTGGAATTATCAAACTTTTAGAGCATTATGAGATAAAAATCGCCGGCAAAAACGCCGTTGTCATCGGTAGAAGCAATATAGTTGGCAAACCTATTGCAAATTTGCTTCTCAAATACAACGCTACAGTTACCATAACTCACAGCAAAACTACAAATTTAAGCCAAATTACTCAAAACGCAGATATTATTGTCGCAGCTATCGGCAATCCTAAGTTTTTAAAAGCCGATATGGTAAAAGATGGCGTAGTTGTGATAGATGTTGGAATAAATAGACTTGATGATGGAAGTTTGGTTGGTGACGCAGATTTTGATGAAGTAGCCCCAAAATGCTCGTTTATTACGCCAGTTCCGGGCGGGGTTGGACCAATGACAATAGCGATGTTACTATTTAATACTATCAAATCAGCTAAATTTGCACTTCAAAACAAAGCTGGTAAATGAAAAATTTTTTATTAAAACTTTACGAGTTCTCTTCAAGTTGGAAGGGAACTGTTATAATTGTATTATTTATTATATTTTTTGTAGCTCAAGCTTTTGTGATACCAAGTGGCTCTATGAAAAATACACTTTTAATAGGCGATCATCTTTTTGTTAAGAAATTTAGCTATGGCATTCCAACACCACATCTTCCGTGGATCGAAAAGGCAGTTTTGCCTGATTTTGATGGGGATGGGCATATTTTAAGAGGCGATATGCCAAAAAGAGGTGAGATAGTTGTATTTCGCTACCCACCAAACCCTAAAATGCACTTTGTCAAGCGAAATTTTGCCGTTGGTGGCGATGAGGTGATTTTTAATGAAAGCGGTATGTATCTAAGGCCGCACGAGGGCGATGAGTTTATAAGGGCAAATTTCAATAAAAACGATATAGTTACTATCAATAATCAGCTTTTTGTCAAAGAGCCATATAAATACAAAGGTATTCATTACGATGAAAAAGTAGATATTATGGCGTTAGCGGCAAAATATGCAGTTATAGATCAGTTCGCTATGCAGCCTTTAAATTTTAGTGAATTTCCACCAAATTCGCTTGGTTTTAATGCGTTTTATATTAAAGTCCCTGATGATGAGTTTTTTATGATTGGAGATAATCGCAACAACTCAAATGATAGCCGTTTTTGGGGAAGTGTGCCTTATAAATTTATAGTTGGCAAGCCGTGGTTTGTCTATTTTAGTTGGAATTCAAACAAAGAAATTCGTTGGGAAAGGATAGGTAGATTTGTAGATACTCTTGAAAATGACGAGAGATTTATCTACGATCAGCCATAAATTTATGCAGATAGAAAAGATTTTTATAGCTAGCGATCACGCTGGATTTGAGTTTAAATGCGAGATGAGTGAGTTTATACGCTCTTTGGGATATGAAGTAAAAGATCTTGGGACAAGTGGTGCTGATACAAGCGTAGATTACCCTGATTTTGGCTTTGCTTTGGCTAGAGAGGTTAGCAAAAGTGATAAATTTTACGGCGTTGCGATTTGTGGCAGTGGCATTGGTATTAGCATAGCAGCAAATCGTCACCCATCTATTAGGTGTGCACTCTGTTTTAGCCTAGAACACGCTAAACTCGCTAGAGAGCACAACAACGCTAATATCATCGCACTTGGGGCTAGGCTAACAGATTTAAACTTAGCCAAAAAGATGGTGCAGAAGTTTTTAAATACTGAGTTTAGCGGTGGCAGGCACGAAAGAAGAGTTAAAAAATTAGGAGAGAGTTTATGCTAAGTAAGAGTGACAAAGATTATCTTTTAAGCACAATTAGGGTCGTCAATGACTTCCCAAAACCAGGCATTGTTTTTAGAGATATCACAACGCTTTTAAATGACAAAAAAGCTTTTAAATTTTTGCTAGATCACTTAGCAGAACGATATAAAAACTACGATATTGATTTTATATGTGGTATTGAAAGTCGTGGATTTATCTTCGCAGCAGCACTTTGTGCTAGGCTAAATTTAGCCTTTGTGCCAATTAGAAAACCCAAAAAACTTCCCTACACCACAATTTCTAAAAAATACTCGCTTGAGTATAGTTTTGATGAGATTGAGATTCATCTTGACGCGTTTAAAAACCAAAAAAACGCTAAAGTGCTTTTGATTGATGATCTTATAGCGACTGGAGGGACTGCCAAAGCGTCAGCTGAACTTATCAAAGAAGTTGGTGCAAACTGCGTAGAGGCGTGTTTTATTATAGATCTAAAAGATCTTGGCGGTGCTAAGAAGTTAGAGAGCTTAACCAAAGTTTATAGTGTTTTAGAGATATAGATGGAAGAGTTTTTAAAAGAGTTGCTATTTAATTATAAAGAATATGCGTATATTATTATTTTTATTTGGTGTATGATGGAGGGTGAACTAGCCCTTGTAATAGCTGGGGTAATGGCTCACGAAGGGCATGTGAATTTAGCCTTTATCACTTTTATAGCTGGACTTGGCGGATTTTGTGGGGATCAAATTTACTTTTATATCGGTCGGTATAACAAAAATTTCATTAACAAAAAGTTAGAAAAGCACCGCCAAAAATTTGCCATCGGACATCTGCTTTTGAAAAAATATGGTTGGCCTGTGATATTTTTTCAAAGATATATGTATGGGCTTAGGGCGATTATACCGATGAGTATCGGCATTACAAGATATGATGCCAAAAAATTCGCCTTTATAAATCTAATTAGTGCGTGGTGCTGGGCGGCAAGCACGATATTTTTGGCGTGGTATTTTGGGGCTGAGATATGGTATTTGGTAAATTTAGCTGAAAAACACTGGTATTATGCTATACCTATTGCGATTATATTTTTGCTAGCTGTGTATTTTGGCGTCAAAAAAATTGAAGAAAATATTTTAAATCAAAGAAGGGAAAGAAGAGATGAAATTAAGATTAGAAAACAGAAGTATTGGCGAGATAAACGCTGACTTTGAAGTTATTTTTGTGGTTGATAAAAATTTAGAGCATAAATTTATCAAAGACAAAAAGAGTTTTGAGCTTGCCAACAATAAAGGTGATACAAATTTACTACTTTTAAATGAGGCTAGACTCTATGTGGCGATTAAAAATTTAAACTATGAGAGTTTAAGACTTGGAATTTCTAAAGCTTACAATGAGCTAAAAAAACTAAATATCAAAAGTTTTAAAATCGCCTCATATCTTAGTGAATGCACTAAAAAATCCTTTATTGCGTATGTTGAGGGGGCTTTGCTTGGAAGTTATGAGTTTAACCGCTATAAAAGCGACAAACCAAAATACTCTTTGAATGAAATCATCATCTCAACTGATGAGTTTGCAGACAAAGAGATTGATGAGAGTTTGGCAAAAGATGGGCTAAAAGTAGGTGAAATTTTAGCAAATGCTACAAATTTTGCCAAAGATGGAGTAAATGAAATTCCAGCTATTTACAACGCAGTTGTGATGGCAAATGACGCACACGAACTAGCTGCAACTACGCCAAATTTATCGTGTGAAATTTACGATGAGGATTTTTTGAAAAAAGAGAATATGAACGCATTTTTAGCTGTCAATCAATCATCCCCTATCCCACCACGCCTTATTCATCTAACCTATAAGCCAAAAGGCGTTAGCCAAAAAAGGATTGTCTTTGTTGGCAAAGGGCTAACTTATGATAGTGGCGGACTTAGCTTAAAGCCAAGTGATTATATGCTAACTATGAAAAGCGACAAGAGTGGTGCGATGGCGGCGATGGCTATTATCAAAGCAGCGGCCGAGCTTGAACTACCTTTTGAAATTCACTCAATCTTAGGGGCGACTGAAAATATGATAGGTGCGGACGCTTATAAGCCTGATGATGTTATTATCTCAAGAAGTGGGGTAAGTATAGAGGTTAGAAACACTGACGCTGAGGGTAGGCTAGTGTTGGCTGATTGTCTAAGCTACGCTCAAGATCTAAAGCCTGATATTTTGATAGATATGGCGACTTTAACCGGGGCTTGCGTGGTTGGGCTTGGTGAATACACTAACGCAATAATGGGCAATAGTGACGAGCTAAAGCAAGCCTTTAAAGAGCTTAGCAAGGATAGTGGTGAGCTTTTTACAGTGCTAGATTTTAATGATTACTTAAGAGAGCTTATCAAAAGCAATATCGCTGATGTAGCAAACTCAGCAAGTAGTAGATATGGTGGAACCCTAACAGCTGGACTATTTTTGGATAAATTTATCAAAGATGAATACAAAGATAGATGGCTTCACCTTGATATTGCAGGTCCTGCTTATCTTGAAAAATCGTGGGGATATAACTCATTTGGTGCAACCGGAGCAAGCGTTAGAGCAAGTCTGTATTTTTTAAATGAGCTATCAAAAAAGGGTGATAAATGAATCTCTCAGTTGGAATAGTTGGACTTCCAAATGTTGGCAAATCAACTACTTTTAATGCTATTACAAAGGCTGCAAACGCTCAAGCTGCTAACTACCCTTTTTGCACTATTGAGCCAAATAAAGCTATTGTGGCAGTGCCTGATAAGAGGTTAAATGAGCTTGCAAAGATAGTAAATCCAAACAAAATCCAGCACTCTACAATTGAGTTTGTAGATATTGCTGGGCTTGTAAAAGGCGCTAGCAAGGGTGAAGGGCTTGGCAATAAATTTTTATCAAATATTAGAGAAGCACAGATTATTTTGCATATTGTAAGGTGTTTTGAAGATGGCAATATCACCCATGTCGAAGGAAGTGTGGATCCTATAAGAGATATTGAGATAATCAATACTGAGCTGATTTTAGCTGATATAGAGCAACTTAGCAAAAAAGCTGAACGCCTTAGCAAAGATGTTAAGTCTAATCGAAAAGGTGCAAAAGAGCAACTTGAGATGGTTAATGAGCTAATAGAGCATTTAAATAGTGGCAATAGTGCGAGTAGTTTTGAGAGATTTGATGATGAAATTTTCACTGAACTCAATAAAGAACTAAGGCTTCTTTCAGCAAAAGAGGTAATTTATGGTGCAAATGTTAACGAAGATGATATCGCTATAGACAATGAGTATGTCAAAGCTCTCAAAGATTACGCTAGCAAAAGCGGACACGAAGTTATTAAGCTTTGTGCCAAGATAGAAGAAGAGCTAATTGGGCTTGATGATGAAGAGGCAAAAGAGATGCTTGAGAGTATGGGAGCAAGCGAAAGTGGGCTAGATCATATCATCCGCACCTCTTTTGCAAAGCTTGATTTGATTAGCTATTTTACTGCTGGGGTTGTAGAGGTTAGAGCGTGGACTATCAAAAAGGGCTGGAAAGCCCCAAAAGCAGCTAGCGTGATACACAATGATTTTGAGCGTGGATTTATTAGAGCTGAAGTGATAAGCTATGATGATTTTATCGCTTGTAATGGAGAAGTTGGTGCAAAAGAGGCTGGTAAAATGCGGCTTGAGGGTAAAGATTATATAGTAAATGACGGCGATGTTATGCACTTTAGATTTAATGTATAGCCAAATTTGACGCAACTTAAATTTGCGTCAAATTTAAGTTGTAAATTTCACCAAATTCAAATTTATGATATAATTCGCTTTATTTTAGGATGGAATTTGAGTAAATTTTGTAAAATTTTGGTAGTTAGTGCGATTATTATTGGTAGTGAAGTTTTTGGATTTATCACAAACTCTGAATATGGGGCGATGCTATACAAAAATCCCCGTGGAATAGGGTGCGATAACTGCCATGCAAAAAATGGAAGTGGTAGCGTTATTGCTAGCTACAAAGATATTAAAAAAGGTGAAGTTGTCAATAAAGAGCTGATTGCACCAGATATTAGAACTATTAGCCCACAAAGCTTGGCTGACGCTATAAATGAGCCAAAAAGCATAATGCCTAAGTATTTTTTAACAGTTGATGAGATTTGGGCGATTTATTACTTTTTGCAATCTCAAAATGACATAAATTCTACAATAAACAAGGAGCAAAAATGACAAACAAACAAGCTTTTGATGAAGCGAAAATTTATATCCCAGGTGGCGTGGATTCGCCAGTTAGAGCCTTTGGAAATGTTGGACACGACCCATTTGTAGTAAAAAGTGGTAAAGGTGCGTATATCAAAGATATTGAGGGTAATACCTATCTTGATTTTATTCAAAGTTGGGGGCCTTTAATATTTGGGCACTGCGACAAGGATATAGAGAGTGCTATTATTGAAGCGGTTAAAAACGGCACTAGTTTTGGTGCACCTTGTGAGCTTGAGACAACTCTAGCCAAGCTCATACTCAAAGATTTTCCTCATTTAGATCAGATTAGATTTGTAAATAGCGGCACAGAGGCTACAATGAGTGCGATTAGGCTTGCTAGGGGATATGCTAAAAAAGATGGCATTATAAAGTTTGAGGGTTGCTATCACGGACATAGCGATAGTTTGCTCGTAAAAGCTGGAAGTGGTGCTAGTACATTTGGAAGTGCAAGTAGTGCAGGAGTTCCTGAAGATGTTGTCAAAAATACTCATCTAGCTATTTACAATGACTTACAAAGCGTAAAAGATATCATCTCAAAGCACCAAATCGCAGCTATTATCGTCGAGCCAATCGCTGGAAATATGGGACTTGTGTCATCAAAACCTGAGTTTTTAAAAGGGCTTAGAGAAATTTGTGATAAATTTAATATTGTACTGATTTTAGATGAGGTGATGAGTGGGTATAGAGCTAGCAAACTAGGAAGCTATGGTGTTTATGGTGTAAAAGGTGACATTGTAACTTTTGGCAAGGTTATAGGTGGGGGGATGAACGCGGCTGCGTTTGCTGGCAAAAAAGAGATAATGTCTCATATTAGCCCATTAGGTGAAGTATATCAAGCTGGAACACTAAGCGGCAATCCTGTAGCTATGGCAGCTGGAATCGCTTCGCTTAGCAAGATAGATTCTAAAGATGGCCTTTATGATAGGCTTGAGAGTTTGGCTGTGAAATTTACTGATGGATTTAAAGCTCTAGCTAATAAAAAGGGTGTAGCACTTCAAACCAGAGTAGTTGGAAGTATGATGGGGTATTTTTTCAATAATTCACTGGTGCAAAATTACGCTGACGCACTTAGATCAGACACTGAGTTTTTTGCTAAATTTCATCAAGCTGTTACCAAAAATGGGCTGTTTATGGCACCATCTTTGTTTGAGACGAGTTTTATTTGCGACGCAATGCAAGAAAGCGATATCGATTACGCACTTGATAAGATAGAAAAGAGTTTTAAAGAGATATGAAAATAACCAAAAACCTCAACAAAATCGTGCGTGGTGCGGATTTTTTAAGCGTTGGAATCTCAATGGTAGTGGCTGTAGTGATCGGTTTTGTGATTGGCTACTACCTTAGAAAATGGACTGGAATTTCATTTTTTTTCTACTTTTTTATGTTTGTTGGGATTGCGGCGGCGTTTTTGAATGTATATAAAATTTACAAGCTTCAACAAGCTGATCTCAAAGAGTTAGATGAAAAATACAGAGGCTATAAGCCCGATTTTAGCGATATTGACAAGGAAGATGATTGAGTAGAAATTTGCAAATTTTTGCACTTTTAAATTTGACTATTTTGATAGTTGCTGGGGCGATTTTTGGGGTTAAATTTTTTGTTAGCTCTATAGTGTCAGCACTATTTTTTTGCCTGATTATTCGCTTTAGTATGGGGGCGTATGAGAGCAAAATTTACAAAGAGTTAGCAAGTGGTAAGTATGATGATTTGCAAGATTTAGATGATGAAATTAGTCCAAAAGACACATTTAAAAACAAGAAAATTAAACCTGGATTTTTTACATTTTTTTCGCCGTTTAAATTAGTGCTTTACACACTTTTTGTTTTGTCGCTTTACGCTCTTGTGAAATTTGGCTATTTTAGTGTTTTGGGGACATTTTTTGGGGTGATTTTAGCTCAAATTTCAGCTTTTGTTTATGGGGTTAGATATGGCGCTAGTTAGAGCTTTTAAAGCCCTTTTTGGGTTGTTTGGTGCGATTGGATTTGTATTTATGGGAAACTCTTTGGCCCTAAGTTCAGCTGGAGTTGTTTTAAAAGCACAAAATGTTGGCGAGATCGCCATTGGTGGTGTTACGGCGTGCTTTTTTATAGGGGCGATAATGAGTTCAATTATCACATATAAATTTATCTCAACTATAGGATATTTGCGTTCATATTCGTTTTTTGTGAGTTTATTTGCGATTTCGGCCCTGCTTCATAGTTTTTTTGAAAATATCTATGCTTGGGCAGTTTTGAGGCTGTTTTTGGGATTTTCGTATTATAGTATCGCAATGATTGCCGAAGGGCTAATTAACGCTAAAGCCAACAACGCTGCTAGGGGCAAATTAATCGGGCTTTATGAGATTATTTATTACACTAGTTTTGGGCTTGGAGTGATGATCTTGTCACTAAATATGAGTGTAGAAAAGATCTTTATGACTAGCACTCTGCTTATAATTTTGGGCTCAATTCCTATCACATTAGTTCGCGTAAAAGAGCCAAAACTTCCACCCAAAAGAAAGATTTTCATCCCAAATATTTTTGGCGTGGTTCCGCTAGCTAGTGCCTCAGCTTTTGTTGGTGGGATTGCGATTAATGGCTTTGTATCGATGGGGAGCGTATATGGTGTAACTATAAGTGATGATTTGAGTAAAGTCTCTCTTTTTATGGTTTTAGCAATGCTTGGCGGATTTTTAGGTCAGCTATTTTTTGGGGTAAATTCATATAGAATTGGAAGAAGAAATTCCATTTTGCTAGCTTGTATTATCGGGCTTGTGGCGAGTGTGCTTTTGATGATTTTTAGTGAAAACTCAAAACTTCAATGTGTTTTTGTGATTTTGCTTGGATTTGGAATATTTTGCCTTTACTCTTTAGCTTTGGCTAGGGCAAATGATGTGCTAATCGACAAGGGCAAAACACTTGAAGTTGGAGCAACGCTACTATTTTGCTACACCACAGGCTCACTTTGTGCACCACTTCTTATAGGCGTGATGATGGATAATTTTGGAAGTAAGGGATTTTTGATAGTTTATATGCTGTTTTTGGTGTTGCTTTTTATATTTGGCCTTACTCAAAAAACCGTTTCTTTAGAAAATAGAGATGAGAACTTTAAAGCGAGTTCAAGACCTACAAAACTCTTTAAAAGATGGGGATTTAAAGATAAAAATAGCAATTAATACAATTATAGCATTTATTTTGTAAATAAAAATGGCTTGTTCAATCCATAACATTTGGCACTTTTTATTCTGCATTATAGCAAAATTTATTGGTGTTTGATAATTTAATGAACTATGTGGCAAGATTGTATTATAATCAATCAGCCATTTTGCGAGTAATTTGTTAAATTTATTTAAATCGC
>JALFKC010000026.1 GCA_022775765.1 Campylobacter sp. | reverse complement strand
CTATCATCTTGTAAGTCTAAAAATGAAAACAAAGAAGACTTTAAATTGTCTTTTTTAGGGTTATTAAGAAGTTTTATAAGTCTTTCTTTGCTTTTTTTTGATTTAGAGATTATAAAATCAAATTTATGATTTAAATGACTCTTGCCCTCTAAACTAACAGATGAAATATATCTTGCATCTATACTATCTAAAAATCTTGCTACATCATCAAAGAAAAAGCTTGAAATTTTATTATTTGCTAAAACAAACATATCATTTACACTTATTAATGCTTGTAAAATATTATGTTGTTTAGAAGCAAAATTTGACACACTAGCCTCAACAAAAAGCTCATTATTTTCTCTTTGTATTCCAAAACCATTAAGAATTATTTCAAGTTCTTGTTGCCTTTTTTCTGTATTAAACTGCATACCTTTTAAAGCTAGACTATTTAAAGTATCGCTATCATCGCTAAGTTTTATTTTGTCACCATTTATAAGGGCATATATAACTATATAATCATTACTACTATCCAAAAAAGGTGTAGTTATCTCATAGGTTTTTTTATCTATTTCCTCAATTTCAAAATTAGCGTGAATGTATTGTATGTATTTATTTATAAGAGAGTTTATATCTATCAAAACAAACTCCTTTTTATAAATTCAATTTCTTTGATGTTGCAAAACTCACAAAACTCTTTTGCTACATCTTCTAGCTCTCCTTCTCCCCTCAATCCAAATTCACCAATGGGAAAAGCCCATTTATCATTATATCCTTCTATAAAAAAATGTAAGTGTGAACACTCTTTTTCAAAAACAGCTCCTGAATACTTTTGCATAAGGTTACTAAGCTCTTTTGGAGATTTTTCTTTTATAAACTCTGGATTTTTATGCTTTGAGTAAATATCAAGCCTTAAAATAACATCGGTTTTATTATGTCTTAGTTGGCTTTTATTTCTTTTTATTTGGATGCCATATTTACTTATATCAAAAAGAAGTAAAGCATCTATTTCGCTACTAACTAATTCTATTGTTCTATTTTGATTTGATTCATATATGCTTGGAATATCTACTTTAAAAATATCTTTTGGTGTTTTTAACGCATCTATAATTTTTTTAACTTGAAAATATTCCATTGTTTAAACTCGCTTTTTCACATATTATATAGAAATTTTCTTGAAAATTTGCATAAATTTTACATTTGTTTTAAAAGGGATTAACTACCTTTTAAACTCTCTTTAACCACCTTTTCATACTCTATTAACTCATCATCTTTTGATTTTATTTTTTCGATTGTGCTAAAAGTCCTACCGCATTTTGGGCATTTTCTAAATCTTTCATTAACTAGCCCTTTAACAGTAGCAATGACATTTGTTTTTTCATTAGCACAATATGGACAAATCATCTTTATCTCCTTTTATCAAGGCAACTTGTTGTCCCTAAAAAAGCAAACACTAAAGTTATCATCATACGCCTTATTTCGTAAGCTTTATTACTTAAATCAATATCTAGCTTCATTTTTATTTCTTATAAAATTTACACATTTTTTCTAAGCCTGTGATGATACGCCTTGCATCATTTAAGCTCACTCTTTTAAGTTGGCTATCAAGTCTTATTAAAACTTTGGTCTGTTTTATTACAAAAACCATTAATTTTTCATCACTAAAATTAAGCCTATTTGCAAGGTGCTTTATGTAGATATATTGTTTTTGAGTTATTTTTTTAGTTTTGTTCTTAGTCAAATTATTTACAATTTTAGAGTTTTTTACTAAATTTCTACCTAAAATATCAGGCTCACACTCCATAAACTCATCATTTATCAACATATCCAAAGCTTTATTAAGCTCATCTATAGATAAAAGAGCCGAGCTACTTACACCAAATCTAACGTCTAGCCAACTTTCCCACGCATCAACTCTAACAAGTTCTTTATATCTGCTATTTGTGTGGATTCTAGTTAGTAAATTTTTTCTTAAAATACACTGTTTCTCAGTCATATTAGCCCCCTTTTTCATAGCTCTTTAGTTAAAACACTTTTGCTTATTCCTGTGCAACGGCTCATTTTAGCTACATTTATTCGCCCGTTTTTAAACTTGTAAAAGTCTAAGTCATACTCTATAGCGTCATCTAATCTTGCTTTAAACTTAGCTTTTTTTCGCTCATTTAAAAGCTCTAAATGAATTCTTTGCTTAGTGCTTAGCATACTGCTTAACCACACTTTTATAGTGTTTAATAATTTCATCAATCTCACCCAAAAACTCCAAAAACTCATTAACGCTTAAGTCTTTAAAATGCTCTATTCGCATTAAAGCTATCTCAAAGTGCCTGATTAGGCTATCTTTTACTGCTTTATCAAGTCCTTTATTTACTTCATCTATATTAATTTTTTCTTGTTTTATCTCTTCTTTTGCTACTTCCCATCGCTCCTTACTCCACTCAAAGCTATCTTTTGCTAAAACTTCGCCACTTTTTATATCAATTAGCTCTGAAGTGTATTTAGGTGTTGTTTTAAGCTTATCTATCACAAGCACAAGCACATTTATAGAGGTATCTTCAAAGCCGTTTTTTATCTCATTAAGCTCAGCTAAACGGCTACTGATTAGCTCTCTTAGTTTAGCCTCTGCTTTTCTATAGCTTATCCCAACAAAAGCGATATGAAAAGCAAAGCGTTTGGTGAAATTTAGGGATTTTAGGATAAAGATATCATCCACCACGCCGCTTTTTTTCCAAGGAAACTCCCACTGAATGTTAAATTTCTCATCTTCGCTTAAATCCTTAAATTTTAAGCTAAAAGGTGGGTTCATAACCACGACATCCTTAATTTCAACTTCATCGCTTGTAATCTCAAAAAAGCTTTTATTTAAGACTTTGCCACTAGGAAAATTATGCATAAAAGCCGTGCAGGAAGGTTTTTGAATTTCTACTCCAAAAGCATCATCAATGCCTAAAAACTCAAGCATTTGCCCACTTCCAACAGCACCATCAAATACGCTTTTAGCCTTTGGTGCGTAAGCTTTAACATTGTTTGCTATGTATTTTCGTAAAGCTTTGCTAGTTATATATTCAGCATTAGCTTTAGCAATTTCGCGGTTATTGTGCTCCCTAAACTCACTCATTTTAGTTTATATCCACCATTTTTTATCATATCAAGAAGTATCAAGGCTATATCAGTTCTACCATTTTTAAGTAGTTCTATACTTTCATTTAAAAGACTTATAATGGCTTCTTTTTCATCTTTAAAGGTATAACTATCCCTTATAAAACTTTCCCTAGCTTCTTCAAAACTTATCATCTTTCTCTCCTTTTAAAACCTTAATCAAGCCCTAAAACTAGGGCTTTGTTAAAACTTTACACTCCTGCGATATCTAAAACTATCATCTTTAAAGCCGCGTCTATCCTCTCATCTTCTCTTTCTCTAAACCTTATATAACTTTTTGTTCCCACTATCTCAACGGCTTCATCTATCATATTCATGGCCTCAACCCACTTTGGATTACTAATTGGATATTGCTTTAAGCTAAGTACCATTTTTGCATCAACTTTGCCGTTTTTTACATCAAAAGCACGAGTTATAAGAGTTCGTATCTCAGCATCAGCATTTTCAGTTTTTTCATCTAAATACTCATCTATTTTTTCTTTTGCTAGTATTAATTTACTATCAAAACTGATTTGCTTAGCTATTTGAATTTGTACCTCTTTTGTGCCGTTAAAGCTTCTTAAACACACACTCCCAGTTTTAGAGTTTTCTAGTTTATCCATACCGTAGTTTTGTCTTAGTAAGTCTATAAAGTCATAGCACTCTTTATAAGCAAACTCTTTAAACTCCTTTAAAGCACTTTGAACCTCTTTTGCTTTTACTATAAGCTTTTCTACAACTTCATCTTCAAGCTGTTTATCTATAGCAATCATATCTTTGTGGATGAAATTTCCCTCTTTGTTTTGCCAAAAGCCTTTTTCATCTAACTTTGCCATTTTTTTTCTCCTTTAATCAAACAAACTAAACTTAAGCTCACTAATGCCTAATTTATGAGCTAACTCTCGCTCACTAGCCATCCCCTTACTATGCTTTGAAAACTCGCAGTTATAAAAGTAGTAGTAACTACAAACTTTTAAAAGCTCCTCGCAGTTTTGCAACACCTTTATACGATCAAGCTCGTTATAAACATACATAAAAGCTAATACCGGACTAAGTGGCTCATAGCCATTTAACCTAACTTGATGACACGCTTCAATGGCTATTTTTTTCGCATAGTAGTTTCTATCTTCATCTTTGCATTTAATGGATGCATAAGGTGTGGATACAAAAACTAAATTTGTCATTTTTACTCCTTTAAATTTGACTCTTGTGGGCTAGCTATTTCAACAACTTTATCTAAAAATACAAGCAGTTGTTTTAGCGACTTTTTATCTACTCCATTTTTAGCTAAATGTGCAAAAATCACAGCGATATCATTTCCAACATCTTTAAGATTGCCTACTACGGTTATCTCATTTTCATCAATTTTTATCATTTTTACTCCTTTAAAAGGTTTATCAAAGCCCTTTAAAAGGGCTTCAATAAACCTTTAACTCCAAACTCTTCCTAAGCCAAATATGAAATTTGACTTTAAATTTTGGCTGTTTAATGGCTTGTTAATCAGCTCTTTTTCACCTCTTAAGGCAGTTTTAAAGCCACTTTTTTTACCAACAACACCACCATTTTTACTAAATTTAATTACAAAGCCTCTTTTTTTCATCCTTGAAATAAACACTATTTTTTCTCCTAAATTTCTCATTTTTTACCCCCTTACTGTATAGACTAAATTTGCAGCTGTTTTTTCGTCATATCCAAGGTCTATATTAACCCTAGTTTTTTCAAAAGTTCTAGCGTTGTTATCATCTACTAAATACTCACACATCTCATCACTTAGTCCGTTTAATTTGCCTATTTTTAAAAGCTCGTCATGGCTTAGTGTCATCTCAGGGCTATATGTAAAACGGCTTTTTATATAGCCACCAAGACTATCTATGTCTGTTTTTAACTCTTTTAACCCAACACAAACTACGCAAATGCCAACTTTTTTATCTTTGAAGTATTCAAATATCTCTCTTAACAGCTCAAATTTACGCTCAAATGTGTTTTTATTATCCCCTACAAAAAGATCGCTTTCATCTATAACTAAAAGCCTAATTTCTTTTTCTTCTAAGCTTTTAATGACAAGGTCAAGCTTATCATCGGTATTTCCTTTGGGTTTAACATTTAAGTGTTTAAGGATTAAACTCATAAACGCACTACAACTTAGGCTTTTTCTAGCTTTTATATATAAAGCATCATCTTTGTTACTACAAATATGCTTTAAAAGATAAGTTTTACCCATACCGCTTTCACCAAAAATCAGCTCAAAAAAACTTATTTTTGATGATAGCATCGCTTCAATCCTCTCTTTTATCTTTGATTGAGCTAAACTTAGCCAAGGCTCATTTTCGCTATTTTTTAGGCTCTCATCATCTAAATTTATGCTTTCATTACCTTGTTTTAAGTTTAAATTTGCTATCATCTCATCAAAGTAATAATTTATTGAGGCTTCGTATTTTTCTTTACTTTTAGACTCATACGAGCCTCTTAAAATACCATTTACCAAACTTTCACCTTTTCCTATAGCTCTTGCAACATCTTTTTGAGTTAGTCCTGTTTCTTTGCTTAAAAGCTCAAATTTTTCATTTAAATTCATCTTTTATCCTTTCATTTAGATTTTTTACATCGCTTCGAGCAATTTGTCATTACTCATTGCAAATTTCTTTCTTAATTTTTTATTTTTCTCAGTTTTTTTCTTAGATTGATTAGCAACGCTTGTGTAAGTATTTAGCCTAATAGTCTTTGTGTATAAGCCTTGGTAATAGCTAAATGCTTCATTTACAGCCTTTACAACACTTTCGTTTTCACTAATTTTTGCTTTTACTAATCTCTCATCTCTTGGATCAATTGCTTTATTTATGTAAGCTTCGCAAATAAAACTGTGTTTATCTATATCAACTACGCTTACACTTTTTAGCTCACTATCAATTAGTCTAACTTCTACAACCTCTCCGTTATATTTGCTTAAAAATGGGCTAACAAATGAGTATTTGGCTTTGTTAATGCTTAAATTTATGCTTGAATTTCTAACTTTTATAGCTCGTCTTTCGCTAAATATATAATCAAGCGTTGTTTTATCAAATGTGCTAACCCCTTCTAACTGGCTTATAAACTTATCCATAGGCACGATATTTCGGTTTTTATTTAAGTGTTCATTCCATTTTTTAATAGCTCTTGCAAAAAAGCCTATAAACTCTTTATAATCAAGTGGGTTATTTTTCATATATTTTTTTAAAAGTTCGCTGTTTTTTCTATTATCTTTGTGATAGCTTGAGCCACCTTTTTCGTAGATGATGCTTTCCATCATCCATCTTTGAACATGGTTAAAGATATTTTCAATAGGCTTTGCACGTGAATTTGCAGGGCGGGCTTTTTTATGAGTAAGCCTTGGATCAAGTGCGTTAAAATCTTTTAGCTTTATACCACTTAACTGGCTAATTACTTCTTTTACATAATTACTTAGCTCAGGCTTTCCATTGTCGGTGTAAATCGCATCAGGCACGCCAAATCCAAGTGCCATTTTTAAAGATCTGCCAACACTTAATTTATTGTATTTGCCAAGCACTACATCAATGCCAATTATCGCACCACTTCCCATATCTATCCAAACATAAGCGTTTGGATTTACAACCTCGCCTTGTTCGTTTATGGTATCAAAGTCAAAGACTATTTGATCCCCACAAATCATCTCCATACTTTTATATAAATTTAAATCCCTTAGCACAAACGGAGCTATCTCATTTCTAACACCTCTAACTCCACGTGTGGCTTTTAAAAGCATAGCTTTAACTTCTGGTTTATCCATCTGCCTTGCAAAGCTTTTATAACTTCCTATGTTCCAGCTATTTTTTAAAGCCTCTTTCCTAAGTGCTTCATAGATAAATGTTTTTGAAGCTAAGGGGTTATTTATCCAACTAGCTAAAGCCCACTCTAAGGCATTTATATCAAAGCTACTTGTTTTAAATTTAACTTTGAAATCAATGCTTTTATTTATCTCATTAAAACTGCCATGCTCATCTTCAAAATCTTTTTTCCAGCTATAAAGGGTCTTTAAGCTCACGCCGTATTTTTGTGCTACGGCTTTACCCCATGCAGTTTTACCAAGCCCATTAGGAACGGCATTCATCTCATTTATAGCTTTTATCTTATTCATCTTTTCAAGTTCTTTTATTTTTTTGTTGTGTTTATTGCAAGGCTTAGAGCAATCAAAACTAGCCCTGGTATCATTAGTATAATTCCTGCTAACCACAGCGTCTCTTGGAGTAGGTAAAGTGTTATTTTTTTCATCTTTTGACTCCTTTGCCATATCATCTAAATTTAAAGCCTTTTTATCTTGGCTTAAAGGCTCTAAATTTAAATGAATGTTATCGTCACTATCATCACCATGCATTACATCACAATCACCACCCAATCCACCACCTAAACTATCATCACCCAAATTATCATCATAACCAACGCTTAAAATTTCATCTACACTTACTAAATTTAGCTTTTCATCCCATATTTTTATATCTGTGCTAATGATGTTTTTGCTAATGGCTTCTTTGATTTTTAAAGCACCTACCTTGAAAAGTAGGCGTTTGCCACCATAACCACGCTTTTTGGTGTTATTAAGCTCTATAAAAGGGTATTTTTTAGATTTGCGGTTGGCTGAAATTTGTAAAGCTCTACTACTAACATCAAAAATTTTACTAGCAGTAGAAGTTGTTAAAAAATACATTTTATAGTCTTTCTAAATCTTTTTGACTTTTTATGTATCCATATTTAATCAATAAATTTGTTATTTTTTTACTTTTTGCATAGCCATATAAAACTTGTTTAAAGGTATTAATTTTTATATTATTTTTTCTGCAAAAGTGTGTTAAAGTTCCCCAATCATTTCGTATTTTTTTACTAACTATTAGATTATTCATATTTTTTCCTTATTTTTATTTTGTTTTATACTACTTTTTAGTATTATTACAATCATTCAAAATAACTAAGTGGTATTATAGTGGGTTTTTTCCACAATGTCAATAAATTAGTGGGAATTTAACACAAAAAAGGTAAATTATGGATGCAAAAGATAGAATAAAAAAAGCCAGGCAATATTTAAATATAAACACACAACAATTACTAGCAGACAAGCTAGAAGTGGATAGAAGCAAGATTGCAGATATTGAAAGTGGTAGAACAAAAAATGTGCCAGTGGAAATTGCAACTAAGTTTGAGGAAATTTCCCACATAAACGGTTGGTGGTTGTTGACAGGTAAGGGAAAAATGACATATGATAATGCGAAATCAAAAGATAGCTATCATTTTGATGTTTTAAATGTTAAAGCCAGTGCAGGTTCTGGAATAACAACATATGATGTAGAGATAATAGATAAGTTTTTAATAGATAAAAAAGTGTTTAAAACGCCACAGAACGAAAAAACTACAAAATTTTTAAAAGTTGAAGGTGATAGCATGGAGCCCACCATCAAAGACGGAGACTATATAGCTATTGATGAAAATTGTATCGATAATATAGATGGAATTTATGCTTGTATAATTGGTGATGGAGTTAGAGTAAAAAGACTACAATTTAATCTCGATGGCACAATAAAAATAATAAGTGATAATAAAAAATACGATCCGCAAATATATGACCCAAAAAATAGTCAAATTTACTTTAAAATAATTGGGAGAAAAATTTTATCTATACAAAGATAAAAAATTAAATAAAATCATTTTATATCATTAGCGAACATTTTAAATATTTTGTTCGCTAATATGTTCGCTAATTGTCACTTAATACGTCACTTAATGTTCGCTAATCAATAAATATTAAAATATTACAATTAAATAACTAACTTTAAACGACTTTTATTAAGGATAATACCCTAAATAGCGTGATTTTGGTGTAAATAGTGACATTTTAAGAAATGATAAAACACTCAAAATAGCACTTATCATACACAAAACTTAATAAAATATTAAGCCAACAACAGCTAAATTTATAAAAATTTTTGAAGTTTTATAAAGTAATGATACAAAAACTTCAAAATCGACTATATGGGCTTTTTAAAGCGATATAATGAGATTTTTTGAAGCATCTTTGAAGTTTTTGAAGCGAATTTGAAGAACTTTGAAGTTATTTTGAACCAAAACCCACTTTACCCAAAAAATGCCCAAATTTTGCCTAAATTCGCATTTCTCATTCTCATTTTTTACCTTTTTATTTTTCTCTCCAAATTACCATATAATCACACTTTTAAAGCCCTTTTTGCTCATTCTCACTTTTTTACATTATACATAAGATTTATCAACTTCTTAGAGCATTTACACACTGTTCGCCACCAGCCATATCAAGTGTTAAATTACCACTTATAAAGCCCACTTGCTCAACAAATGGATGAGCTTTCATAATTTTATCATTGATTAGTTTTTTGTCTTTTGGGGTGAAGTTTTCATCCCATACAAGGGCGGTTGGGTTGCCCGATGGGATGAAAATTTTATAATTCATCTTCTATAAGCTTGATAGCAATTCTTACAGCATTTGTCGCTGCACCAACTCGGATTTGATCTGCACTACACCAAAGATGAAGGATTTTCTCATCAAAAATGTCTCTTCTTATCCTACCAACATAGGTATCATTTGTGTTTGTTGAGATAAGTGGCATTGGGTAGAGATTGTTTTTGATATCATCTACGACCACCACGCTTGGGGCGTTTCTTAGAACCTCTCTAACTCCATCAACGCTAAAATCTTTATTAAATTTAATAGTAATAGCTTCACTATGACTTCTAAGAACTGGCACTCTTACACAAGTGGCTGAAACTGGGAAGCTTTTGTGCAAAATTTTGCAAGTTTCATTGACCATTTTCATCTCTTCTTTTGTGTAGTCATTATCCATAAAAATATCGATATGTGGAATGACATTTAGTGCTATTTGGTGTGGAAAAATAGATGGCTCACACTCATCAAGTCTAAAGGCAAAAAACGCCTGCATCTGCTCTACTAG
Organism: Campylobacter sp.; assembly: GCA_022775765.1. Lineage (GTDB taxonomy): Bacteria > Campylobacterota > Campylobacteria > Campylobacterales > Campylobacteraceae > Campylobacter_B. The sequence continues at coordinate 15,812 of JALFKC010000026.1, read as the reverse complement.
CTCATCCATCCCCTCTTTTCCAGCCCCACTAGCAGCTTGATAGGTGCTAACATCTACTCTAGCGATATCAAACGCGTCATTAAGTGGCTTTAGGATTTGCACCATTTGGATAGTTGAGCAGTTTGGATTGGCAATTATGCCTTTTTGCTTGTAAAGCTTGATATCTGCTGAATTACACTCAGGCACTACAAGAGGCACATCTGGATCCATCCTAAAATGGCTAGTATTATCTATAACTACCGCTCCACTCTCAGCTGCAAGAGGTGCAAATTTAGCTGAAACTGACCCACCAGCACTAAAAAACGCTATGTCGATATCATTCTCATCAAAAGTGCTCTCAGTTAGTTCAACCACTTTGTACTCTTTGCCACTAAATTCTATAATTTCTCCAGCACTTCTTGCACTAGCTAGTGGTAAAATCCCGCCAACTGGGAATTTAAGCTCTTCTAAAACATTAAAAATCTCTTCGCCAACCGCTCCAGTTGCACCAACAACTGCTATGTTAAATTTTTTCATCATTTTCTCCATTTTCTGGGCTTTGTATGCTATTTAAATTCTCTAAATCCTCTATCTCATCAGTGATATCAATCTCCTCTTCGGTTTTTGGACAAATTGCGATATTTACCACCTCATCACCATCTACATTGACAACTTTTACACCACTTGTATTGCGGCCTGCTTTTCTGATACTTTGCATATCAACTCTTATCATCTTTCCACTCGAGGTTAATGCCATCAAATCCATATCATCATCAACGATCACAACGCCAACCAAATCGCCAGTTTTGGCTGTAAGTTTCATACAGATTATTCCCTTGCCTGCACGCTTTTGAAGTCTGTATTCATCAGCAGTTGTGCGTTTGCCAATACCTTTTTGGCTAACGCTTAAGATTTCTTGCGAATTATCAGTGATAAATGCAGCTCCTACAACTTCGTCGCCATTTTCTTTAAACTTAATAGCCGTTACACCTCTGCTTATTCTACCGGTTTCTCTAACTGAAGAAGCAGCAAATTTAATACACATACCCTTTTTTGTTACCACAAATAGCATTGCACTATTTTCACCTACAATTTCTTCATCATCAGCTTCATCAACTGCTTCAACTTCTTGTGATTCATCATCACTCATATCTAGTAAATTTTGTGAAATTTCATCCGCTTCATCTTCAGGTTTTTGAATGATTAGGGCTGTTACTATCTCATCACCATCATCTAAATTTATCGCCTTAACGCCAACTGAGCGGATATTTTGATATTCGCTAAGCTTTGTGCGTTTAACTATGCCGTTTTTGGTAAAGAATGTTAGGAACTTCTCTTCGCTAAAATCAGTCGTTGGGATGATAGCCATTATCTTCTCTTCAGGCTGAAGCTCTACTAAATTTACTACTGCTTTGCCTTTTGCAGTGCGACTTCCTTCTGGAATCTTATAAACTTTAAGCCAATAAAGCTGTCCGCGATCAGTCACAAACATAAGCGTATCGTGCGTATCGCAGATGAAAAAGCTCTCTATAAAGTCATCATCATAGGTTGTGATAGCCACCTTGCCCTTACCGCCGCGTTTTTGCTTTTCGTAAGTTTTGGTTGGAACTCGTTTTATGTAGCCGCGGTGGGTAATCGTTACAACCATATTTTCATTTGGAATCAGATCTTCAATCTCAATGTCATCGTAGTCATCGACTATTTCGGTGATTCTAGGGCATTTGAATTTATCTTTTATCTCCAAAAGCTCATCTTTGATAATACCTTCGATTAGTTCTTCGCTTTTTAAGATATTTTCAAGCTTATCAATAAGGGCCAAAATTTCTTTTAGTTCATTTTCGATTTTTTCTCTCTCAAGTCCTGTAAGACGGCTCAATCTCATATCAAGTATTGCGTTTGATTGAAGTTCAGAAAGTCCAAATTTACTCATCAGCCCATCTCTTGCCACTGCGGTATCAGCACTATTTTTGATTAGTTCAATCACTTCATCGATATTATCAAGAGCGATTTTAAGACCCTCTAAGATATGGGCTCTTGCACGCGATTTTTGAAGCTCAAATATTGTTTTTCTAATGATTACAGTTTTTCTGTGGTTTAAAAATAGCTTCAAAAGCTCAATTAGAGTGAAAATTTTTGGCTCTTTATTGTCAATGGCAAGCATTATCACGCCAAAAGTAGCCTCCATCGTAGTTTGCTTAAAGAGATTGTTTAACACAATATCACTCATCGCGTCGCGTTTGAGCTCTATAACTACTCTTATGCCCTCTCTATCGCTTTCATCTCTAACTTCGCTAATGCCATCAATTAGCTTTTCTTTGACTAAATTTGAAATTTGCTCTACAAGCTTTGCTTTATTAGTTTGATATGGAAGCTCGTCGATTACTATGACATCTTTATTGGATTTTTTTTCTATGTGGGTTTTAGCACGCATTTTTATACGACCACGCCCTGTGCGGTAAGCCTCAATTATCCCTTTTTTACCAAAAATTACGCCCGCTGTTGGAAAATCTGGTCCTTTTATAAACTCCATAATCTCATCTAAAGTGGCGTCTTTATTTTCTAAAAGCAGTAAAAGCCCATCCACAAGCTCATCAAGGCTATGTGGTGGGATATTTGTCGCCATACCAACTGCAATACCGCTTGAGCCGTTTAGAAGCAAATTCGGCACTCTAGCCGGAAGCACATCAGGCTCGCTTAAGCTATCATCATAATTTGGTACAAAATCCACAGTATCTTTGTCTAAATCTTTTAAAAGCTCTTCAGCTAAAGTCGTCATCCTAGCTTCAGTATAACGCATAGCCGCCGCACCATCACCATCAATCGAACCAAAGTTTCCCTGCCCATCCACAGTAGGAATTCTCATCGAAAAGCTCTGAGCCATCCTAACTAGTGCGTCATAAACAGCTGTGTCGCCATGTGGATGGTATTTACCGATGACATCACCAACTATACGAGCTGACTTTTTAAACGGTTGTCTGCTACCAACTCCAAGATCATTCATCGCATATAAAATTCTCCTATGCACCGGCTTTAACCCATCCCTTGCATCAGGAAGTGCACGTCCTATAATAACGCTCATAGAATAGTCAAGATAGCTGTCTTTGATAGAATCTTCTACATCGACAATCTCTATCTCTTCGTTGTCAAACAGATCATTTTGCATTAAATTTCCTTTATTTTTGTAAATGTTTATTTTAGCTAAATTTTGCTATTTTTGTGCTTAAAATCTCGCATCTGCTAAAACTATCGCACAAATTACATTGATATTGTGTTTAGAAAGAGTGCTTTTTGCCTCAAGCAAAGTTGTTCCCGTGGTGATGATATCATCAATCAAAATTACAGGATATTGCGGGGTTTTTAAAAGGGTAAAATTTCTTCTGTTTGATTGTCTGTAGGCTAGAGTTTTGCCAGTGTAGCGGATACTATTGCTAGCTCTTAGAGTCCCATATAGCGGGATTAGGTTTGAGCTTTTAAATTTACTAGCAATGATAGATGTGTGAGAGTAGCCACTTTTTGTGTGATCGTCAATTGGAATGAGATTTAGCTTCATATCTAGGCTTTGAGAGTCAAATTTAGAAGCTATAATTTTTGAAAGTATCGCATAGACAAATGAGCCGTGCATTTGGTGCTTGGATGATAAAAGCTCTTTTATCTCATCATAACCATAAAAATAATACACTCTCAAATCCCTTGCTTGCCTTACCTTTGGCTTGACATTTTCAAGCAAGGCAAGGCAGTCTTTACAGATAAATCTAAAGCTAAATTTGGCACATTTTAAGCATCTCATAAAGAGTTTGCAATTTGCTTAGCACTTTGTTTGACTATTTCGTATAAAAGCTCTCTCATATATGGTTCAATATCGCTATTTGAGGCAATTGCTACAAATTTACTTCCACTTTGAGCGACTCTTTTGGTGATAGTTGTTTCACCTTTTTGTATGCTTAAAAATAGCTCTACGCTTGCTTTAAGATTATCTTTTTTAAAGCTTTGAATAGTAGCTTTAGCCGATGAAATTCTTACATCCACACTAGTATCAGCATTATCGCTAACTGTGACACCAAGGGCTTTTAACTCTTTGGTAAGAGCGTCTTTTAGCCATTCGTCAAGAGAGGAGCTTAAAAATGCTTGAGATTTTACAGCCCCATCGCTATCTAAAAACTCACCTATTAGATTTGGATTTTCTCTAGTGTCTTTAACTGAGTTTATAGTGACAAATTTATCATTATAGGCTTTATCACTCAAAGTTTGATAGCTTCCAAGATTAACCACAGTGGCGTTTTTAGAACAGCCAACAAAAACCAAAGCGATGATTAAAAGTATGATTTTTCTCATAAATTTCCTTTAAATTTTGATTTTAGAAATTATATCAAAAATTTTAAAGTTAAAGATGAACAGCAAATAATTTAATTACTGTAGTTTTTTATGAGTAATTATATCAAAAAAAGATAATTTTGATAATATTAGGGTTGAAGTTGAATAGAATTTGAGTAAATTCGAAGTGAATTTAGAGAGATTAAAATAACAATTTAAATTTATAGCAAAATTTATCCACGAATTTTGGTGATTTGAGAGTTTGAGATTTTATAAATTTTAGATGGTTTTCCGCTAAATAATATCTCATCCACCACCTCATCAGCTACGCTTTTTGCGTAGTTTTCATCAAATTCGCCCCCGTGAATATTGGCTGAGCTTGAATACATCCATCCTGTGAGTTTTAGAAATTTGGCGTGTCTTATATCCTTAACCACCCTAAAAGAAGCAGCATTTGGATAGATGAAGGTTGTCTTTTTAGAGTGGCGAATAAAACTAGCATATTTTTTAGGAACTCTTACAAGCTCTTTTAACTCTTTAAAACTAGCAACTGTTATCAAGCAAGGTTTGTATAAATCTCGCTTTTTAGCTAAATTTATTACCTCCTTGCTTTTGCTTAAAAAGCCCGCAGTAGTGTCTGTTTGAGCTAGATATAGCTTAGAGTTTCCAAAATTTGGCATTTATCTTTGCTTTGCCAAAAAGCTTTGTAAACTTTTGACATCAAAAGCACTTCTGTTTTGTAAGCTAGATATAGACTCAGCTGCTGCGTCTGCTGCCCTTAGAGTAGTAAAATATGGAAGCTTAAATCTTAGCACAAGCTGGCGAATGATGGCTGCATCATTAGTGTTACTTTTGTTATCGCTTGTATTTATTACTAAAACTATGTCACCGTTAGTGATAAGGTCACTGATATTTGGGCGAGATTCGCTGATTTTATAGACTAAACTCGCATTTACGCCACTTTCACTTAAAACCTTATAAGTTCCGCTAGTTGCCACAATGCTAAATCCAAGAGCTATAAATTTAGCTGCTAAATTTGCCGCCCCAACCTTGTCATTATCAGTTAGTGATAAAAACACCTTTCCGCAAGTTGGAAGTAGATTTAAAGCTGCACTTTGAGCCTTGATAAAGCTCTTGGCAAAATCATCGCTTATTCCCATAACCTCACCTGTGCTTTTCATCTCAGGACCTAAAATCACATCCGCACCACTTAGTTTATTAAATGGAAATACACTCTCTTTTACGCAAATTTGCCCTTTGAGTTTTGGTGTTAAGACGCCGTAATTTTCGCTAACCACAGAGTAATCATCATAAAATTTCAAAGCCTCTTTTAAATCCCCTTGCCACATAACTCTAGTAGCGACCTTAGCCAAAGAAATTCCAACCGCTTTGCTTACAAAAGGCACGGTTCTACTTGCTCTAGGATTAACCTCAATGATATAAAGCTCATTTTCAAAGATAGCAAACTGAATATTCATAAGCCCAACTACTTTGAGTTTAATGGCAATTTGCTTGGTTGCGGTATATATTTGCTCCATCAATCTCTCATTAATATGCAAAGGCGGAAGTACGCTAGCACTATCACCTGAGTGAATTCCAGCCTCTTCAATATGCTCCATCACAGCTCCTACAAACACATCCTTGCCATCGCTTATCGCATCGACATCAAGCTCGGTTGCATTTTGCAAAAACTTATCCAAAAGCACAGGCGAATGGTGGCTAACCCTAACTGCTTCACTCATATAAGTTCTTAATTCACTTTCGTTATGCACTCTTTTCATAGCTCTACCGCCTAGCACATAACTTGGCCTTACAAGCACCGGATAGCCTATATTTGCAGCTTTTTTGATGGCTTCTTCTTCGCTTGTTGCAGTGTCATTGAGTGGCTGTTTGACATCTATATCTTTGATAAATTCGCTAAACTTTTTTCTATCTTCTGCGATATCTATTGCTGCTGCGTTTGTGCCGATGATTTTAGCTCCTGCAACGGTTAGTTTTTTGGCAAATTTAAGTGGGGTTTGACCGCCAAAATGCACGATTACACCATCAGGGTTTTCTCTTTCAATAACAGCTCTTACATGCTCAAAATCTATCGGTTCAAAATAAAGTGTGTCGCTAGTATCGTAGTCTGTGCTTACGGTTTCTGGGTTGCAATTATACATAATAGGGCTGATTTTCATATCTTTTAATGCATAGCTTGCATGCACACAACAATAATCAAACTCAATCCCTTGACCTATACGGTTTGGACCACCACCTATGATAAGGACTTTTTTAGCGTCTTTGACTGGAAAATCACCAAATTTAGCGATACTTGGCGTAGGACTTGTAGTTGAGTAAAGATATGGAATTTCACTTTTAAATTTACCGCTACAACTATCAACTTGTCTGTAATTTAGAGTAATTCCCTGTCTAATTCTAGCGTAATAAATATCGTTTTGAGAGATAGCGAGATTATCTTTTTTGTTGATAATATTAGCTAGGAATTTATCACTAAAGCCCATAGTTTTAGCAAGTCTTAGCTTTTCTGGGTCATTTAAAATATACATATCAACTGTTTTTTCAAACTCAACTAGCTCTTTTATCTCATTTAGAAAATACTTGTCAATCTTGCAATATTCATAAATCTCATCAATCTCAAGCCCTATTCTAAAGGCTTGAGCAACATAAAGAAGCCTTTTTTCGTTTGGATGACGAAGATTGTAGATTAGAGAATTTGTATCGGTTTTGATCTCATCAAATCCACTCCAGCCCTTTTCCAAAGAGCAAATCGCTTTTTGCAAGCTCTCTTTGAAGGTTGAGCCTATCGACATAATCTCCCCTACGCTTTTCATCGCAGTTCCTAGTTCGGTATTGGCCCCTGGAAATTTCTCAAATGCAAAGCGAGGGACTTTGGTAACTATATAATCCACGCTTGGGGCTATACTGCAAGGCAAGCCTGTCATATCATTTTTAATCTCATCTAAGGTGTAGCCAACAGCTAAAAGAGTTGAAATTTTGGCAATTGGAAACCCTGTGGCTTTGCTTGCAAGGGCTGAACTTCTACTAACCCTAGGATTCATCTCAATTACCACCATTCTACCATCTTTTGGATTGATAGCAAACTGGATATTGCTTCCGCCACAATCTACCCCAACCTCTTTTAGAATTTCAACGCTAGCTTTTTCCATTTTTTGATACTCATCACCACTAATGCTAAGGGCTGGGGCGATTGTAATGCTATCACCAGTATGAACGCCCATTGGATCGATATTTTCAATAGAACAGACCACTACATAGTTGTCTTTTTTATCTCTGATGAGTTCCATCTCCATCTCTTTCCAACCTAGTAAGCTCTCTTCGATTAAGATCTCATTAATTGGGCTGATGGCTATACCGCTACTTGCTATCTCTTTAAACTCATCTATGTTATAAGCAACCCCACTTCCTGCACCACCCAGCGTGTAGCTAGCTCTAATGATAAGTGGAAAACCGATGTCAGAAGCAGCCTTAAGTGCTTCATCTATATTATAAGCATAAGATGATCTAGGCAGATCCATACCTATTTTTATCATCGCCTCTTTAAAGGCTATTCTATCTTCGCCCTTTTTGATAGCTTCAGGCTTGATACCAATAAACTCAATATCTTTTGCTTCACCACTATCATAAACTTCCATCGCCACATTTAGAGCAACTTGCCCACCCATAGTTGGCAAAATCGCCTCAACTTTTTCTTGCTTGATAATCCTTAAAATGCTCTCTTTGGTTATTGGTTCAATATAAGTTACGTCGGCAAACTGAGGGTCAGTCATAATTGTGGCTGGGTTTGAATTGATAAGCACGACTCTATAGCCTTCGCTTTTGAGAGTTTTTATGGCTTGAGTTCCGCTATAATCAAACTCACACGCTTGTCCGATGACAATAGGCCCACTGCCTATAATCAAAACTGTGTTAAAATCTGTTCTTTTCATTATCTATCCTTTGTGATAATATAAATAAATGCTGGAATATTGGGCTTAGAATATGGCTTTACCACCACGCTTTTATAGAGATCTTCATCCAAAATTTCGCTAACTTCTCCAACTGGAATTCCTGCAAAAAATATCCCATCAAGCCCGCTTGTATAAATTTTATCGCTGATTTTTGGTTCAAGCCACTTTGGTATATATTTTACCAAAACCCCTTTGCCATCGCCATTTACTACGCCTGGAATTCTCTCATCGCCTATATAGACTGAAAATGCTACTTTTGGATCATTTTGAAGTATGGCTAATGGACGGTGATCTTTGAAGGTAACAACCCCTATTGTGTTACCTTGAAAGATCGCTCCATAAACTTTTGTAGGGTCAAATTCTTTAAAATCTACCCAAAATTTATTGTAATCACTAATATTTGCATATGAAAGGGTTTTGACAAGCTCTATATCAGGTGCAAAACGGCTTGAGTTTTTGTCTAGCAAAATTTGATCAAGCTCGTTTGCAAAAGTATTAAGCAAAATAGCACTTTTGTGAAGCTCTTTATTCTCTTCTCTTAATCTTTGAATTTCACTAACTTGCATAAAGTGCTCTTTTACTGTATTTGAAATATACTCTTGTGAAGTATAAAATCCGTTTAAGAAAAAATCTGAAAATTTAAGGATATAAGATTTTATGTATGACCCAAAAAATAAAGAAACCCCTACAAAAAATAAGATAAGTATGAGTGCCTTTAATCTATTAGTCATGTGAAATTTGTCTTAATATCTCAATCTCATCAAGTGCTTTTTCAGTCCCTCTAGCTACAGCTAGCAGTGGCTCATCGGCTACATATACAGGAAGTTTGACTATATCACTAAGGTATTTATCAAGCCCTCTAATTAGTGCTCCACCGCCTGTTAATACAATACCATTTTCCACAATATCCGCAGCTAAGTTTTCAGGCATAGCCTCAAGCACATTTTTAAGTGCGTCAGCTATCTCTTTGAGTGGCTCACGCATAGCCTCTCTAACATCTTCGCTAGTTAGTTCAATCCTGCTTAAAAGTCTGCTTATTTGATCTTTACCTTTGACAACAGTGACTAACTCTTTTGGAAGCTGAACTGCGGTGCCAACTTTGATTTTGATCTCTTCGCCCGCTCTTTCGCCTATGAGTAGATTGAACTTTTCTTTTACATAGTTAACTATGCTACTATCTATCTTATCACCAGCTGTGCGAACTGACTTGCTTATAACTAAGCCACCCAGAGATATCACGCCTATCTCAGTAGTTCCACCACCGATATCAACTACAAGCGAACCGTGCGGTTCTTTAACGGGCAAATTTGCCCCGATTGCCGCAGCCATTGGCTCTTCTATCAAAAACACCTCTCTAGCTCCAGCCATCAAAGCACTCTCTTTGACCGCTTTTCTCTCAACCTGAGTAAGCCCATAAGGAACTGAGATGATGATTCGCGGCCTTATAAAACTCTTGCGCCTGTGGGTCTTTTCTATAAAATGTCTTATCATCTTTTCAGTCATATCAAAATCGGCTATTACGCCATCTTTCATCGGTCTAATCGCTTCAACCCCACTTGGCGTTTTGCCTAGCATCTCTTTTGCCTCTCTACCTACAGCTAATATTTTTTGCTTGCCATATTTATCATTTTTGACCGCTACAACGCTTGGTTCATCTATAACTATACCTTTATTTTTAACAAGCACAAGAGTATTGGCTGTGCCTAAATCTATCGCCATATCGCTTGAAAACACCCCTAAAATAGCATCTATCATTCGTTTTCCTTATTGTCATTTTTGATTAAAATAGGGCTATCTTTGCCCAAAACAACTTCTTTTGTAATTATAACATCATAACCGCTAAGCTCTGGTAAATCATACATAATATCTATCATAAACTCTTCTAATATACTTCTAAGCCCCCTAGCTCCGGTGCCTCTTTTGATAGCAAGATCTGCAACTTCTAAAAGTGCGTCTTCTTCAAATTTTAAATTTGCCCCATCGATTGCAAAGAGCTTTTTGTATTGCTTGAGTATGGCGTTTTTGGGCTCTTTGAGAATTCTCACCATATCTTCTTTAGTGATTTCATTCAAAGTCGCTACCACATGAAGCCTGCCGATAAGTTCAGGAATAAGGCCATATTTTACTAAATCATCGGTTTGGATTAAATTTAGCAAATTTGAGATATCAGTTTTAGCCGAAGTTTTGGTTTGGTTAAAACCTAGAGTATTTTTGCCAAGTCTTTGAGAGATAATGTCTTCTATACCATCAAACGCACCACCACACACAAATAAAATATTAGTAGTGTCAATTTGAATAAAGTCTTGATTTGGATGTTTTCTGCCACCTTTTGGTGGGATATTTACCACACTTCCTTCGATGATTTTTAGAAGTGCTTGTTGAACCCCTTCGCCTGAGACATCTCTAGTAATACTTCTATTTTCGCTCATCCTTGAGATTTTATCTATCTCATCTACAAAAACTATGCCTCTCTCAGCCTTTTTGACATCCCCGCCTGCTGCGTTTAAAAGCTTTGTAAGGATATTTTCGACATCTTCGCCCACATACCCAGCCTCTGTTAAGCTTGTAGCGTCACTTATCGCAATAGGAACATCAAGGAATCTAGCCAAAGTTTGAGCCATCAAGGTTTTGCCACTTCCAGTTGGACCAATAAGCAAGATATTTGATTTGTAAATTTCAGTATCGTCATCGACCACATTTTGCTTGAAAATTCTTTTGTAGTGATTATAAACTCCAACGCTAAATGTTTTTTTGGCTTTTTCTTGTCCTATAACATACTCATCAAGCACGGATTTTAGGTGTTTTGGCGTAAAATCTTTGTATTCAAGCTCATTTTCAACCTCTTCAAGCTCTTCGCCGTGAAGTCCGCCATACATCGCATCCAAACACTTTTCGCAGATAAAAACCGTCCTAGCATCGTTTGAGAAGATTTTTCTTCCATCTTCATTTGTCTCATCGCAAAAATTGCACTTATATACCATTCTCACCCTTTTTCAAAGGAATTCCCCTTTTTGTTTCTATTATAAATTTACACATTTTTTTGACATTTTCATTTGTAGTTTGAGCTAGCAAAGCTTCAGATTGCTCTTTGATACTAACGCCTTGATTAAAGATAAATTTATACGCTTTATTAATCTCTTCAACTTCAGATTTATCAAATCTTCTTCTAATTCCAACTAAATTAAGGCTTCTTACATATGCACGGTTACCTTCAGCTAGGCAAAATGGTGGAATATCTTGACTTAACGCACTAGCCCCAGCTATCATACAACTCTCACCAATATGCACAAATTGATGCACTGGTGTTAGACCACCAATAACCGCAAAATCACCCATCACCACATGACCTGCAAGGGTTGCATTATTAGCCAAAATGACATTATCGCCTATTATGCAGTCGTGGGCTATGTGACAATAAGCCATTATAAAAGCGTTATCGCCTATACGAGTAAATCCATCGCCTTTGTGTGAGCCTGAACTGATAGTGCAAAACTCGTGAATCGTAGCATTTTTGCCAATAATTAGCCCTGTTTTTTCGCCATCTTTAAAACTCATATCTTGAGGAATTTCGCCAACGATTGCATAACTAAAAATTTTGCTATTTTCGCCGATAGTTGTATCTCCAATGACTCTTGCACCTTGTTTGATGATGGAATTTGCTCCGATTTTGGCGTCTTTGCTTACGAATGCAAACTGCTCGACCACAACTCCATCGCCCAAAATCGCACCATCTTCTACGATAGCAGTAGGATGAATATTAGCCATTATTTATCCATTATTATCGCTTGAAGCTCAGCTTGTGTGGCTAGTTTGCCATCTACAAATGCTTTACCTTCAAGAACCCAAATTTTACCCCTATGTTTAAGGGCTGCTATCTCATAATCAATCCTATCTCCTGGTCTAATTGGAAGTCTAAATTTAGCCTTGTCGATACTCATAAAATATACAACTTTGTCTTTTAAATCCTCTTTGTCCATACTTTCAAAAGCAAGCACACCACCAGCTTGGGCCATCCCTTCAATTATCATCACGCCTGGATAAATTGGATGTCCTGGGAAATGCCCTTGAAAAATTTGTTCGCCAATTGTTACATTTTTATACGCTTTAATGCTTTTGTCTTTTTCAAAATCAATAACTTTATCAATCAGCAAAAACGGGTATCTGTGAGGTAGAATTTCCATAATTTCATTTATGTTTAACATAGCTCTCTCTTTTTAGGTAATTTCAATCTGAAATGTTACCTAATTATTGCTAAAATTTCCATTATATCTACAAAGATATTTGAATTTATCTCAAATAAAGCTTTGCAAGGATAAATTTCATCCACCACAATAACTGGTGAAAAGTCATCAATGCCTAAAATTTGCTTTTTGATATTTAGTTGAGCTTCTACGCTTGGGGAATTAAAAAGTAACTCTTTTGTAGTTTTAAACTGTAAATTTGAGATCTTATTGAATTTCTTAAGGCTTATAAGGCGAATTTCATCTCTATCGATATAAATTTCATCGGCAATTTCATCTATATTTGCCTTGATGGTTTTTCTCTCAAAATGCGAATTAAAAAGCAAAAACGATGGCACAATCTTGCCATCAAAGCTAGCTTTTGCACTAAGTAGGCGATAATTGATAAATTTATGCTTTTTTATCTCAAATTTAGTGCCATTTTGCTCTAAATTTGCAGCTTTTTTGTATAAATTTAGCCTAAACTCAGGGCTATTTGGCAAAATTTCACCGCCAATTGGACTAAAAAGCTCATTTGGAAATTTATTGCTCTGATTAAAAGTTGAGTTTTGTTTTTGACGCCCTAAAATTAGTCCAAATACGCAACCACAGTAGTTTTGATGATAGAGTTTTTGGGTTTTTGATAGTGCCATTTGAGCTTGAGTTCCGCCGTTTTTTCTATAATCAGGGGCGATAAAATCAAGGTTAAACTCAGCACAAATTCTACTCATACTAGAAGTTAGTTGAGCAAACTTTTTCTTTGGGCTCATTAAAAGCGTAGTTGTGATGGTTTTCTTGCCGATTTCAAGGGCTTTTTGAGCTGTTTTAAAAATCCTTAAATCAAAGCATTTTTGACATCTCTCGCCTCTTTCTGGTTCGTTTTCAAGCCCACTAGCGATCCTAAACCACTCTTTAATATCATATTCACCTAGTAAAACCTCAACCCCATAGTGAGCGGCTGACCTTTTAGAATCTTCATAGCGAAGCAAAAACTCACTATAAGGATGAATATTTGGGTCATAAAAATAACCTATGATTTTTTCGTTTGGATAGTCTTTTTTTAGGCATTTTATGAAGTACTCACTATCAACTGAACAGCAAATTTGAACTAGCAAATTTTATCCTTATTAAGAGTAAATTTTTGTGAATTTTAGCCAAAAATAGCCGTCAAAAACAAGCAAAATCTAAAAACAGCCAAATGGTTTAAACTCATCATAAAATTATAAGGCTAGATTAAGGATAATCCCTAAATTCCAGCCTAAATTTGCTATTTTTCGCCGGTTAAATCAGCCAAAACTTTTGCGGCGTGATCTTTTGCTTTTACGCTTTTATAAACCTTTTGGATTGCTCCATCTTCGTCTATCACAAAAGTTGTTCTAACGATGCCTAGATACTCTCTGCCGTAGTTTTTACGCACTTGATAAACACCATAAAGTTTGCTGACAAATTTTTCTTCATCACTTAATAAAATGTGCTTAAGACCGTGTTTTTCAGCAAAATTTGTGTGCGATTTGGTGCTATCAGGGCTAATACCAACTATCACTGCGTCATTTGCGATAAAATCATCGTAACTCTCGCTAAATTCGCAAGCTTCAGTGGTGCAGCCTGGCGTGTTATCTTTTGGATAAAAATAAAGAACAACTTTTTTGCCTTTTAAATCTTTTAGGCAAATCTCCACATCATCGCTATTTTTAAGGCAAAACTCAGGGGCTTTGTCGCCTGGTTTTAGAGTAACTTTTCTTTCGATATCCTCTTTGCTAAACTCACTCATTATTTGCTCCTTTTTCTTATATCTGCGGTGCTTTCGCCACCAAAATAAAAGCTTTCGTCTTTTACTTCTTCAAAAATTACTACCGTTCTTTGTGGATTTTTGCCTAAATTTTTAACCAAAATATCGGTAAATTCTTTAGCGACTCTGTCTTGTTCTTCTTTGCTTGGCATAGGTGAGCTAAATTTTACGCTAACTATTGGCATTTTTTCTCCTTAGATTAAATTTCCTAAGATTATAGCAAATTTAATAAAAGTATTATTTAATTTAAAGCAGGAATTGTAATTTGGCAAATTTATCACTCATCAAATTTCAAAACACTAGTTAGTTTTCCATAAAAAAGTTGTAAATATCATCAAGTAAAAAGTATTTTTTATCTAAATTTCCTTTATAATACACATTTAAGGTATCTTCATAGGCTGCTTTAAAAAATCCCTCTTTACTAAGTTCAAAAATAGCGTCATTTACAGCATTAACAAGCTCTTTGTTACCTTTTTTGATAGCTACAGCTATAAAGCTTGGTTTACCAACAGATTTAAGAGAGACTTCATAATTTCTATCAAGTATAGGCACAGCCCCAAGTGCAAAAACAGTATGAAAATACCCATCAGCTTCGCCATTTTTTAATCTATTAAAACAATCCATAAGTCCCAAACAATCCACACTCTTGATAGAGGCAAATTCATTTTTATTTTCATTAATATACTCTTGTGAAGTAGTCCCAGGGATTACAAGCATTTTGCCACCATTAAAATCGCTTAGTTTAGTAGCCCTTTTGTTGATGTGAGAAACAACTGCCATGTATGTAGAAAAATATGGTACCGAAACATCCACAAGCTTCTCTCTTTCAGGCGTAACTGAGAAATTTGCAACCGCAATGTCGATTTTATTATCATTTAAAAAAGGAATTCTATCCTTTGCCTCAACCCCAACAAGCACTACGCTAGCCCCATCTCCTAAAATTTTGGATGCTATAGCTTTAGAAAGCTCAACTTCAAATCCCTCAAAACTACTACCATCTGTCTTTGAAAACGGCGGATAATTAGTCCTAACTCCAACTCGTATCTCGTTTTTGGCTCTAATTTCACTTAGCGAATTTGCAAATCCACTAACCGCAAAAATAGACAAAAGCACGATAACCACTAATTTATTCATAAATAACCTCCTTCTCCCTAATAGGAATTCATTTTAAAATTATACAATATATAAATAAATATTAAGATAAAAATTTTAAGGCTCAACAAAACTTAAACAAATTTTCTCTTATTAATTTTAATAAAACTTGATATAGATCTTTATTGTCTATTTTTAAAGTGTCTAGCCTACCATTATGATATAATAATGCTTATGAAAAGGCTAAATAATAAGTGCTTTTAAGTACTTATAAAAAAAATATTAGACTGCTTTATTTTAGATATTAATGCTACTACTAGTAAATTATTAAGTATAAATTATAACACTATAAACAGATATTTTTCTATTTTTAGACAAACTATATATGAGTATCAAATGGATAAATTTGATAACTTAATAGGTCATATAAAACTAGATAAGAGCTACTTT
>JALFKC010000021.1 GCA_022775765.1 Campylobacter sp. | reverse complement strand
GATAGCAACTGCTGCTAAAATACCTAAAATTACGATCACGAAGATCAACTCGATCATTGTAAAACCTTTTTTCATGGTTTTCTCCTTAATTTTTATTTCACCTTACATACTCTTATGTTAAAAGAGAAATTCCAAGCTTTTAAATTTGAAAAATTTGAGTATAATTCGTAGTAAAACAGATCAGAAGGAGAGAATATGAATGCTACAACTAAGTTTTCATTTGAGCTACCAAATGATGAAAAAGATTTAATAGATATTGCAAATTTACTAGTTAAAAAAGCTAAGAAATTTAAAACATATAAAACTCAAACAAATAGAGATAAAATAAATGAAAGACTAAATTTCATAGCCAATCACAGACACAAATTAAGTGGCGATTTTAGCGAAAAAGATTATGATGATTATAGGACAGTAAAATATGGCAAATAAAAGGCTGTTTTTAGATACGAATATCTTACTTGATGAGCTTTTTGCTGATAGGGTTTTTAGCACAGCTACCGCCAAAAAGCTAGATGAGTTTATCAAGGATGGATATGTCTTTGTTCTAAATAATCTTAGTATAAATAATATCTGGTATATCGGAGCCAAAAAAGATAGACAAAAGACGCGTGAATATATTATGGATTTTTTCAAAACCGATCTTTTTGAAGTTTATGAAGTCACAAATCAAGATATTTTAGAAACGCTTGAGTTAATGAGTGACCTTATAAGAGCTGATTTTGAAGACTTGTTACAATATATATGTGCTAAAAATAGTGGAGCAAAAGCTATCATAACAAACGATAAAGATTTTCCTAAACTCGATTTAGAGCTTATAAGAACTAACTAAGATTTAATTTTTAATATAATAAAACAAATAGATATCAAAAATTTGTTTAGATTAAGATTCCATAAATTCCAAAACTCTGTCTGTATACAAATTTATATAGTTATTGATTATTTTTACGAAAATGATTTATAATTGTAGTGCATCAAGTGTATTAGAGACCAAACAGATTTATCCATTTATATATCAAATCCCACCTATGTTGCAAATAGTCATAGCTACTTATATGTAAATTCAATAAAATCTCACAAATTCATAAAATACACTTTACAAAATTATCTACGAAAAATATCACTAAATTTAAAAAGCATCTATACCAAAAAATTGATTTTTCAAAAGACACGATAATAATAAGCGGTCAAAGGGGGTTAAAAAATCATAATTTTACTTCAATATCTAAAAGGAAGAAAAGCAAAATACATTTTATACCAGCGTGGATAATTCTATGTTTCAAAAAATTAGCTTATATGAGTTTGCTAATGAATTTGAAAAAAATGGTGACAAAATTCTCTTGATCGATGAAATTCACAAACTGATCAAATCACATTAAAACAATCATAGATCAAACTTCTCTAAAATTCACCATCACTCGCTCATCTATACTTGAATTTAATAAAAATTAAGCCAATTTAAGTAGGCGGTTAGCAAATACACTCTTACAATTATGCCATTTAGTGAGTTTCTACTGCTTAAAAAAGGGCTTAAATTTGAGCTAATAAATTAAGATTTGTTGGAAAACCACCACGTATTGCTACAAAATTTTAGACCATTTTAGTATTTTAGTAGAATTTAAAGCCCCAAGGTAAAACCTTGGGACTAAAACATGCTTAACTCAATAAGCTACTTATTTTGCTTATTGTTGACCACCAGATGATTGACCACCAGATGATTGACCACCAGTTCCATTATAGTTTACATTTGTTCCGCCAACTGTATGAGTTTTTGCATTACCACTGCTATCCAAAATTGTACCGCTAAGAGCATTATTTATACCAGTTACAATCGCCGCTTTTCCACCGCAACCACTTGCTGGAGAAACTGTTATTTGACCATTCGCATTATTAAATGCAAATGCTACACAATTAGCACCTTTAACTTGAACATTACCAGCTGTTGCAGATGTTCCTGACAAAACATTTGACATCTGATTTGCAGGCCCAAAGTTACCTTGTGCAGTGTAATAACCTGTAACTTCACTTAAAGCTGTAGCGACATTAGAAGCTGCTTTTGAAATCTCAGCATCATCTCTTGTGGCTGCTAGTCTTGGGATAGCAACTGCTGCTAAAATACCTAAAATTACGATCACGAAGATCAACTCGATCATTGTAAAACCTTTTTTCATGGTTTTCTCCTTAATTTTTATT
>JALFKC010000005.1 GCA_022775765.1 Campylobacter sp. | reverse complement strand
ATATTAGAACTATCAGATAAGTAGAAAACTAGTAAGGTAAGAAATTGGGATAATCTACCAACAGCTTACTATTTATTTCAGTGAAATTTTAGATAAGTATGAGTAGAATTTATATTAAAGGTTAAGTAATGTTAGGTGGATTTAGATAGTTAATTGAACGCTGCCGTATTGCTAGTTTATAAATTACTTTGTGTTATTGAAATTCTTGAGCCGATGACAAAAAGATAAAATGACAATATATTTTAAAAACTTAGCGATAGAGTATTTTAGTGGTGGTGCTTATATCTTTAAAAGAAAGCTAAATTCAATAAAAGCAAAAACCGATAAGAGTAATTTTGTGTCAATTCTTGCAATTTTATTGTTTTCAATTATATTTATATTTTTTTATGGATATTTATACTGTTTTATATATTATGTTTTGTCTTATTTTTATTATGTATTTTCCATATTTTATTTTTTATTTAGGACATTACAAAACTGCAATGGGATTTTTATCGTTTAATACAGTTTACTTTATTGGGAATAAAAAATATTTTATAGTTTTTCCAAATTCTAATCAAAAATATAACGAGATTAGAGAATATTTTTAGAAAAATTAAATATAGATATTAAAAAATTCCCTAAGAATTTTTTAATAATTTAACTTTAAGGAGCAAACTATGAGTAGAGAAAGTGTTGCCAAAAAAGAGCTTGATAAAGTTAAAATTCCAAAGTATATACTTTAAAAATGGAAAATTTACTAACTTTAAATATCTTAAATTTAATCTTCACTTCTAATTATTAGGCTTTTTGGTAGTGAGAGTTTTTCGATGATTTGTCTTTCTTTTTCTCTCATCTCGCCGTTATCGATTTCGTGGTCAAAGCCAAGAATATGAAGCGTTCCGTGCAAAAACAAAAGCCCAATCTCTTCATCAAAGCTGTGTCCTAAACTCTCAGCCACGCTTTGAGAGAGTTCGCGGTTGATTACGACTGAGCCAAGTGGAAAATTTGGCACTTTTTCATATGGAAAACTAAGCACATCCGTGGTTTTATCAAGTCCACGAGCACTTAAATTTAACTCTTTCATCTCATCGCTACCAACAAAAACAAGTTCAATATCACAAGCACCCAAAATCTCGCAAATTTCATCGCAAATTTTAGGGTAAATTTCATCACAAATTATCATTTTCATCCTTAGGTAAAGTTTATGGCGTCCATATCTATCTCTAAATTTGGCATTTGGCACGCGGCAGCAGCTTTGATAAGAGCCTTGTGAGAGTTTGAGCGAATCAAAATGTCATAGCGAAATTTACCTGCAATATATTCGATAGTAGCCTTGCCGTGGCCGATTATTTCTATATTTTTAAAATTATTTAAAATCTTAAGTGCGTCATTCATCGTTTTTATCGCTAAGTTTTCATCTTTGGATGAGATAAGAAGCCTTAAAATACGCATAAATGGCGGATACAGCTCCTCTCTAAAGACTATTTCATCTTTTAAAAATCTCTCATAATCGTCGATATATGCCCTAAAAAACTCACTTTGTCTAGTTTGGATAAGCACCCTGCCAAGCCCAGCTCGCCCAGCTCGCCCAGCGATTTGCATAGCGGTTGATAGGGTCTTTTCTCTAGCTCTAAAATCCGCATACGCAAGGTGCTCATCAAGCCCGATAATCACGGCAAGATCGACATTGTGATAATCGTGCCCTTTGCTTAACATCTGCGTTCCAACCAAAATATCTATCTTTTTGTCATTAAAGTTTTTGAGTAAATTTAGGAGCTTTTTTTGAGTTGTGATTTCGTCTCTGTCAAATTTGGCTATTGTGTGAGTTGGGAATATTTTTTGAAGTTTGCTTACTACTTCGCTAGTGCCTATTTTTTTGTTTTCCATTGCGCTATTTTGGCACTTTGGGCAGGAAATTCTAGCCGAAGTTGCGTATCCGCAGTAGTGACAACGAAGCAGGTTTTTATCTTTGTGAAGACTCATTCCAACGCTACAAAACGGACATTTGATGATTTCACCACATTTGTAACAGACCATATATTTAAAATTTGCCCTTGTTGGGACGAAAACTATGGCTTGTCTATTAGAATCTAAGCTCTTTTGAAGCTCATTTATGATAGTTGGCGATACGCCTGCGTCGCTCTCATCGTAAATAAAGTTTTTTTGGCTCTCAAAAAATGTCCCTTTTAATCTAAAACTAGGCTGTTTGGTATATGATGTAAGGCTTGGTGTGGCTGAACCCAAAACACACCTTATATTAAGTTTTTTGGAGATAAAAAGTGCGGCGTCTCTAGCGTTGTAGCGAGGTTTGTTTGAGGCTTTGTAGCTATCGTCGTGCTCTTCATCGATGATTATCGCTCCAAGATCTGTGTAGGGTAGCATCAGAGCTGACCTTGCTCCAGCAATTAGTCTAACTTCGCCGTTTTGCAATTTCTCTAAAATCTCAGACTTTTTTTTGGGTGAAATTTTAGAGTGCCAAATCTCAACCAAATCCCCAAAATACTCTTTTAGCCGTTTTTGCATTTGTGGGGTTAGAGAGATTTCAGGCATCAAAAAAAGCCCTTGTTTTCCAGTTGATAGAGTGTCTATTAGGATTTTGATATATATTTCGCTTTTGCCACTGCCGGTGTCGCCAAATATTAGTGAGCTTTGATGTGAGTTGGCAAATTCATAGGCTAGAGTTTGATTGGCATTTAAATTTGGCGAATGTGTAAAATTGCAAGGATTTTGGATGTTTTTGGACTTTATAGCTAAAGGCTCAAAAGAGTTTAGTGTGATAGCTATAGGACAGATATAATAATGGCTCATAAATTTAGCTAGTTCAATTTGAAAGGGCGTGAAATGCCTATCTAAAATCTCAACTATTGACTTGGTTTTAAAATCTGGCTTTGAAACGCTTTTTAGCACAAAACCAGTTTTAATTTTATTTGAAATTTGCACACTCACTACTGTAAAAGGCTCTAAAATATCATCAAAATGGTAGGTTAGAGCCTTTAAATTTAGTCCTAAAATGCAAATTTCATAGTAGTTCATTTAGTTGCCAGTTAGAAGTTTGCAAGTATTTTCTGGATCCGTACAAACAAAACCTGTTGTTCTATATTCAAAATTAGCACATTGACCATCTCTTATACAAAGTTTATATCCTGTTATAGGTGCGGCTGCTGTTGGAATGCCAGTTGGGATATCTCTCCATCCACTTCCACTTGATTTTTTGCTAATTTCATAATCAAGCACATTAGAAAAACCAGTTCCAAGATCGGGCATAGCAGTGCTTCCACGCATTAAATTCTGGTTTTTTGCAAGGCTTATCCCACTTCTTATCGCTTGAACTTCAGCCCTTAGCTTTGTAACTGTAGCATCATCTCTAGTCACTGCAAGGCGTGGAATAGCCACTCCAGCTAGTATTCCTAAGACCACGATAACAAATACAAGCTCAATCATAGTAAATGCTTTTTTCATCATAACTCCTTTTATCATATACGCTTATATGAATTATTTATCTATTATTATATCAAATTTATCTTAGTGTTGCTATTGTTTTGCCAAATTTAAGCTCATCACCAGCTTTTTTGATAAATTCTACTTTCTTACCAAGCAAAACTATAGTCGAGCCAAGCTCAAAATTACCAAGCCTTTCGCCCTGTTTGACAAATAAATTCTCATATTCATAATCCATAGGATAAATTGCATTTGCGTTGGTTTGTATTGAGCTATCAAATGTAAATTTCATCTTGCCAACATTTAGGGCCCCCACAAAAACTAGCCAAAGGATTGAGCCATTTTTAAGCTTGCATTTGAGTATGACTCTTTCGTTTTTAGCGTATAAATTTGGCACTTTCAAAAGCCACTTTTTAGCCACACTATAGAGCTTAGCAGGTTCGTAGTGGGCTGAGAGAATTTGCATATCGCAAGGTGCGTGGTAGTGGTGATAATCTTTTGGCGAAAGGTAGATATTTAGGTAGTTTAGTTCGCTTTCTAGCTTTGTTTTTAAAAACTCACTTACGCTGTATTCGCACCCCTTTACGCTAATAGCTGCAAGATTTTGAGTTTTGCCACACTCATAGCAAAGTCCATCACAAGGGGAAATTAGAGTGTCTTCACCAAGTTCTAACGGTGGTAGATTTACAAATTCCCTAATAAAAAGCTCATTTAAACTAGCATAATCGCTCGCTTGTTTAAAAGCACTCAAATCTATATCAAAATGCCTTACATAGGCGTTATTGATAAAATTTTGAAGTGGCTTTGGAAATCTTATCCCAGCTACTTTTCCAAAAATTTGCGACACAATATTAGTTATCATTTTCTATCCTCAACATCACTATCTCAGGATCTGCTAGTATCCTAACTGGTGGTCCCCAAAATCCCGCCCCACTACTTACATATATCTGCATATCATCTTTTTTATAGTATCCATAAACATATTTTTGATCCATCTTAACTAAGTAGTTAAATGGAAATATCTGTCCTGCGTGAGTATGCCCACAAATT
>JALFKC010000004.1 GCA_022775765.1 Campylobacter sp. | reverse complement strand
AATTTGTGGGCATACTCACGCAGGACAGATATTTCCATTTAACTACTTAGTTAAGATGGATCAAAAATATGTTTATGGATACTATAAAAAAGATGATATGCAGATATATGTAAGTAGTGGGGCGGGATTTTGGGGACCACCGGTTAGGATACTTAGTGGTGGCGAAATTTTATATTTAAAACTAAATTGATATTTATAAAGTATATATTTCATTTGAATTTAAGAATTACTTCTGTATAATTTACAAATTTTAAAAAAAGGAGCGTGAAAGATGATATCATTACTGATCAATTTTCAACAAGCTCTTTTTATGCTATTTATAATGCACCGCTAGGTGCGAAGTATTTATAAATTTAACTCAATCAATCAAACTAAATTTACAAATTTAAATATAAAATAAGGATAATAATATGCAAAATTCAGTAATTTCTTACCCGAGAATAGGTGCTCAAAGAGAGCTAAAATTTGGAATAGAGAAGTATTTTAAAGGTGAAATTTCAAGTAACGAACTCAAGAGTTTAGCCAAAGATCTTCGCAAAACTCACTGGCTTAGTCAAAAAGACGCGGGCATTGATTTTATAAGTTCAAACGACTTCTCATTTTATGACAATACGCTTGACACCGCAAATCTTTTTGGTGTAGTAGCTAGCAAATACAAAGCTTTAAATTTACAAGACTTAGATGAGTATTTTGCTCAAGCTAGGGGCTATCAAGGACAAAATGGTGATGAAAAAGCTTTGGCGATGAAAAAGTGGTTTAATACAAATTATCACTATTTGGTGCCAGAGTGTGATGACGCTAGCAAAATTGCCCTTGTTGGTAGTAAAATTTTTGATGAATACAAAGAGGCAAAAGAGTTAGGAATTGAAACTAAACCTACATTGGTTGGAATTTTTACATTTATAAAACTTACAAATTTTAAAGGTGAGATTATCAAAAAAGAAGCGATCAAAAATTTAACCAAAGCCTACAAAGATCTGCTTATTAAACTCAACGATCTTGGCGTAAAATGGGTGCAGTTTGATGAGCCATTTTTGGTAACAGATTTAAGTGTGGATGATAAAAGGCTATTTGGCGAGCTTTACGAGCAAATTTTACCTAGCAAAGGCTCTATCAAAATCTTGCTTCAGACATATTTTGGCGATATTAGAGATATTTATAGCGAGATTTTGGGTCTTGAGTTTGATGGCATTGGGCTTGATTTTGTAGAGGGCAAAGAGAGCTTAAATTTAGTTAAAACTCACGGATTTAGTGATGACAAGATACTTTTTGCAGGCGTTGTAAATGGCAAAAATATCTATAAAAACGACTATAGCAAAACCCTAAGTTTGCTTCAAACCTTACAAAAATATGCCAAAAATATCGTCATCAACTCATCTTGTTCGCTTCTTCATATCCCTTACAGCACCCAAAACGAAACCAAGCTCGACAAGGCGTATTTGGAACATTTTGCGTTTGCATTAGAAAAACTCATTGAATTAAAAGAGCTAAAAGAGATACTAAATAGCAATGATCCACTATCTCACAAAGCTTATAAAGCTAATATAGAGCTTTTTGCAAAACCAACTAACCGCACAAACTTAAGTGTGAAAAAAAGAGTTGATGAGTTAAAAGATAGTGATTTTGTAAGGCTGCCTAAATTTGAAGAGAGAGAAGCTTTGCAAAAATCAGCCCTAAATTTGCCACTTCTTCCAACCACAACAATCGGTTCATTTCCACAAACTAGCGATATTAGAGCTAGTCGTCGTGCGTTTAAAAAAGGCGAGATTTCAATTGAAGATTACACTAAATTTCACCAAAACAAAATCAAAGAGTGCATAAAACTTCAAGAAGAGCTTGATATTGATGTGTTAGTTCACGGCGAGAGTGAGAGAAATGATATGGTTGAGTATTTTGGCGAGAGTTTGGATGGATTTTTATTCACAACAAATGGCTGGGTTCAAAGCTATGGCACTCGTTGTGTTAAACCACCACTCATCTGGGGCGATGTAAGTAGAAGCAAGCCTATCACAGTTAGCTGGGCAAAATTCGCTCAATCTCAAAGCAAAAAATTTGTCAAAGGTATGCTAACTGGCCCTGTAACAATCCTAAACTGGTCATTTCCTAGAGAGGATATTAGCCTTAAAACAAGTACGCTTCAAATTGCTTTTGCAATTAGGGATGAGGTTTTAGACCTGGAAAAAGCGGGGATTAAAATCATCCAAATTGACGAAGCTGCCCTTAGAGAGAAGCTCCCACTTCGCAAAACTGATTGGCACAAAGAGTATCTTGACTGGGCGATTCCTGCGTTTAATCTAGTTCATAGTGGTGTCAAACCTACTACTCAAATTCACACCCATATGTGCTATAGTGAGTTTAGTGATATCATCAAAGAGATTGATGCGATGGACGCTGATGTGATTTCGTTTGAGGCTTCTAGGTCAAATTTATCTCTTCTTGATACGCTAAAAGCGGTAAATTTTAAAACCGAGGTAGGTCCTGGGGTTTATGATATCCACAGCCCACGCGTTCCAAGCGTAGAAGAGCTTACAAATACTATCAATAAAATCCTTGCAAAACTTCCAAAAGAAAAAGTTTGGATTAACCCTGATTGTGGGCTTAAGACTAGAGGTTACAAAGAAGTAGTTGAGTCTCTAAAAAATATGGTCGAAGCTGCCAAACTAGCAAGAAGCTAAGATGACCTTTTCATTTGAGATTTTCCCTCCGCGAAAAGATAGCGGAGTGGATAAAATTTACGCTACCTTAGAGCAGTTAAAAGAGTTAGAGCCTGATTTTATCAGTGTAACTTATGGTGCAGGGGGTTCGGTGAATTTTCACAAAACTCTTGATATTGCGACTTTAATCAAAGAGCAATACCGCACCAAAAGTATAATGCACCTTCCTTGTATTCACAAAACCAAAGCTCAAATTTTAGAGATTTTAGATGAGTGCAAAAGGCGTGGGCTTAGAGATATTTTAGCTCTTCGTGGTGATGAAGTTCCAGGGGGAGATAAAAGCCCCGATTTTAAATATGCGAGTGATTTGGTGAGATTTATCAAAGAAAATGGTGATTTTGAAATTTACGCAGCATGCTATCCTGAAAAACACAAGTGCTCTAAAAATTTCGTCGAAGATATTCACAATCTCAAAATCAAAGTTGATGCCGGTGCTAGTACGCTTTTAACTCAGCTATTTTTTGACAATAATGACTTTTATAGCTTTAGACAAAACTGCGAAATTGCAAGAATTGATGCGAAAATTTGTGCTGGGATTATGCCAATAACCAACAAACGCCAAATTCTCAAAATCACCTCTATTTCAGGGGCTAAAATTCCGCCAAAATTTATGCGAATTTTAGATAAATACGGCAATAACGATAGAGCGATGTTTGACGCAGGGATAGCTTACGCGATAGATCAAATCGTAGATCTTGTCACAAGTGGTGTAGATGGCGTACACCTTTATACGATGAATAATCCACAAGTTGCCATAAGGATATATGAAGCTACTGAGTCGCTTTTCCAAAGAGAGAAATAGTAATTTTATTTTTAATTATGTCTGCCTTGAAGATGGAAGACATAATTAAAACTACTAAAATATCTCATTGCGAGTATTTAAAAATTTACATAGTATAAATATTCATAGATTTTTAATATTGCTGTTTTTTACATTTTTCTTAAATTTGTCTACTATTGATTTTAGAGTTATTTTTGATATTGATTTTTCAGCACCACTTTGAATTTTGTCATAAAACTCTTGCAGACTTATCTGAATATTTATCCCTACGCCACACGCTGGATTTATCTCTGTGTCAAGTTGCAAAGCCTTCTATCGCTCTCTACGGCGTTGTAAATATCTAGCATAGTTATATCTTTTAGCTCTTTTGCAATCTCTGGTTTTGGGTGCCCTTGAGTGCTATTTATAATCCCAGCTTCTCTTAGAGATGACATTAGTTGTCTAACACATCCTGGATTTGTATGTATGCTTTTGGCTATCTCATCGCTTGTTAATCTATCGCCACCAGTACTATCCATAAAGACTAAGATATGGATAGCTCTACTTAGTTTTAGTGAATTTTTCATCTAATCCTTTGTAGAATTTAGCTAGATTATACTATAAATTTATATATTTTTGTAGTTAAATTATTTGTAACACTTACTGATATGAAAATAATTTTATACATTTAAAATCGTCATCAAATATATTTAAAAGTAATTTAGACTTATCCTACTACCATTTTTATCAGCACTAACATTAAAACTGATACTGCTAAATTTATCTAAATTTTTTTTGTTAGATTTTTTTAAAACAGTTAAAATATGATAATGATTTTTAAAATTTAATTAGTCTTTAAGGTTAGAATTTTTATAATATAAAAATTTATTTTATTATATATTAAAGGGAAAATTTGAAATTACAAGCTAGTAAAATTTTGTTTAGATTAGTGCCATATTTAAAAATTATTTCAAATACTACTGGGCGATTAAGGGTTCAGATTTCGCCTGATATCAAATCTAAAAAAGATGAAATTTTAGATGGAATTGAGTATAATGGGCTTGATTTGGGTGAAATTGTATCTAGGATAGATAGGATAAAAAGTTACAAGCTCAACTCAGTTTTTGGGACTTTAACGCTGATTTATGATCCAAATTTAATCTCAAAAGAGTTTTGGAGTGATTTGGTAGATGGCAAAAATCAAAAAGAGATTAAAGCTAAAATTGATGAGCTTGAAAGGAGATATTATGAGTGCTGAGAATTTACTCTCTATTGTTTATCAAAAAGAGAGTGAAGCTTTGAGATTTTATGAAAATTTGCAAATTTCGCAACCAAAATGTGCTATTTTTGTTGAAATTATAGGTATTAGAAAAAGTGGATTAGCACTTTTAGATGAAAATGCAAAAAGGCTAAATTTAGATGAAACCAAAATAGAGAACCAAAATAGCTATATAGTAGCAAATTCTATCCAAGACGCACTTATTTTGAGTGTGGCAAAAGAGCTTGAAATTTGTGCTTTTTATGAGAGTATTTTGGATAGCAAAATAGATGAAATTAGCCTAGATCTTATCTTTAGACTTCACGCAACTTCACATAATGAATACATCAAGGCTCTTAAAAATGAGCTTTTTGGTGCTGATAATTTTGAGTGTTCAAACCCAGCTGCGACATTTTTAAACGATATCAAAACAGCCCTTGATGGAAAGACAGATCCAAATCTCATTAAAAATATAGTAAATAATCCAAATTTCTCATTTTTCAGTGGAGTTGGAGTAGGTGGACTTCTTGGAGTGGGAGTTCAAGAAATAATAGAAAATTTAACAAAGGAGTAGTTATGCCATTGCCGTTTATAGCTGGTATTGTAGTTGGTACAGCCGTAGTTTTTGCAGTGCAAAATAGAAAAACCTTATCTTCAAAAATAGATGAGTTCAAAGGTAAAACGCTTGAAAATTTAGATAGTATAAAAGATAAAGATATAAAAGGTGAGCTTAAGAAAGTAGCTTCTAAAGGGCTTGTGAGTGTCTCAAAAACTCTTGAGAATGCAAGTCAAAAACTTGAAGAAAAAGCTGAAAATTTAGAAAATTCATCCGAAGATGAAAGTTTAAAAACACTCCAAAATGACGCTTCTATCTCAAAACAGGATGAAAAGCTAGCCAAAAAGCCAAGAACTAGACGCAAAACTACAAGTGAGAAAAAAGATGACAAATAATCTTTTAGCTCTATCATCCACAAGGCTTCCGATGGATCATTTTGTAAGTGGAGCGTTAATAGCTGGTATGGGGGCTAGTGTATTTAATCTGTCTAGCTTAAAAAGTGGTGAGATTTCAACTAAAACTTATGCTAAAAAAGTTGCAAAACTCTCTATTGATGGCGGTGTGGCTGCGTTTTGTGCCATAAACGCGTCAAATCAAATTTCACAAAAAAACTATCTAAATGCAGCAATTTTTGCCGTAAGCGGAGTGGTTATGCTTACGCTAAATGATAGATTATTAAAGGAATAATTATGCAAAATCCATATATTACTAATAATTCTCAAAGTAAAATTGATGAAACTATCAATAAAGCAGTTTCAAATATGCCATTTTTGCCTGAAAATTTTAACTATTCAAGCTTTTTAAAAGGGGCGATAATTGGAGTTGGAGTGGCATACTTGATGACAAATGAAAAAGCTCAACAAACTCTATTTAGAGCCATTATCAAAGGTGGTGATTTGCTAAATGCAAGTATGGCTGAATTAAAAGAGAGATTTGAAGACGCCAAAGCACAACTAGAAGATGAAAAATAGTTTAAAAATCGCAAGCAAAACTAAAAGTAGAGTAAGGTTTGTATGCGAAAAATTAAATAAAAATAGTGACGAAAGAGCCATAGAAGCTGAGCTTTTAAAATATTCAAATATCACAAAAGTTAGGGTGAATAGATTTGCAAAAAGCGTGATAGTAAGCTTTGATGGTGAAATTTCCAATGTAGAAAAAATAGTAAATGATCTAGATTTCCCACGCCTAAAATCTACAAAAGAGATATCAAGCAAGGATGAAATTTACAAATCAGCCTTAACGCTACTAGCTTCTAAGCTTCTAAACTCAAACACTATTTCACAAAAAGCTATTTTAGCTTTGATGAGTTTATACACTTCATACCCTTTATTAAAGGAAGGATTTGGTGATTTAAAAGACAAAAAATTAACCTCAAGAGTGCTTGAGGCGTTAGCGGTTAGCGTGAGCTTGGCTAGGATGGATTTTTTGGCGGCAAATGGGACAAATTTGCTTTTGAATATTGGCGAATATATCGAAGAGACAACAGTTCATAAAAGTGATGATTTGATAAAAGAACTAGCTAAACCTAGTGTGAGTGAGGTTTGGATAGAGACTCACAAAGATGGCAAAAAAGAACTAAATCTCATCAAATACGAAGAGCTAAAGGTTGGCGATATTGTGGTAGCAAGGACTGGCGAAACTATAGCGATTGATGGCTATATAGTAGATGGGAGCGCTTCAATAAATCAAGCAAGTATCACAGGCGAATCAGCTCCGGCTGATAAAAAAATAGGTGATAGAGTGATAAGTGGGACTGTGGTTGAGAATGGTGTGATTAAAATCTGGGCTGAGCACACTGGTAGCGACACCGCAACCGCAAGAATCAAAAACTACATTCAAACAAGTCTAAACGAAAAGTCAGCTACTGGGCTAAAGGCTACTAAATTAGCCGATAAGCTCGTGCCTGTTACCTTAGGTCTTAGTGTTTTGAGCTATTTTATCAATAAAACTACTCTTAGCGTAGCTTCGGTTTTGCAGGCTGATTACTCGTGTGCACTAAAGTTAGCTACGCCAGTAGTATTTAAAACCAGCATAGCAAATTTAGGCAAAAACGGAATTCTCATCAAAGGTGCGAAAGCCATAGAAGCTATAAGTGTGGCTGATACATTTGTATTTGATAAAACAGGAACTTTAACGCACGGAAACTTAAGCGTGGTAGAGATTCGCTCATTTAGTGATGAGTTTTCAGATAAAGATCTGCTAAATTTAACAGCTAGTGCAGAAGAGCACTATTTTCATCCAGTTGCAAAAGCGATAGTGGATGCTGCTAAACAGCAAGGTTTTTCTCATATGCACCACGATGAGGTTGAGTTTATAGTCGCTCACGGTATCAAAACACGCATAAATGGCAAGGAAGTTTTGATAGGAAGTAGGCACTTTTTGCAAGATGATAAGATGATAGATTTTAGCAAAGCTCAAAACTACATAGATGAGGCTTTAAAAAAAGGGCTAACGCTTTTATATGTAGGATATCACGGCGATTTAATCGGCGTCATTGTTATGCAAGATGATATAAGACAAAATGCTAAAGCTACCATCCAAAAGCTAAAAGAGCTTGGCGTCAAACGCACGGTTATGCTAACTGGTGATATTGAGAGCAAGGCAAAAGAGGTGGCAAAAACTCTTGGTATTGATAAAATTTATGCAAACTGCTTGCCAACCCAAAAAGCCGAGATTATCGAAGAACTTAAAGCGGGTGGGGCAAAGGTTGTTTTTGTAGGTGATGGGATAAATGACGCACCTAGTTTGGTTAAAGCAGACGCTGGAATAAGTATGCTTCAAGGTGCGGATATCGCTAAAGCTAGTGCAGATATTAGTTTACTAAAAGATGATATATCAATGATTGCTTATATCAAAGAGATTTCGAACAAAACAATGGATAAAATTAATATAAATTTTAATGCAACGGTTGTGGTAAATTCAGCTATCTTAATTGGGGCAACTTTGGGTAGATTTTCGCCTTTGCAAACGGCATTTTTGCACAATGGCACCACGGTTTTGCTACTTCTTAATTCGCTAAAAGGGATAAAATGACAACTAAAATTATTGAGGCTAAACTTTTAGATCCAAAATTTCAAAGAAAAACTGCTAAAATCGGTATGGGTGTGTGCCTAGGCGTAGCAGCTATTACAACCCTAAATCTCAAAAATCAAACCTCACGCAAACTTCACTCTATTTCAGGCTATGCTTTGATTGGATTTAGTATTTGGCACGCAAATTTGTATGGAAGCAGGTATTCAAAGTTTATCAAACGCAAACATTTAGAGATTGTAAAAAGCATAAAATAACCAAAACTTTATTATATTTAAGAAATTAAAGTTAAATTAAGATAGATCAA
This sequence comes from Campylobacter sp., assembly GCA_022775765.1. Lineage (GTDB taxonomy): Bacteria > Campylobacterota > Campylobacteria > Campylobacterales > Campylobacteraceae > Campylobacter_B. The sequence continues at coordinate 316 of JALFKC010000004.1, read as the reverse complement.
AATCTGCCGTTTAAATTCACATCTCTTACCATTTTAGTAAGTTTTGTTTGATATGGTGGCAAGAGATTTGAGTAAATTTATAATTAAAAAATAACTCTAAAAGATTTAAAATTTGTCATAATGCTTCTTTTACTTACTTTAAAAATTGATTTTTCGAACTTAGGTTAGAAAAATATGAAAGCATTTTGTAATGAATGAAAAGTGTTTAACTATGTAATCAATAAGTCCATCATATGTTTTTTGCTGTAAATTGTGAATTTGTTAAACTTCCAATTAAAACCAAACTTACTTGCTAAGTAATTTTTAACTATTTGTG
>JALFKC010000070.1 GCA_022775765.1 Campylobacter sp. | reverse complement strand
TGGGTTTGAAGTGGGTTTTACAAAAGATGGGAATTTAATCGGAAAGAGCATTAAGAAAAAGAAGCTTTTAAATACCGAAAGTCAAACTTCTAAATGCCAAATTTATCCTAAGTTATTTGGTGATGATAAAGCTAAGAATTTAAAGCCAAATTTTGTGTTTGGCTTAGGTAGAGTGTGGAGCTAGATATGGAAAATAAAGAGTTAGCCACTAAATATTTTAGTGATGAGTTAAAAAGCCTTGATAAGTTGATAGATGATGAATTTGGGGTGAGTTTATATCCAAATTTACAAAAAAGTAGCCTTACTCTTTCATTTAGACTTATAGCTTTTGATGATATTTTTGATGTTATGGAACTAATTAGAGGCTTTAGAGATGATGAAATTTTAGTGGATTTAAGTATCTATTCTAAAATGGATAAGAGCTTTTCTATCTTTTTAAAACTAGTTAAAAAGATTGACGAAAAAGAGCTTAAAAAGGTACTTAAAGCTTATCAAAGCCCTAGAGTTAGGGCTTGAATAAGTTTTAAAACTTAAACCTATTAGGGATGGCTTTGCTACCCCGTTAAAAGAACATAAAGATAGAAAGGAGAGAGATGAGTAAAAGAACGGCAAGACTAGTTTATGTTGCTACCCCTTACGCTGGGCTTAGATGTAGCGAAGAAAACAGAGCTAAGATAGCCAAAGAAGTAGCATTAAAAGAGTGCAAAAGGGTAAAAGAAGCTGGGTATATACCTATTAGCCCCATTTTAATGTGGGGTGAGCTGTTTGATGAAAATAGTGATAGAAAGACCCTTTTAACAGCTGGACTTGAACTACTTAGCGTTTGTTCTTATGTATACTTTTCTAGCCATCCAAGTAGTGCATATAGTGCTGGGATGAGAGCTGAAAGGGAGTATGCAAAGGAGCTAGGCATAAGCGAAATAGGTTTTTTTGAAGAGTAAAGGCGTTTGGCGTGGGTGGATTTAAGATAAAGAAAAAAAGCAAAGAGCATCTACCCATAGTCCTAAAGTATGGCTATGTAAATAGCCTAAAATTTATGAAAAAATACATTTTTAGAAAGGATAAAGATGGCAAAGCTAGATGAGAAAGGCTTTTGGCAAAACAAAGAGGGAAATTTTATCCATAAGGATATGATCTCTATAGACAAACAGCTTGAAGATGAAGTGGTTGAGAAGCTTTTAGAAAAGGCTAAAGAGCTACAAAAAGTAATGCGTGAATTTAAAGAGATGGCGTATAAGGAGTGCTATGACTTTATAGATCTTTTAAGACAAAACTACAATATGGATAAGCTTGAAAACTCTAAAACAGGCTCTGTTACTCTAAAGAGCTTTAATGGCTCAAAAGAGGTGCAAATCCAAATCGCTAAGCAAATCAGTTTCGATCAAAAACTTGCTCTTGCAAAAGAGAAGATCGATGAGTATTTAGATGAAAAGACTGAAAACGCAGACGCTGAGATAAGAACTCTAATAACTAGAGCTTTTGATGTTAAAAACGGCAAAGTTGATGCAAAGATGGTGCTTAGCCTAAAACAATATCCTATAACTAATCCAAAATGGACTGAGGCTATGAAGATGATAGACGAAGCTGTAGAGATAGTAGGGACAAAGAGCTATATACGCTTTAAGGAGCGTGATGGTGGCAAGGTTGATGGGGCGATTAAAAGCTTAGTTTTAGATATAGCAGGACTTTAAGAAAGGATAAAAAATGATAAAGATAGATAATGGAGAAGTAGATATTAATGGAAGTTTAAAGGATATTTTTATAGATATGTCAGACTTGTTTGCAATTTTAATTTTAAAGATAGAAGGAGTTGAAGAAAAATTAAAAACAGCTTTTGAAAAAGATGAGTTTTGGGAGCTTGTTAAAGAACGGGCAGAAGAGTTAAAAGGGAGTGAAGTAAGGTAAGTTTTTTGTAAAGCTTTAACAAAGGGCTTTTATAAGCCCTTGATTAAGGTTTTAAAATGATAAAAAGTAAAATGAGCACTAAGCAAAGAATTCATCTTGAGCTATTACATGAGCGTAAAAAGGCTAAATTTAAAGCAAGGCTAGATAATGCTTTAAATTATGACTTAGACTTTTACAGGTTTAAAAACGGGCGAATAAATATATCTAAGATGAGTCGTTGTGCTGGTATAAGTAGAGCTATTTTAGCTAGTGAGCTATGGAAAAAGGGGCTAATATGACTGAGAAACAAAGAGTTTTAAGAAACAACTTACTTAAGAGAATTCATCTAAATAGTGAGTATAAACTCTTAAGGGAAAACGATGCTTGGGAGATGTGGCTTGAGATAAGATTTGGAGTTAGTTCATCTGCAAATTTAAGCATAAATGAGTTAAAACTAGCCCTTGATATGCTAATAAATGGAGATTTCAAAAAGAGTGAGCCTGATATTTTAGGTAGAAATTTAGTTAAAAACTCTAAGCTAGTTAAAAAAGATGATAAAAAGATAACTTTGTCTCAATATAACTACTTAAAAAGCCTAGCAAAAAGACTAAATTTTAGCGATGAAAGGCTTGTAAGATGGGTAGCTAAGCAGTGCAGTATAATTATAAGACTAGAGAGCCAACTTAAAAATATCCTTTCAAGTGATGCTAAAAAAGCTATAACAGGCTTAGAAAAAATGTGTAAATTTTATAGGAAATAAAAATGATTTGCCCTAAATGCTTAAATGAAAAAACCAAAGTAGTAGCAACCATAAAAAGCTTTGAAGTTATAAGAGTTAGGAAGTGTGAGAGGTGTGGATGCATATTTCACACTACTGAAAAAATAAAATTTGAAAAAGATGTAAAAAATGAGAATTTTAAAGTCAAATAGTGGTATCTTAAAAAGTCTAATTAAGCAAAAAAAGGCTAAAATGAGTTTAGATGAGTTTATAGATGAGATAGTGGCTAAATTTGCAATAAGTTGCATTAAAGATATAAAAGAGAGCTTTAACGAACTGATAGTTTTTGCTTATGAAAATTTTGGTTTAGATGAGAAGAGTTTTTTAGCTCTTTTAAACTCAAAAATAGCCACTCTTGGTATAAAAGAGCATAAAATAGATAAGGAAAGCCTTGCAGTGTCTTTTAAGCTAAACCGCAAAAAACTTGATAGCAGAGTAAAAGTTGGCTTTGATAATTTAGATGAAGAGGCTATAAAACTAATCGATGATAGCTTTTACTGGCTAAGAAATGAGTATAACTCAAATCTGCAAGATAGAGTAAAAAATGCAGTTAAGGATGTAATGAGTGGAAAACTAGCTAGAAAAGATTTAGCTGATAGATTAAAAAGTGAATTAAACTCTACCCTAAAAGGAAGTGAGAGTTACTTTGAAGGCGTGGCTGATAATATCATTAACCAAAATAGAAATTTAACTGCCATTTTAGATAGAAGCCAGACTGTAAAATACTTTAAAGTTGTAGCTAGAATGGATAGTAGAACCAGTGAAATTTGTAGAAGTATGCACGGACGCCTTATACCAGTAGAGCATTTAGACGCTCAGGCTAAAAAACTACTAAATGCAAAAAATATGAGTGAAAAGAAAAACGCCGCTATTTGGGCTAGCAAGGCATACAACGGAAGAAGCGATAAACTACCTAAAAACTTTGGCTTACCGCCATACCACTTCCACTGCAGAACTATGATAGTTCCGGTTTATGCCAAAGAATATGAATATGATGGCGTAAAGATGAATATGACGAGTGAGCTGGGTAGTAAAGAGGTGATAAAACATATCGATAAGATGGGAGTTGAGAGAGTTTTGGACTTAAAGGCAGTAGATGGAGAGCATAATTTAAAGCAAAGACTTAAAAGCGGAGAAATAACAAAGCAAGGCATTATAAAAGGGTTAAATTCAATTGTCAAAACAGCACCTAAAAAGGGAGAGAAAAACAGAAGTGTAGCAATCAGTCAAAACGGATATTTTTTTGTTTTTGACGGCAATAGAATTATAACTGTTTTTAAACCAAAAAGAAAAGATTATTTTAGCGATAACGCTTTTGTCTTGGAACAAGAAATTATAAAGGCATGGTGGGAGATATGAGAGAGTTTGAAATTAGTGGAAATGATATAGAGTGGCAAATAAACATTAAAAATTATGATATTTGGAATGGCAAATATGCAAAAAAAGAAAACGAAAAATACAAATTTGCCACCCTTTGCATAGAAAAAAATAAAATAATGGGAATGTTTGATATGGATGTAAAAGATGAAGTGTTAAACTTAGCTAAAAATGACCCATTAATGAATGAAATTTGCGAGTTTAACCATAAAGAGCATAAATTCGTAGGCTCTTTTATAGACGCTTTAAACTACATAAAAAAGAATTTTACAAAAGAGTAAAAATTTCGCTTTTTAAATAATAATTGCTTTACCGCTTCTTAGCACCTTTACGCTTTGGATATGCAAAGCTGCCAAAGCTAGCGCCCAAAACCTATCAGCGTGTCCGTTTTCATTTCTAGGACTATCATACTTAAAGCTTTTAGCCCCAGCACTTCTTTTGATTGAGTGAATATCAGCGATTAAAACAGGATCATTTGGTATTCTAATTTTCTTATCTTCAAAGAGTTTTTTTAGATTTAATGCCATCTGCTCTTTTGAAGCCGCACTAAACCATACTCCCTTTACGCGAGAGCCAAAGCCATCATATAAATTTTCAGCTAAATTTAGCCCAATTCCAGTTTTATCTATATTTAAAACCGAGTTTTCATAAGTTAACAGATGATTTTTTATCTCATCATACTGATCATTAAATTTAGTCTTAGCGTAAGTGTTTAAAATAGCAAGGTCAAATTTATCTTTATTAGTAATTATCCCAGCTAAGGCTGATCTATCCTTAATCCTACCGATATCATAACCAAGATATAAACTCTCTTTGCTTTTTGGGGTAAAAAATGAGAAATTATAATCAACGCAACTCTTAATCAGCTCAATACTCATTAATGCACTCTCATCATCTATAAAAATGCACTCATAGCAACTAGCCCAAGTATCAGCGTCAAATAAAGACTTCATCGTCTCAAGGTCAAACTCTAGTCCATCTTCCATCGCCTTATAGATATCGATTTTATGACGGCTAAAGACATAGTATTTAAGCTCATCACTAAAAAGCTCATGAAATAAAGAGTGCTCTTCAAATGGGGTTGAAAGGATAGTTAAGCGTCCTTTAATTGCACCTATAGTAGGAACAAATACGGTAAAAATTCTCTTTTGGTTTGGATACCATGCAAACTCATCCATCCAGATATCACCGCTAAATCCTTGCACGGTTCTAAAGTTATGAGCCATCACTTTTATGACTGCACCATTTTCTAAACTCTTTTCAAAATCGCTATCTTTAATAAAAGAAATGCCCAGTTTTTTAGCCCAACCACTCATATAGTTCATTAAAATTCTAGCTTGTTCTTCACTAGCACTTAAAAATAGCTGATCCCTACCTGCAACAGCTCCTAAAAGAGCATCTAGCCCACTTACATAAGAAAAGCCTATTTGCCTTGCTTTTAAAACAATGCGAAACTGAGAGTTATCGTTTAAAAACTCTTTTTGATAGTTAAACAACCCACCCTCTTTTAATGCTTTTTCTTTTAAACTCTCATAGTCAGCATTCATAGCAATAAGCGGTTTTGGTTTAGGTTTAGCCTTTTTCTTTTTTTCACCATCTAATCTAACTAAACTTGCACTAAGCATTGCTATTTGCTTTGCTTTGCTATCAGAGCTCTTACCTTTACTTAGCTCTTTGATTTGAGATTTTATATTATCTATAGTTAAAATTTCATCTTCATTTTTTAGCTCTTTAGCCCAGCGGTTTATAGTTGAAGGGTTGATTTTATACTCTTTAGCTAATTCGCTTTGAGTTAGCCCTGATTTTAGTAGATTTAAGATTAAATCTTTAGTCTTTTTTGAGTATGCCATTTTTAGCCTATATTTTTTTGCCAACCAAGCAAATCTCTTGCTTCATCAATGCTTACTATGCCATTTTGAACTAAAGAGGTTATAATTGTGCTATCATCTTTAAAGTTTGTTACATCAATAGCTTTTAAGCTTAGTTTTACGCCTAAAATTTCATTGAAAAAATACTCAATTGTCTCAATCTTAGGCTTTATGACAAGCTCATTAAATTGATGAAGTTGCCCCATTAGCTCACCACTTCCACCAAGACCATTTCCTTGCACTACTCCAACTAAACGCGGAGGCACGCCATGAGCTGCAACTATCTCATCTCTAACTACATTTTTAAGCTTTTTAAAACTTAAATCATCTACCCCACCAAGTTTTTCAAATCTTATTTTAGCATTAGAGTCATTAACGCCGTTATTTCCAAAGACAAGAAGGGCTTTATGAGCATTATTAACCCCTTTAAAATCCTTGCTAAAAAACTCTTTGAAAGCTGAAATTTGCTCTTTTGATGGTTCTGAGTTTTCAAAGATTATAGCTATATCAGGTCTTGCACCATTATCAAAAAAGGTGTTGTTATAGGTATCGGCTTTAGAGTTTAAAAGGATAGCATTTATACAATCTAAATAGTCAGGCTCACCATAATAGCGGGACTTAGAGCTGTGATATTTTAGATAAAAGCCATCTAGTGGAGTTATTTTAGAGTTTGTTTTTTGGTAAATTTTATAATCTTTTGAAATCCTAAGTTCTTGAGTAGGTAGAAGATATAGCATTTTTCCAGCTTTTTCAATAGCTGCAGTTCCAAATAACTCTAAATTATATACAAAACCTTTTAAAAACTCAGTTTCGTTTATATTTGATGGTAAAAACTCATTTAAATTTGTCTCATCTATAGTTGATAAAACAGTAGCTTTTAGATTTAAGGCTCTTTTGTGATAGACATTTGTATAGCTTAAATCTAATAGCCTATCAAAACTAATAAAAGGCTCAATTATATTATTTATGACTGAATCGTTTTCTACTATTTTTTGTTTTGAAGATGATTTATAAAATATATACTCCACCTCTTAACCCCTTTTTAATTTTTAAAAACATTTTATACGAAAAAATTTAAAATTTCTATCTAAATAGCCTATATATGGATATTTAGATAGCTTTTGTTTTTAAAAATATATATACTTTTGAAATGTTTAAAAGGATTTAGTTTTAGTCTAAAAAGATTTTAAAAAAGGAGTGATATGGCTGAGATAAAAGATCTTCAAGTAAAACTCATCTCATTAGTCCACAAAGGGGCTAATAATAAAACTATCATCTATAAAAATGAAAATTTCAGTGAGCTTTTAAGAGTAAATTTCACCAAAAGCAGTGAAGAGGGCATTGTTTATGGGATAGTTTATGCTCCAGACGAAGTAGATGCTCAAGGAGATTTTGCTAATAAAGATGAGATAAAAAAAGCAGCTTTCGAGTTTATGAAAGGTGGGGCTGGGTATAGAGTTGATGTTAATCACAATATGCTTGAAGCAGACGCTTTTATTTGCGAAAGCTGGATAGTAAAAAGCAAAGATGAGTTTTTTGATGAAGTTGGAGCGTGGGCGGTTGGCATTAAGATTGAAGATGAAAACTTAAAGGAGATGGTAAAAAATGGTGAGATAACTGGACTTTCTATGTATGGGGCTGGAGTTGTTAAGATCAAGAGTGTATCAGAGATAGTTAAAGAGAGTTTAACTAGCTTTTTTAAAGATTTTAAAAAGGAGACAAAGATGGGTGAGAGTGTAAAAAATGAGAATTTAAGCAGTGATGAGAGCGAAAATAAGGTAAAAAAAGAGGATAAGAGTGAAGATTTTAAAGCTGAGATTAAAGCTTTAAAAGATGAGATAGCAACTCTTAAAAGTAGCATTGAAGAGCTAAAAAACTCTTCAAAACAGGATAAAGAAGTTAAGAAAGATGATATTACATTTTCAAAAGGAGTTTTATAATGCCAGGATTAAGTGAAATTTTAAAAGCAAGTATGGGTGCAACTGATACAACCTTAAGTGGCACACTAACGCCAGAACAGGCTCATAACTTTATAGATGTAGTTAAAGATAATAGCTCTTTTTTACAAAAGATAAACCTTGTAAAAATGGGAAGATTAACCAAAGAAATAGATGCATGGGATGTGGCAAAAGGAATTTTAGTTAGAGTTCCAAGTGGCGATAAACCAACTGAAGAACAAAGAAAGAAGCTAGGTTTAGTTGGAACTAAACTTGATGCTAAAAGCGTGCAACTCTTTGCTAGAATCTTACAAGACGCTCTAGAAGAAAATAAGCACAATCCAAAATTTGAGGAAGAGACATTTAACACTTTTAGTAAAGCCTTTGGCAATGACTTAGCACTTTTAGGCTTTGTTGGAAACAGTGATACCTATGCTAATACATTTGAGACCTTGCATAAAGGTTGGCTACAAATCGCAAAAGATAGCAGTGAAACTACAAAAGTAACCTATGCAGAGAGTGAAACCATAAGTGATAGATTAAAAGCTTTAGTTAAAGCTGTGCCAGAGGATGCAAAAAGCGATACTGTGATTTTGATAAATCCTGCTGATGTAAGCGATTACAACGAAGAGTTAAGTAAGCTAAATGCTCCATCTTATCTAATCGAAGCTGGGGCTAATAAAATCTTAGGAGTTCCTTTGGAAGAGACTAGCCTTATACCAAAAGGAAGCTATATGGCAACGCCACTTAAAAATCTACTTTTAGGCGTTGTTTTAGATATCAGGCGAAATAGATGGTATGACGCTGAAGAGAGAGCTTTAAAATATGTTTTTGATGTCTTTTGCGACTATGAGATAGCTATCAAAAAATGGGTATGCTTGATGCAAAAGGCTTAAGATGAAAAGATACATTGCACTTACTAATTTAGCTATAAAAGGCGACTTTATAAAAGAGGGTGAGATTTTTGAGCTTGAGGATGTCATAGCTAAGATTTATCTAGCAAAAAGGCTGATTAAGCTAGCAGTTAAATAAGAGAAGTAAAAATGGATAAGTTTATAAAAGATTTTGAGATAGTAGCAAAAGAGGCTCTTTTAAATGAAGCTGAAGTTACAAAAGAGGCTTTGGCTGAAGTAAAGGCTCAAATTTCTTTTATAGACTTAGCTTTAAGTCCAAGATGGGCTGTGATGGACTTTGCTTTGATAAGGCTAAAGATTATTTTAAAAGTAGCACTAACAGAAGCTGACGCTCTACTTTTAAAAGAAGCTACTAAACAGCTAGTAAAAAATGAGAGTTCAAATTTAGGTGGATTTTCTACCTATGAGATAGAAAGCGTTTAAAAAGCTTTTTATACTTTGGGTAGGTTTTGGTATTAGTTAAAAACTTTGAAAGGTTTTGAATGCGTTTTGAAGCCGATTGAAGCATATATATAAACGGAGTAGAGATGGAAAACGGGATTAAGAATTTAAAAGAGGCTTTTAATGAGATTAAAAAGATAGTTCCAAATATGATAGAGATCTCAAAAAAGTCAAATCAAAGTGGAGTTTATCTTATCTTTGACTCATTAGAACAGATTAATTATCAAGTTGATTTAGTAAGCTTTAAAATCTTAGTTCAGGCAAAAAGCCTAAATGATGATAATAGAGCTGTTTTACCACTAATTGAAACCATTAGAGAAAATTTTATCAAATATGATAGTCATCTTTTGGATAATGGAAGCTTTAGCGTTAGCTCTCTTGGCTTTGATGGGGCTTTATATAGCTATGAGATAAGTGTTAGTTTTAAAATTTTTAGAGATATTGTGTAGGAGTAAAAAATGAGTTTTTTAAATTACATACTTAAATATAAAAGTGTTTTAAATTTTACTCTTTTAGTAATAAGTGCTATTTATTTACTCTATCTTTTTGCTAAAATAGATGCTAAAGATAGTGAGATACAAACGCTTAAATTAGATATTGCAAACTCCAAATTTGAGCTTTTGAAGTGTGATAAAACTTTACAAACTCAAAATGCAGCAATAAAAAATTTAGAACTCAAAAAACCTTTTGAACCCCCTAATACAAGCAAGATTGAAAAAGTCTTTGTTAAGGATAAAAGTTGTGAGAGTGAATTAAAAGCTTATAAGGAGCTTTTTAGATGATACTTTTTAAATTCCCCATAAATGACTTCTTTTGCACGAAATTTAACTCTCTCTGCGTTGCGAAGCCCACAAAGGGCGTCTCGCTTGAGAGAGTAAATTTCGCACAAATTAAGCCTATTCTGTTTGGAATGATTAGGTCGTTTTTTGGTGTTTTAGGGCGAAACAAATCCGCCAAATTCGTGCGAATTTTAGCATTAGCTATGAGTTTGCTAGTTTTAACCGGCTGTGGTGCAAAAAATGCACAAGTGGTATATAAAGAGGTTTTAACCCCTATTAGGTGCGATATTAAAATGCCTTTAAAGCCAAAAAATGATGGCACTTTTGAGAGCCATAAGGCTAGGATGATTTACTACTTAGAGTGCGAAAACGCACTTAAATACTGCATTGGAGAGAGTGATGATAGAAAGTGATGTAATTGATAAAAGTGGAAATTTCATAGCAGGAGCTGATGGTTGGGGAACAAATAGTATGACAGTATTTTTTGTAATTATTTTTTTAATTTTGATTACAGGACTTTGCTATTTTATGAAGTTTTTGCTTAGTGAGATAAAAAGAAGCGTTGATGAGAATACCAAAGCCACTAGAGAAAACGCTGATCTAAACAAAGACATCGTTAAGGGTATAAATGAAAATAACGAAAACACAAATAAAAATAGAGAATTAGTAGGAAAAATCTCAAACAAGCAAGATGAAATCCATAGTGATGTAAAAGAGATATTAAGGATAACTAAAGATGGCAAATTTTGAATTAAGCTATAAAAATATGCTAGATCTTGAGTTTAACAGCCCCAAAAATGCTTTGCATAAAAACCTGGGCGAAAACGGACTTACCTTTATGGGGATATATGAGATGGCTCATCCAAACTTTGGTGGCTGGGATATAGTAAAAATGTATCTAAATATGCACTCTAGCCTAGAAAAAGCTAGTGAGATATGCTACAAAGATAAGAAATTGCAAGAGTTAGTGGAGTGTTTTTATAAAAATGTATTTTGGAACAAAATGAAACTTGATAGCGTCTTACCATACAGAACAGCTGATCTAATCTTTAAATTCGCAGTTAATGTTGGGATAAATAGAGCGGTTAAATTCGCTCAAGAAGTGGTAAATGTAAAAATTGATGGCGTGGTAGGTAAAAACACAATTAGGGCTTTAAACTCTTATAGCCCTGTGAAATTTGAGAGTGAGTATAAAGCTAAATTTAGTGAGTATTATAAAAATTTAGCCAAATCAAAGCGTTACAGCCACTTCCTAAACGGCTGGTTAAATAGAGTTGTTTTATCACAAAATGATGAGTATAAGAAATTTGTAGATGGATGGGTGGCTAATGCTTAACCACGCTAAGGGTTTTAAAAAAGTGTAAGCAAAAAATAGCTTAGTAAAGAGTTAAGCGAGCTGTTTAGAAAAAAATAGCTTAGATAAAATAGGGATAGTTGCCTAAATCGTGGTGAATTTTCAAGGGAGCTACCTTTTGGTAGTGACCGCAGGAAATTCGCTAGGATTTAGGATAAATTTCTCAAGATTTAGAAGTTTTAAAAAGAACATAAAAAAAAGGAGTTAATATGGCAAGAGTTTTAGCAAGAACAGGACTTAAAATAGGTTTAGAAGACACAAGCGGGACTTACAAGGAGCCAACGCAAGTTTTAAAAATTACTTCAAATATAACACCAAAAGTTACGATGGATGAAGTTGAGATTCCAAACTTTGGCTTTTATGGTGGAGCTAAAGATGTGGTAACAATAGCTGACTGGGGGCAAATGGAGATAGAAGCTACAACTTGCCTTTATAAAGATATAGCTTTTTATGACAATCTTTTTGCAATGTGTAATCTTAAAAAAACTGAAGATACAACTGAAAACACTATCACTTACACGCCCGATACTCACTCAGCTACAACCGGGAGCGTGGATTTGATACTGCCTGATAGGAAATTTAAAGGCAAAGGCGCAAAAGCCGCGTTTAAACTTGAAGGCAAAGTTGGCGATAAGGTTGAAGCGACATTTAGTATTAAAGCCGCATATGATGGTGAAGTTGTAGAAGAACAAAGTATCACAGACATTAAAGCGGGTGAAGCACTTTTAATAAGGCGTTTAGGAAGTATGACAATTAATGGCACCGATATAAACTTAAGCGAGTTTAGCTTTGATATGGGAAATGTAATAAATTATGAGAAATTTACTAATATCGGCGAATTTCACCTAAGCGACTATGAACCGAAGCTTACTTTAAAAATGAGACTTGAAAGTGGAGCTGAAAGTGGATTTAATGAATTTGCAAACGGAACAACGATGAGCTTTGAAGCGATTTTTAAAGATAGTGAGGGAAAAGACATATTTAAACTTGAAATCCCACGGGCAAAGGTAAGTAAAGCCCCTGAGTTTAGTGATTTAGACGGTATTTATGTGATAGATAGGGAGTTTTTGGCGTTGTCGGACAAAGGAGATGATAACTTTAAACTTACATATTTCAAACAAGGAGAATAAAATGATAAAAACAGAGTATAAGATTAATTTAAATATCGATGGTGAAATTTTTGAGCTTGAGGTTAGAGAACCAAACGATACCGAACAAAACGAGCTTAAAAAAAGAGCTGATAAAAACGCTTTGAAACTAAAAGAGAGTGAGAGTTTAAATGATGAATTAAAACTAAATGAGAGCATAATTGAGACAAACAAAGCCTTGATTAAAGAAAGCGGATTTTTTGATAAAGCTAAACTTTTACTTGAAAACAAAGAACTAATAAAAAGAAATTCCGCCATAACTAAAGAATTAAATAGCTCTTTGATGAGTGAGATTTTCAGTGATTTAGAACAAATTTATACCCTAAGGTCAAACCTGCTTATTGAATCAGATAAAAAAGAGGCTTTGTTTAAGCTAATGAATGAAAAGGGTATAAAGCATGAAAAACTATGGAGTGAGATAAGTAAAGAGATAGCAAAAGAGCAAGAAAAAAACTAATTAGGCTTTGTAAATTTGTAGAGTTAGTGGCTAAAAACAAAGAGTTTCCACCAACTCCAAAAGATGAAGATGAAAAAACATTTTTACAAAGCCGTGGGGTTGTATTTTTAGAAAGTGAGTTTGAGATTAGAGTTATAGAGATGTTTTTTAACGCTTTAGAGATTAGGGAGTATGGGATGGGCTTAAACTTTGAGTTTGCTAAATGCTATTGCGAAAAATTTGACCTTGATATAGTTGAAATTTATAGCGTTTTAAACACTCTTTTAGGAGTGATTAATAAGGGGTTAAAGTAAAATGAAAAGCTACTATAAAAATCAAAAAGGCACTATAGCCAAGAAAAAGAATTTTTATCATAGCATTAAATGGGCTAAAACTGTAGCCATTTTCTTTTTCATCGTCGCAAGCAAGTTTATACCACTTAAAACCAAAAAGCCAAATCCAAAATGCCAAAGCAAAAATAACTATAAAAAATGCCATTTTAAACCTCTATTTTTTGGAAATTATATCATAAAAAAAGGGTTAAAAGATGAAAAATGATTTAACCATAAAAATCAGCGTTGATGCAAAAACTGGAGCCATAAATGTAGTAAATTCTCAAATCAAAAATCTAAAAGCAAATGTAGATCAAAGCAGTAAAAGCCTAAGCAGTATGCAAGGCTCTATCAATCAATTTAACTTCTCAAAGCTAAGCTACCTTGGAAACTATATTTTTCCAAAACTAACTGAAGGGGTTTTAGTATTAAGTTCAAATTTTTTAAGCTTAGCTGATACTTACAAAACCTTAGAAGCTAGATTAAATTTAGTTAGTTTGGGTAACTCTGAGCTAAATTCTAGCTTTAACGCTTTATTTGCTTCAAGTCAAACTGCTTCAACCTCTCTAAGCGAAACCACAAATTTATATATATCTCTAAGAAGTGCAACTGAGAGCTTAGCTGTAAGCCAAAGAGATGTTTTAAATGTAACTGATACTATAAATAAAACTCTAACAATTAGTGGTGCTTCAGCTCAGGCTTCAGCGGCCGCTTTAATGCAACTAGGACAAGCCTTTGCAAGTGGAGTTTTAAGGGGCGAAGAGCTTAACTCGGTGCTGGAACAAGCCCCACGCTTAGCTAGAGCAATCGCTGATGGCATGGGAGTAAGTGCTGGGGCTTTAAGAGAAATGGGCGCAGCTGGAGAGATAACAAGTGAGACTTTAATGAATGCACTTTTAAGCCAAAGTGAAACTATAAACGCCGAATTTGAGACAATCCCTACAACCATAGAAAATGCTAGAACTAGGATATCAAACTCAATTTTAGCTTTAGTTGGAGATCTTGATAAGACAAGTGGAGCAAGTAGCGGTGTAGCAAATTCGCTTAGTTTAATAAGCCGGTGGATAGATACTAACCGCGGAAACATAGTTGAGTTTGGAAGTGATGTTTATAAAAGCTTTCAGCTTATAGGTTCGGCGTTGATTTTAGTTGTAAATGGAGTAAGAGAGGGAACCTTATCAGCAACTTTAGCAGTAAGTAATGGAATAAATAGCTTTGTAAAGTATTTCAGCGATAAGATAAATACTATGCTTGAAAAGCTTGAAAGCGTTATGAATGCAGTTAGTGAGTTTGCAGGACTTGGGGAGATTAGCCTAGGTAGAATTGATGGGGATTTAATAGATACTACTTCATTAAAAGCCGAGTATGAAAAGGTAAAAAATGAGAATAATGAAATTTTTGAAAGCATAAAAGCTCAAATACAAGATATCGCTAAAGTTAGCTATGAAGCAAATAGTGACGCTGTAAGTGATGTTAAAAACACAGTTAATGCGGTAAATAAAGAAGCATCTAAATTAAAACCCCTTAAAAGCGCTGTAAAAATAGACCCTAAAAAAGAGTATTTAGACAGGCTTAATAAAGAGATAGAGTATTACAAAGCCATAGGGGATCTGTCAAATCAAAGATTAAAAGAAAAAGAAAAAGAGATCCTGCGTTTAAAAGAACTAGGGCTTAATAATCTTCAAATTCAGGAGTATTTTGCAAAAGAGCAGACGAAATTTGAAAAAGAAGAACGCTTAAAAAGATTGCAGGATGAAGAGAGATATTACGAACTCCTTGGCGAAAAAGCAAAAGCGGCAAATATAAGAGCTAGGATAAATGCTGAAAATATGCAAGGTAGTGGCAACTACTCAAACGAAGAGATCGCAAATGCAAACTTTGGAAAAGTGCAACAAAAAGCAAACTATGATACCCTAAACTCAGCTATGGGCTACAATGACACCATCGTAGGTCAGTTTCAAAACAGACTAAATGCGGTTGATGATTATTATAATGCTGAAATGGCTAGGATTGAAGCGTATTATGAACAAATCGGCAATGTTGAAGGTGCAGCGGAGGCAAAAAGAACTGAGATATTAAGAACTCAGATGCAAGCAAGAATGAGCGAAGCTGGAGCTGGGTTTGACGCACTAGGCGGACTTGCAAAGATGTTTTATGATGCAAGTGGTGGAGAAAATAAAAAAGCTATGAGAGCTTATCAGGCGATGATGGTTGGTAAAGCCATAGTTAATACCTACACAGCTGCAACTAATGCTTACGCAAGTGCAGGAAATCCAATCCTTGGTGCAGCTTTGGCAGCTGTTGCTATCGCTCAAGGTATGGCTCAAGTTGCGCAAATCAAAGCTCAAAAGTTTCATACTGGTGGTATGGTAGGCGGTGGAGGCTTAAGAAGTGATGAAGTAAATGCAGTTTTATTAAAGGGTGAGTATGTCCTAAACCGCGAACAAACTAAACAGCTAAAAGATAGTGCCACAACTACGCCTCAAAACTCAGAAAGTGGGGGTATAACGATAGTTAATACAGTAGATCCACACCTTTTTGAAACCTGGGCTGAAAGTAGAAGTGGAAGAAAAATTATAAAAAATATAGTAGGAGCGTAAAATGTATGTAAGTGGAAAATGCAATGGGATGTTTGAGCTTTTAGAAGTTATAAAAACTACTGCTTTAGAAGTTGGGTGGGAAGTTTTAGGTGAAAAAGCTTTAATGTTTGATAAAATTTATAATAGTAGTAGCTTTATAAACTCAAATCCTAATTTATGTGATGAATCTTTAAATACAAAAGGAACTCTAAATTTTATCAATTTACCACGAAAATCAGCTATCAATGGGGTTGTAATTAAAAATTTAGAAGATGGGGGCGTGGTTAGTTTATATGGGGTTTTAGAAGATAATAGTGAAGAGCTTTTAAAAGATGGGCTTATAGCTTCAACTGATTTTAATGAGACTAAAAAATACAATAGATACAAGGTAATTTCAACTAAAAACGCATCAGAAATAAACTTAAAGTTTGCAAACAATACACCATTAGAAAAAGAGATCTATCTGCAAAGTGATGGCAGTAGCGGGATGGAGCAAATTTGCGTTAATTTTAAAGTCCTAATCCTACCAAATGACCACGCTAATCTAATATGTCAAATAGCTTCTAGCTACTCAAGAGAACTTAGCTTTTATGATCAATCAAATGCTTTAAATAGCACTCTAGCAGGATATGATAAAGAGATAGAGTATTTTATAAATTGTGATAAAAACAGAATTATAGTGGCTTTAAAAATTTATGATCCAAATGATGTTTATTTAAAAGATGCACTCTATCAGATAGGATATTTTGGAAAATTAAGAATTTATGGCGGGGAGTGGAGTTTTACAACAAATTTAGCCAGTATTGGCGGAAGCTATGATTTATATACTAGATTTTCAAATATCAATAAATGTTGTTTAGAAAACCCAAAACTTCTAATAAACGCTAAAGTTATAGATCCATCATCTAATATAAGCGGTTGGAGTTTAGATAGTTTAGATATCTCACCATATCCAAACGGGGAATTATACTCTGTTCCTATAATATATTTTAAGAAAAACACTCAAAACATAACTTCTCAAGGGATAGAACCACATTTTAATGGTGAGATTTATGGTGAGCTTGACGGCCTTGTAAAGATAGTAGCAACTGGTGGAATAAGAAGCGAAGATGAGATAGTTATAGATGATAAAACTTATATTGTAATTCAAGATGGAATAAATAAAGACGCTTACAATATGTTTGCTATAAGAAAGGATTGAGATGATAGTTGAGAGTGGAAAGTGCTATGATAGATATGAGTTTTTACTTTTATTTAGTGCGTTTGCCCTAAAGTGTGGTTGGAGTATAAATAAACAAAGTATTACTGAGCTTTATTTAAAAAACAGTATAGGAAACTATCTTCAAATAAAACTTGATTATACAGATAGTAGCTCAGCTTCTTTAGCTATTTTTTCAGGAGCAACAGGCTTTGATGAGAGTAAGGATTTTGAGAGTCAACCAGGATATGCAAGACTTAACTATCACCCTGCTTATAGTGGTAGAAATCAAGTCACAACAGGGATATTTTTTAACTATAAAAATAGAGCTAGTTATGATATGGAGAGCTATGTTTTAGTTGGAGATAGTGATACTTTGTTTTGCAATATGTTTTTAAGAGATAATGCTACTTACTCATTTTTTAGCTCAAATTTAACCAAAAATCATGAGTTTAGTGGCGGTCATATAGTATTTAGTGACTGCTATGTTGGAGAGGGTCCATTTGGTAGTTATAATAGGTGGGCAAAGGGTGGGTATTGTTCTATATATAAAGACTTTACCCCTTTTGAGCTACCTCAATATAATAATAACTCTTTATTTAATATCCTAATAGGTGGTTTTTGGCATGTAAATCAATCAGAATCTAGTAGTAGTGATTGGTATAATCTAATAACAAAAAGTAGAGTTATGACAAATCTTCAAGAGTGGAATAGCTTTTTAACAAATTTAAATAGACAATCAAAAACAAACGCTTTTTATATAAACAATAAAGACTATATAAAACTAAGTGCAGTTAGCGTTTATGAGATAGCTAAGATTATCAAAGATAAAAACACTGGACTTAATGTAATGGTAGCCCCTGAGTTTTACTATAAAAATGACTTAGAAAAATGGACTCACGCTGGAGTTTTAGACAAGATTAGGGTTATTGGCTTTTTAGGTCTTAAAAACAAACAGGAGCTTTATATGGGAAGTGAGAAATTTATGGTGTTTGAACCACATGGTGATTTATATAGTGCTAATAAACCAGTAGATCACAATAGAAATAGATTTGGATTGGCGGTTAAGTTATGAAAATAGGATTAGCTGGAAATCATAAGGTTTTTTTAAATGCTAACGCTCTAACAAATAGTTATTTAAAAAGTGCTAAAGTTATAAATCCTGCGCCTTTGATTAAAACGCCATCTACCACTACTACAAAAAAAGCTCATTTAAGCAAAGCTATCTATCACGATAAAGCTATGTGGCTATATCTATGGACTGATGATAGTGGTAAAAATACAAGTCTAAATAGAGAGTATGACTTTGAAAATATAACAGCTGCAAAAGAGATCAAATTTTATTTAAGAAATAGTGGTTTAGAAAATATCACATTTGAGGGTATTAACCTAAGTGGAGAGATAAGTGAGGTTTTACTTTTAGGCGTAAATAACGGCGATATTTTTAAACCAAATGAGTATAGGATAATAACTATAAGAGCCGAACAACTGGGCGATTTATTAATTGATGGAGCAATAAATTTAAACTTTAGCAACAAACAAGTCATCTCAATTTACTTAAATGGTGAAAGAGCAGTTGTTTTTTCTTATTTGCCAAACTATGAATACACTGAAAGCAAAGAGCTAAAAACTGATATCTTCACCTCTCAAAACGGCAAAGAGTTTAGAAGAGCAAAAAGAAGCGTAGCTCTTAGAATAATAAGTTTTAATGTTATCACAAAAGAGATTGATAACGGCGTAGAGGGGTTAATTAGCTTTGGAATGCATAAATTTATTATGCTTCCTTTGTGGTTTAGCTGCGCGAAAGTTTTAAATAAAAGTGGCGAATTAACTGATAAAATAAAAGCCGACACTCTTATAAACAAAGAGTTTAAAAGTGAGGGTAGTGCTTTAATTTATAATAATTTCAAAGATTATGAAGTAGCTAAAATCTCAGGCATTTATAAAAATGAAATTACGCTAAGTAAAAAAGTAAGTGCTAAAAAATTCATCCTACCTTTAATAAAAACAACGCCAAAAGAAAGTGTTAGATATAACTTTTTTGACGCTAAGACTTTAAAATTTGAGCTTGAGTTTAAGGAGATGTTATGAAATATAATAAGCTAGATATTTTATACTTTTTTCCACTTTTAAGTCCTGATATCAGTATAGATGCAGGATTTAGTTTTTATGGAAAAGAAAAACTTGCTAAATATGACTTTAAACCAAATGCAAGAAGTATAAGCCATAAATATTATTTACGAAATTTAAGTCAGGCAAGATGGCTTGAAAACTTCTTTTTAGATAAACAAGCAATGCTAAAAAGCTTTTATATACCAAGCTATAAAAGGGATTTTTTAGTTTACGAAAAAGCTAGTGCGCCCGTGAGTGCTATAAATATCAAAAACACAAACGGTGGATATGCTATTTATAATCAAAGCAGGTTTATATTTATACCAGAATTTAACTTTGCAACTCAAATTTTAGACATTAGAAAAGATACTAAAAAAAATTGTGAAGTGATGATTTTAAAAGATGAATTAAATAGAGATATCAATGAAGATACTTTAATAATGGAGTTAATAAATGTTAGGTTTGATAGTGATACTTTCACGCTATCAAAAAATGGTGCTGTAGGCTTTAGTTTAAGCCTTAAATTTAAGGAGATATTTTATGAGTAGTTACTATCTATTTGAGTTTGGTGCTATGCTTGATAAGTATTTTTATACAAGCGCTCAAATTGATATAAAAAAGGGAAATAGAGTTTATAAAAGTGAAGTTATCTATCTAAATGAACTTGGAAAAGATAGCCTAAATGATGACGCAAGTATAAGCTGCTCTTTTGAGTGTGAGCCTATAAATTTATACAAAGAGTTTAACCCTAGCACAAATATAAATGTAAAAGTTATGGATGCAAATGAAAGACTTCTATTTTATGGCAGGATTAGTAGCGTTGAGTTTAATGCAAAAGATGGAACAGCTAGTATCAAGCTTAGCACACTTGGAGCTTTAATGAAAGGTAAAATCCCAACTCGCACATTTAGCAAAGAGTGTGGGTTTGAGCTATTTGATGAGAATTGTGCTTTAAATAAAAAAGACTTTTCACTCACGCTTTTAGGAAAAGATTGTGAGTTTTTGGAAAATTTTACCCGTATTAAAAGCCCAAAAATTGGTGAAAAAGAAGATGGTTATTTCTTAGGTGGATATGTTAGCTTTAACAATCAGCACAGCTTTATTATGCAGCACATTGGTGAGAGCATATTTTTAATGTTTCCACTAAAAAAACTTAATAAAAATGTAGTTTTATATCTATATGCAGGGTGTGATAAACTTCTTAACACTTGCAAAAATAAATTTAATAATGAAGTAAATTATGGTGGATTTCCATTTGTGCCATCTAAAAACCCAGTAACTCAAGGATACTAAATGGGAAAAAAAAGTAAAAGCGCACAAGTTATTGGCTTTGCTTATTTTTTAGGTATGGCTGTAGCGGTTGCCACAAAGGTTGATGAGCTTATAAAGTTTAAATTTAAAGGCGACGTGGTAAAAGAACCACACTTAAAAAGTAGTGGAAGCTTTGAAGCAAAAACAGGACAGCAAATGGGTGGTGGAAATGGAAGTGGAAATAAAGATAGCAAAATCTATTTTTATGATGGCACTCAAACACAAGCAGACCCATATATAGCAAAACAAACAGGCTCAAGTATGTGCTATAAAAATACAAGTTACTTTGTAATAAATGGCTTTATAGGTGATAATGTTAGTTCTTGTCCTGAATACAGCATTATCGCAAAACGAACAAAACTTGGCGTTAGCTTTGATATAAATGACACACTTAGCGATATAAATGGTGATATAAATCCCGCTCATGCACTTTGGTATATATTAACTTCAAAAATAAAACTAAGTGAGGAGTTTTTAGATAGTTCTAGCTTTTTAAATGTAGCAAAAGCTCTTAAAAATGAGGGCTTTGGAGTAAGCTTTGTAATGAGCCGTTCAAATGAAGCAAAAGAGTGGATAAAAGAGATTTTAAGAACTATTGACGGTGTTTTATACATAAATAAATCAAACTCAAAACTATCTTTAAAAATCTTAAGAGATGACTATAACCCAGACACGCTTTTTAAAATCAACGAAAGCAACAGCACAAATGTGAAATTTACGCGTAAGAGCTGGGATGATACTTATAGTAAATGCATTATAAAATACACCGATAATACGCAAAACATTGAATCAAGCGTAAGTGCTATTAACACAGCCACAAAAAATACTATAGGCTATGAAAAAACTTACGAATGCGAATTTATGGCGATAAGTAATGCAAGAAATGCAAAAATTGTCTTAAATAGAACAATGAGAAAGATGAGCTATCCCTTTGCAAGTGTAAAGATGCAAGTAAGTGCTGAGCTTTTTAAGGATTTAAGCGTTGGAGATGTGGTGATATTTAGCAATGATAAGCTAAAAGTTAAGGATATGAAACTTCGTATTTTAAATCTTGGTGGTGAAAAAGATGAACCTTATATTGACGTGGAAGCTGTAGAAGATGTATTCGCACTTAAAAATCTAACTGTAACATCCGTGCAAGATAGCCTTTATAAGCCAGTAGATCTAAAAGTTGGAGCTATAGAATATATCAATTTAGTAGAAGCCACTATTGAAAACGGAAGCGAACAAGGCGTAATTCCTATGGCGATTACGCCAACTGGAATGGTGCAGTATTTTACAGCAAGTGATGGTTTAAGTGGTGATACCATAAATTTAGACAAAACTTGGGCTTTGGCTGAACTTAATGAGCCTTTAGAAGTCACGGGCGAAGTAGCAAGAGAAGCTAAATTTATTGTAAGAGAGATAACCCCACTTTGGGCTGTAAATGCAACTGATGCTGGATGGCAAAGACTTAAGATGACTTGTTTGATAGATGATGAGTATATTAACTTTAAAACGCGTAAAAGCTTAGGTGATGGACTTTGGGAAGTATCTTATTTGATAAGGGGCTTAAGTGGTAAAGAGATCAAAAAGCATTTAAAAGGCGCTAAAGTATGGTTTGCACCAAAAGACGCAAATGATTTGGATGTATTAGAACTAATCTCACCAAAAACAACGATTTATTTTAAAGCAGGAAACTTTGCAGATAGCGCCGAGACTAAAAAACTTGAGTTTAATCACAGTGGTAAAGCTAAAATGCCCTATCCAATTAGCAATTTAAAAGCTTGGAAAAAGGACTCTAAAACCTATTTTAAATGGGTAAATTGTGTTAGACTTCACGGAGCAAATTTTAGAAGTTCTGATGTGATATCTGCAGGAGTTGATGAAAATCTAATGGAAAATGAAGTTTTACTTAAAATTTCAGATGGAAGTGAGTTTCACATAAAAGCTGATAACTTTGAGTATGAGACAAATAAACATCTAACTTACAGCTTTTATAATGTTGCCTATACAACGGGTATTTTAAGCAAAGAAGTAAAGATTACTATTTAAGGAGAAAAAATGTTTTATGCAATAATAGCAGCAGTTACAGCTATAGCGATGGTAGCAGTGTATCTACTTATGCCTGTGCCACCTGAAATGGAAAATGCAAAAGCTAAAGGGCTTGATGAGTTTAATGTGCCAACTAATTCAAATTCCCGCGTTGTGCCTGAGCTTTTTGGGACTTGTGAATTAAAAGGAAATATAATTTGGTTTGGTGATTTAAGAAGTAAAGAGATTAAAAAATAGGAGTTAATAATGGCGATTTTAAATAACGGGCTTGAGACGATGGAGCTTGGAGCAACTGCGTGGCGAATTATAATAAATGATAATTTTTCTAAAATTTATGCAAAAAACGAGCTTTATACAAAAAATGAGAGCGATGAAAGATATGCCCCAAAAGATGGGAGTGAAACTCTAAATTTCACGGTTAAGGATATAGACATAAAAGGGCTAATGAAATTTAACTCTACCTTGCCTACTATGCCTTTACCAGACGCGCCAAAAGGCTACATAAAGGCAGTAGTTAATGGTGAGAATGTAAAGATAGCGTATTATGGGGATGAATAGATGGATATTTTAGATATTTTTATCAACGAAGTAGCAGATGGCATAGCAAACAAAGCAAGAGATAAAGCCCCAGTTGATACAGGCAATTTAAAAGGAGATATCAGAGTTTGGAATAGCAGGGGTGGAAAAGGTGTAGCATATATAGGCAATACCAAAGCTGCCCCATATGCTAAGTTTGTGCATGATGGAACAAAGCCTTATACTATAAGTGTAAAGAATAAAAAGGTATTAGCTAATAAAAAGCTAGGTAAAATCTATGGCAAAAAGGTTAATCATCCAGGTATCAAAGCAAACCCTTACTTTAAAAATGCAGCCAATGAGTATCTAAAAAGTAGAGACTACACAAGAGCAAAAAATAGATATATCAAGTCTTTAGAAGATGAAATTTTTAAAGGCATAATGAGATAAGTTATATAAATTTTTATAATTTTTTGCAAAACAATAATTCTCATTTTTTACATTTTAAGAATTATATATTTACTTTAAGGTAAAAAATGAGAATATTTTTTACCTTTTTCGTGAGAATTGTCATATTTTAATGCAAATTTCTATAGGCAATTCGCATTGATTTATTATAGAATATCTTAAATCTGGAATTTTAAAGAGTGTCAATAGTGCAATTTTAATTTTTTAAAATTATAAACTCAAGATTTATTTAGTGCATTTTCATAGACTTTTATAGTCTTTTCTACCATCTGATTTAGGTTGAAATTTGTTTTAATGTATTCGTAACCATCAAATTTAAGCTGTTGTGCTAGCAAAAGTTTGTCTACTAACTCTTTTGCATTGCTAGGATTGAAAAAATAACCGTTAATACCATCAAGTATAATATCTTTTACACCGCCGTGATTGCTGGCTACTACAGGTGTATTCATAGCAATTGCTTCGGCTACACTTCTACCAAAGCTTTCTGGTTTTAGAGAAGGGCTTACCACTGCGTCACTTAGCTTGTAAATCTCAGCAACATTTTTCACGCTTCCAGTAAAAATTACTTCATTTTGAATATTTTGGGCTTTGATTAGCTCTTTCAAACTTTCAAAATATCCTTGTCTTTTTTCATGCACTCCACCAACTATCAAAATTTTGACATTTTGCAATGCATTTTTTAAAAAAGGAGTAGCTTTTAGCAAAATTTCAATATTTTTAAGATTTGTTATCCTGCCAACACACGAGATTATAAAACTGTCATTGGGTAAATTCCTATCGTTTCGTAGCTTTATTTTAGATGGTAAATTTATAGGATTAAAGCTAGCAAGATCCACTCCTCTTGGGATGACTGTAATTAAATCTTTTGGGGCACTAAAATTAGTGATAACATACTCTTTTGAGTAGTTGCTCGGAACAATTAGTGCGTCAGCTTTTGTCATAATTTTGCTATAGAAATTTACTGAATTTAGCCCGTGAATTGTGCTTATAATTTTTGCTTTTGGTTTTGCCAAATTAACTAGCCATGCAGGAACTCTGCTTCTTATATGGACAATATCTGGGGTTAGATTATTAAGTAGATTTTTTAATTTTTTAGCTCTAAAAGGGGCGTTTAGCAAATTTTTTGAAGCCACATCAAACTCATAAAATTCACCACCATCTTTAACTATATTTGACGACATTTTGCCACCATTAGAGACAACTACACTTACAATGCCTCTTTTAACAAACTCGCGGTTTATTTCGACTACGCCCCTTTCAACGCCACCTTCATTGAGTTCAGGTAAAATTTGCACTACTTTCATCATTTTCCTTTTTCCCTACTCTCAATCTCAAGGATATTTAGCTTGATAAATTTATAGCTAAAAAATATCAGGCAAACCCACACTATTAATAAAATTATTGATTTTGTCATCTTTTGCTCCTAGTAAATATGCTCACTTTTTTCTATCTCATCTCTAGTCATCTTAACCCTATCCATACTCTTCCAAACATAGCTTATATAGGCTAATACAAATGGTATAAACACTGAGATATAAGCCATAGTTTTTAGTGTATAAAGGCTTGAACTAGCGTTATGTATGCCCAGAGAGCTATTTAGATCCACGCTTGATGGATAAAACACATTTCCACTCATTCCAAGGCTAAAAAATAGAGCTGTCACTGCTATAACCACGCCAAAGCCCCAAAACCAAATCCCGTGAGTGCTTTTGCTAAAAGCTCCTTTATAAATTCCAAAAAGAGCCAAAAGCACGCCAATTATCAAAGCTATAAATATAAAAGGATTAGCCAAAAAATTTAAAAAATAGTGATATTTTTTCATCATTACAGCCCCATCAACCACGTAAAAACCATCTTTTAGTGATATCCAAAATAAAAATGCCACGAAAAACAGCACAAAAAATAGAGTGTCAAATTTAAGGTGTTTTCTAAATTTTACCCTTAAGCTCTCTTCATCAATGTGATTTATAAGATATAGCGATCCACCAACCCTAGCTGCAAAAATTAGGGCAAATCCTAACAGATAATTTAGCGGATTTCCTAGAGCCTCAAGCCCACGAAGTGGATTTTGCCACGAGACAAAATTCCTTGAGTTAAGGCTAAACTCACTTCCACTAAAAAATGTGCTTAACGCAACGCCGATTAAAAATAGCCCCAAAGAGCCATTTATAAACATAAAAATCTCATAAGTTTTTTGACCTAGGAAATTGTTTGGCTTTTTTCTATATTCATATGAAACCGCTTGAATGATAAAGCAAAATAGTATCGCCATCCACACCCAATACGCCCCGCCAAAGCTAGTCGAATAAAACAATGGAAACGCCGCAAAACACGCTCCGCCAAACATAACTAAAGTAGTAAAAGTTAGCTCCCACTTTTTGCCGATGGAATTTACTATCATATCCTTTTCATGCTCATCTTTGAAGCAAAAAAGCAGAGTCTGACCACCTTGCACAAATGTCATAAAGACAAAAATTCCAGCTAACAAGCTTATTATAAACCACCAATAAATTTGTAAAATCTCAAACATTTTAAAATCCTAACTTAATCTGCTTTAACATTATCTTAATCTCAGCTATAAATAGCGTCGTAAATAGCACCGCAAACAAGAAAAATGAAATCTTGATATTTGAACTGGCTAAATTTGTAGCCGCAATGCCAACAGGCATTAGATCTTGTATCGCCCACGGCTGACGCCCCACTTCAGCCACTATCCACCCAGCTTCGCACGCCACATATCCAAGCGGTATGCTAATAACGCAAGCCCAAAGGATTTTAGGGAAGTTTTCAACTCTATTTGCCATACTCAAAAATAGCGTTACAAAAAATAGAACTATAAAATACATTCCAAGTCCAACCATCAGCCTAAAGCTATAAAATGATAATCCAATAGGCGGGATTGCGTCTTTTGGCTCGCTTAAGTAGCCATAGCCAAAATTTGCTATATTTTCATCTAGCAAGGCCCTAAATTTCTCAGCCCCAGCCACGTCACCACTATCTTTTGCCACTTTGTAATCATCAAGGGCTTTAATTGCGATTTTGCCGCTATCAATTCTGCTTTGAACAGAGACTATACCGTGAGCTTCATTGCCATAAATCAGATCATTTATTCCGGGTGTGAAGTTATTAATCCCCCTAGTTGCCATAAGTCCCAAAAGATATGGTGCTTCTACTTGAAATAAAAACGGTTCTTCGTCATTGTCAATCTCTTTTTTAGGATTTAACACCCCAAAAGCTACGATTCCAGCATTTGTTTCGCCATCATAAAGCCCCTCCATCGCAGCTAATTTCATCGGTTGCTTTTGAGCGACTTGATACGCACTCTCATCCCCACTAAATAGAACAAATAGCGAACTTAAAAGCCCAAAGCTAGCTGCAACTATGAAGCTTTTTTTAGCCATTATAAAGTGCTTGTTTTTAAGCATAAAATAAGCACTAATTCCAAGCACAAAAAGAGCTGAAGTGATATATCCACCCCCAACTGTGTGCAAAAACTTACTAATCGCAGTTGGCGAAAAGGCTACATCTAAGAAATTTACCATCTCATTTCTTGCGGTGTCAGGGTTAAACACGGTGCCTACTGGGTTTTGCATCCAGCCATTTGCCACGAGTATCCAAAACGCACTCAAATTTGACCCAATCGCAACGCACCAAGTTGAGATAAGGTGAAATTTTTTGCTAACTCTGTCCCAGCCAAAAAACATCACCGCAAAAAATGTAGCCTCCAAAAAGAACGCAAAAAGTCCCTCTATTGCAAGAGGCGCGCCAAATATATCGCCCACAAACCAGCTATAATTCGCCCAGTTTGTGCCAAACTCAAACTCCATTATAATCCCAGTTGCTACGCCAATAGCGAAATTTACAGCAAAAAGTCTAAGCCAAAATTTAGTTATTCTTTTCCACTCAACGCTACCCGTGCTAACATACAAAGTCTCCATAAATGCGAGCATAAATGAAAGTCCTAGAGTTAAAGGAACGAACAAAAAGTGATAAAGAGCAGTCAAAGCAAACTGTGCTCTAGACCAATCAACCGAAGCGAGTTCTGTCATTTAATATCCTTTGTAAGATTGTTATGGATGAAATTTATCCTATCAGTTTCGTTGTCAAATTTAGTATTGATGGTTTCGCTAAAAAAGAAAAATTTAAGCACAAATACCATAATAGCGAGTTTTATAGCAATAATGAGCCATAAAGTTTTGCCGAGTTTCATATTTTTAAAGCCATCAATGTAAAAACGGATAATTTTTCTAAACCACATAACAAAATTATAATATTTTTGTGTAAATATAAAGTTATTGATTTAATTTTTATAACTAATATTATTTTAAATTTACGAATTAATAATTTAAAATTTTCGAGTAAAATTGCAAATTTAAAGGAGAAAAAATGAGAGTAAGCATACACGATTTAGTTACAAGAAACGAAGGCGAAAGCACAGATAGCGTCTTTGCAAGGCTAAAAGATATGGTAAAAGTGGCCGAAAATCTAGGCTTTTGTAGGTATTGGTTTTCAGAACACCACAACATAAACCCCCACACTAGCACTTCGCCCGAGCTTTTGATAGCGTATTTTAGTGCAATCACTGATAAAATCAGGCTTGGAAGCGGTGGGACGATGATAATGCACTATTCGCCACTTAAAATCGCTGAAAATTTCAAAACTTTGATTTCATTAGCACCAAATAGAGTTGATATCGGCCTTGGCAGAGCCCCTGGTGGCGACGCAAAAAGTATAATCGCCTTAAGCGAAGGCAGAGAAGTGATGATGGATGAACTTTATGAGAAAATAGAGCAAATTTTAGCCTATTTTAAAGATGAACCTGTTTTGGATAGACGCTATAAGGGCGTAAATGCCATCCCAACTCACACTAGCTCACTTCCTAGCCCTTGGATGTTAGGTTCATCAGGTCAGTCAGCCCTAGCAGCAGCAAAAATGGGATTAGGATATAGTTTTGCTAAGTTTTTTGGTGTAGAAACACCGCCGATTGTCTTTGAAAATTATAGGCGAAATTTCATCCCAAGCGAGTTTTTTGATAAGCCTGAAGTGATGTCAAGTTATATGATAGTTATCGCTGATAGCAAGGAAGAAGCGGACTTTTTAGCAAAGCCGATTGAGCTTATGTTTTGGTCGCTAAGCTTAGAGCAACCTTACTACATAAAAGATCCAGAGAATTTGAAAGATTTTAAATTTACTCAGGCTCAACAAGCGATGATTAACTACAAATATCACAAGAGATTTTTTATCAAAGGAACAAAAGAGTATGTCGCAAGCATTTTAGAAGATGAGATACAAAAATATAATTTCGATGAAGTTATGGCATATTCGCCGATTTTTTACCACGATAAACGGATAAATTCGTATAAAAAACTCGCTGAAATTTTGTTATAAGAGTTAAATTTTCCTTATATTTGATTTCTTTAATACTCTCTAAAATTTAAAAGGGTATAATAAGACATTAAAATTTAAGGAAAAATTATGTCAAACAGTAAGCAAACAAAATATGTCTTTGTTACAGGTGGAGTTTTAAGCTCGCTTGGCAAAGGCATTGCATCTGCAAGTATCGCTACGCTTCTTAAAAACTCAGGGCTAAAAGTTAGTATCCTAAAAGCAGATCCGTATATTAATGTAGACCCAGGCACTATGAGCCCACTAGAACACGGTGAAGTTTTTGTGACTGACGATGGGGCTGAGACTGACCTTGACTTGGGTCATTATGAGAGATTTTTGGATGAAAATTTAAGTCAAAAAAACAACTTTACCACAGGCAAAGTTTATAGCTCAGTCATCGAAAAAGAGCGTCGCGGTGAATATCTTGGCAAGACAATTCAGGTCATTCCCCACATTGTTGGTGAGATAGTTGATCGCATAAAAGCCGCAGGGGCGGGTCAAGATGTGCTAATAGTCGAAATTGGCGGCACGGTTGGCGATATTGAGGGGCTACCATTTTTAGAGGCTATCAGAGTTTTGGGTGGTGAGCTTGGCAAAAAAAACTCAATGTATATTCACCTAACCTTAGTGCCTTATATCAAGGTGGCAGGCGAGTTTAAAACCAAACCAACCCAGCACAGCGTTGGTGAGCTTAGACGCATAGGAATCACCCCAAATATGATAATTTGCCGCTCAGAAAAACCTCTTGATAAAGAGTTAAAGGCCAAAATCGCATTTAGCTGTGGCGTTGAGAAAAACTCAGTCATAGAAAGCCCTGATTTAGTTAGCATATATCAAGTTCCACTTTCGTTTCTCAAGCAAGACATTCTAATGCCGATTTCAGAGTGCTTAAATTTGGGCGAGCTTAAACCAAATATGGAAAAGTGGGACAATCTCGTCAAACGAGTCATCGCACCGAGTGACAAGGTTACAATAGCCTTTGTTGGCAAATATGTGGATCTCAAAGAGAGTTACAAAAGCCTAACTGAAGGAATTATCCACTCAGGGGCGTGGCTTGATACAAGGGTAGAGTTAAAGTGGTGCGATAGTGAGAGAATTTATGAAAAAAATGTAAATGAAATTTTAAAAGATGTCGATGGTGTGCTTGTAGCGGGTGGATTTGGCAATCGTGGGGTTGCTGGCAAGATAGAAGCGATTAAATTTGCTCGCGTTAATAAAATCCCATTTCTTGGAATTTGCCTTGGAATGCAGCTTAGCATGATTGAGTTTGCAAGGAATGTTCTAAATTTAGAAGACGCAAATTCAATTGAATTTGACGAAAACTGCAAAAACCCTATCATCTATCTAATAGATAGTTTTATTGATAACCACGGTAAAAAGCAAATCCGCACCCAAACCAGCCCACTTGGTGGAACTATGAGACTTGGGGCGTATAATTGCGATATCAAAAGCGGTTCGCTTCTAGCTAAAGTTTATGACAAAAAATTTATCAAAGAACGCCACCGCCACAGATATGAAGCAAATCCAGCCTATAGAGAAGTTTTTGAAAAAAATGGGCTTATAGTGTGTGGTGAGAGCGATGGGCTGATTGAAGCAGTTGAGTTAAAAAATCACCCATTTTTCTTAGGCGTGCAGTTTCACCCTGAGTTTACCTCAAGACTTACTCGTCCAAATCCCGTTATCACAGGCTTTATAAAGGCAGCATTGAGGAAGCTATGATAGGCAAAAAAGAGCTCAAAAAAATCTTAGAGCAAAGGTTTAGTGGCGACATTCACAAAACTATATCTGAGATCCCGCTTCCATATGATCTAAAAGATAGCTACAAGGCCGCCTACCGCATACAAGACGCGATTTTAAGCAATGAGCGAATTTGCATAGTTGGTGACTATGATGTTGATGG
This sequence comes from Campylobacter sp., assembly GCA_022775765.1. Classification (GTDB taxonomy): domain Bacteria; phylum Campylobacterota; class Campylobacteria; order Campylobacterales; family Campylobacteraceae; genus Campylobacter_B. Next base: position 6,018 of record JALFKC010000070.1, on the reverse strand, counting down.
GATAGTAAGTAGCGTGATAATGAGCGAGTTTTTTGAATATGTAGGGGCAAACTATTTTGTCAAAATCCCAAACCGCTTTATTGAGGGTTATGGTCTAAATCCCAAAATCATCGAAGAGGTAGCTGATGATGTAAGCTTAATTGTAACAGTAGATAATGGAATAAGTGCGGTTGAAGCAGGTGAAATTTGCAATAAAAAAGGTATCGATTTAATCATTACCGACCACCACACACCGCCACCAGTTTTGCCAAAAGCTTACGCGATAGTCAATCCCAAACAGAGCGACTGCACCTTCCCAAATATAGAAATTTGTGGTGCTGAAGTGGCGTGGTATGTGGTTGGGGCCCTAAAAGATCTTATGCAAGTTAAGTATGATATGGGGCGAGATTTGGATCTGCTTTTGGTGGCGATAATTGCTGATATGATGGAACTTAGAGATATGAATAGAGTGCTTGTTAAACTCGGCATTAAAAGGCTAAATTCATCCTCAAGACCGTGCTTTAGAGCAATCAAAGAGTATTATGGTAAGGATAAATTTGAGTTTGATGATATTAGCTTTTTGATAGCCCCACTTATCAACTCAACTGGGCGAATGGATGACGCAAATCTCTCATATGAATTTTTGTTTTCCAAGGATATCAGAAAGGCAAACACTTACCTTGACCAGATTGTCAAAATCAACAATCACCGCAAAGAAGAAGAGAGAAATCTCTACGAACACTCACTTCAAAATATCAAAGAAGATGAAGATATCATCGTTACTTGGGGTGAAAATTGGCACGAGGGCGTCATCGGCATAGTCGCAAGTCGCCTCTCAAAACACTACAAAAAACCGGCTATTGTGTTTAGTATAGATGGCAATAGAGCAAAAGGTAGTGCAAGAAGTGTGGGCAAATTTGACATACTCAAAACCATTGCAAACAATAAAGAGCTTTTGGTTGGTTATGGCGGCCACAGAGGGGCAGCTGGAATTGTCATAGAGCCCAAAAACCTTGAAATCTTTAAAAACGCTATCAATAAAAGCTGCTTTTTGCAAGACTTTAATGCACTAACGGGTGCATTTGACGGAAATTTAGGTGAGATAGATTTGAGAGAATTTGACATAGATATGCTTAAAATTTTAGAGTATTTTGAGCCTTATGGTCAAAAAAATCCTAGACCGATTTTTGAGATAAAAGACGCAAAAGTTATGGCTACAAAACTCATCGGCAAAGATCAAAACCACCTTAAAATCACAGTTGAAAAATTTGGAATAAGCAAAGACGCACTATTTTTTAATTTTGACTATAAACCAAAAGATGGTGATACGATTTCACTGATGGTGAGTGCAACCAAAAACTCATTTCGTGGGGTGATAACACCAGAGTTTATTGTCAAAGAGATCTTACGCTAAGTTAAACTAAGAATCAAATATAGAGAATTTATTCTCTATATTTGATTTGGCATTTTTAGCAATTTTATAAAAACAAAACTCAAGCACTAACTTAAGTGGTAAATTTAAATTTTATATTTTATTTTTTTAATTATATTTTTATTATGAAATGACTAGCTATTTATAAATTTATCCATAATGGCTAAAATTATATAAAATTTCCTTGAATTTTAATGTATAGCTTTAAAAATTTGTGAATTTTTCAAAAAAACTATAAATTTGGAATAAATTACAGCGTAAATTTGGCATAAAACAATTTTTAAAATAATTCTTAAAATATTATCTAGTTAATATAAATTTACTTTTTAGTAAATTTTCTCTAATTTTAAGTATTTTTTTTCTATTAAAATGCTATAATATCCACAATAATTTAAGAATTTAAATTAATTTAACCATTTAAGGAGTATCAAATGGATATCATGCTGATTTTACAAATCATTGTGTTATTTGGTGCTATTTTCCTAGGTGTTAAACTTGGTGGAATGGCGATCGGATATGCAGGAGGTCTTGGTGTTGTCATTCTAACACTTGGACTTGGAATGAAAGCAGGAAGCATTCCGTGGGATGTTATTTTAATCATTATGTCTGTTATCGCAGCGATAACAGCTATGCAAGTTGCCGGTGGGCTTGATTATATGGTTCAGATCGCTGAGAAGATTTTGCGTAAAAATCCAAAATACATAAATTTCTTAGCACCAACTGTAACATACTTCCTAACAATACTAGCAGGAACAGGACATACAGCATTTTCGATGATTCCAGTTATCGCAGAAGTCGCTAAAGGACAAAATATAAAGCCTTCGGTGCCACTTAGTATTGCAGTTGTTGCAAGTCAAATAGCAATTACTGCTAGTCCTGTTTCAGCAGCTGTTGTATTTATGGCTGGAGATATGGCTCTTGGCGGTCTTGGAATAAGCTATCCTATACTTCTTGCTATTTGGATACCAACTACATTTGTTGGTTGTATGATTACAGCATTAATTATGAACTTATTTTGGAAACAAGACCTTGATAAAGACCCTGTTTATTTAGACAGACTTAAAAAAGGTTTGGTTGCTGATCCAAAAGAAGCTGAATACAAAGAGCTTCCAAAAGGTGCTAAATTATCAGTTCTTATTTTTATTTTGGGAGTTGTAGCTGTTGTATTATATGCTTCTGTTATAAGTCCTAGTTTTGGTCTTATAAAAAATGTCAAACTTCCAAGAGATGGTGCGATAATGAGCTTTATGATGGTTATAGCTTCTTTGATAGTAATATGTTGTAAAATTGATGTTGATAAACTAACTACCACTAGCACATTCAAAAGCGGAATGAATGCTTGCATATGCGTGTTAGGCGTTGCGTGGCTTGGTGATACTTTCGTATCAAATCACACAGAAGAGATTAAAGGTTTTGCTGGCAATCTAGTAAGTCAATACCCTGCACTACTATCAGTTGCACTTTTCTTCGCAAGCTGCTTGCTTTACTCACAAGCCGCCACTGCTAAAGCACTGATCCCAACTGTTATTGTAGCTCTTGGAATATCAGCCACTGATACAAGCAATGTCTATATCATAGTAGCTTCATTTGCCGCTGTTTCAGCTCTATTTGTTTTACCAACATACCCAACACTTCTTGGAGCGGTTCAAATGGACGACACAGGAACAACAAGAATTGGAAAATACATATTTAACCACCCATTTTTTATTCCTGGCGTTTTGGCTATCGCATTTTCAGTTGTGCTTGGATTTATGGTTGCACCTATTTTATTATAAAACAAGGGGAGAAGCTCTCCCCCCTAATTCATTCAATATTTTTAAGCAAAATATCTTTGGTATTCATCACACCAATTCCCTTTTTTAGAGTATTTTGAGCGATTTCTTTTGCTTCAGTTAGTGAGTGCATTTCGCAAGATCCACACTGAAATTTGTTCGCTTCAGGAATTTCATCAACCTCCAAAATATCCTCCATGCTTTTTTGCCAAGCTTCACGCACGCTTTCATCGTTAGGAGTACCGATAACGCTCATATAAAAGCCCGTTCTACAGCCCATCGGCGAAATATCTATGATCTCAACTTCATAACTATTTAGGTGATCTCTCATAAATCCTGCGAATAGATGCTCCAAAGTATGAATACCTTTTGGTGGCAAAATCTCTAAATTTGGCCTACAAAATCTAAGATCAAACACGCTTATAATGTCGCCTTTTGGGGTTTTCATCGTCTTAGCAAGTCTCACGGCTGGAGCTGGCATAATGGTATGATCAACTTTAAAACTATCAAGTAGTGGCATATTATTATCCTTTTGTTAAAATTTTGCTATAATTCTATCAAATTTCTTTAAAGGATAACAAAATGCTTACTCCATTTTACGCTTTGCTTTTTGTGTTTGCACTCATTGTGATTTTTGTAGTAATGACCTATAATACATTAATCGGTAAGAAAAATCAAGTCTCTAACATCCGTGCTAGTGTTGATACCCAACTCAAAAAACGCTACGACCTCATCCCAAATTTAGTCGCTTCAGTTAAAGAGTATATGAAACACGAACAAGGGATTCTAACTCGTATCACCGAGCTTAGATCGCTAGCGATAAACTCAAACGATAGCTCTAAAACTTTTGAACTAAACAACGAACTCTCAAAGCTTCTAAGCGGCATAAAAGTCGCAGTTGAAAACTACCCAAATCTCAAAGCCAACGAAAATGTTATGCATTTGCAAAAATCTCTAAACGAAGTAGAATCGCAAATTAGTGCCACAAGAAGGGCGTATAACGCTAGTGTGATGGATTATAACAATAGCGTTGAGATGTTTCCTACAAATATCATCGCAAATCTCTTTAAATTTAGCAAAGAGAGCTTTTTTGAAGCGCTAGAAGAAGAAAAAGTCGCCCCAAATGTAAGAGATCTATTTAACAACTAAAAATGAAATTAGATTTAACAAGCCTTGAAGTTGAACGCAGACGCGTACAAAAAAAGCTGAATTCCTACTCGCTTCCATTAAAGCTTGGATTTATAGGGCTTTTCGTGCTTTTGGCTGTTGCTTTTAAAGGTAGAGTAGAATACGCTGCTTTTAGCCTTGCAGTGTGTGCAATAGGCTATATAACGCTATCTGATTTTGTTAAAAACCGCGTTAGTAAGGATTTGGTGTATAGATTTAAAAATGAAGTTTTATCCAATATAGTCTCATCTGTAAATCTTAGCTATACTTGGGACGCTTATATGCCATATACTGAGTTTGTTTTGAGTGGAATTTATGGAAACTACTTTGATATTTACAAAGGCAACGACCTAATAAGTGGCGTAGTAAATGGCGTAAAGATAAGGTTTAGTGACATTTTGGTTGAGATTAAAAAAGATGATAATATGAGCTTTTTTAGATCTGGCTCAATGGGTGCGGCGATGGGTATTTTAAAAGCAGCTAACAACAATCAAGCTATTAGGATCTTTCAAGGAATATTTTTTGTAGCAAAATTTAACAAAAATATCAAATATGCCACCTATGTCATCGATAGAGCTTCAAGGAGTAAATTTGTTGGCAAATCAAGAGCATATATGGATAACTCTAAATTTGAGAAAACTTTTATCACCTACACTTATGATCAGGTCAATGCAAGATATATTTTAACACCTAGATTGATGGAGGACATATTAAAATTAAGGGCAAAATTTGACTGCCCTATTGATATCTGTTTTATGGGAAATAGTGTATATTTTTATATCGCCAAAGGGTGCGATAGCTTTGAAATCGATATAAATTTGCCGCTGGTTGGTAAAAACTCAGCTATTGAGTTTTACAAAAATGAAATCCTTAGCGTGATTGAGTTAATTGATGATTTAAGACTTAGCGATGATTTGTGGAAGTAAATAGCGAGATTTGGTAAAATTATAATAATTCACTATGACTACCAATTTCAACACAAATAAGGATTAAGACTGTGTCCCTCCTTTGATACACTAGTAATAAATCGGGTTTAATGAAAACCTTTATAATTATCAGTCAAATAATGCTTTCTAATTTTTCACCATTTGCTAATTTTTTAATAATATTTTTTTGTTAGATTTTGTTCATTTTTATTTAGTTTTTTGAAAGCTTCCTTAAAGCTTTTAGAATATGTAATCTCATACATTTAATTTTCTTCTAAGTTTTTTTCAAAATCTTCAAATGTTTTAAATTTCTTAATTTCACCATTTTTAATCTCTTCTATAGCTTTATCGAGTCTTGAAGGTTTTGTTTCCATAACAACTTCTATATTTGCTCTTTTAGATATTTCTTTTATGAGTTCAATAAATTTACTATCTGCATTTTTAAAACTTAGTGCAGTTGTCATTGTTATCTCCTATTTCAAATAATTCTAAGCCTCAAGACAACTTAAGCGTATTTTCTCTTATCAGTTTTAATAGAATATGATATAAATCTTTGTCATCTTTATTGATATAATACCCAAACTCACACTCTTTTAAATATAATATAAAATTATCTCTTTTTATACCTTTTGAATTTACTTAATCTTAATTTACAATATTCCCAAAAATTCTCAACTCCATTTATATGGTTTTTACTTATTAGCAAATTCACTCTTACAATGTTTTACTCTGTAATGCTCTT
>JALFKC010000069.1 GCA_022775765.1 Campylobacter sp. | reverse complement strand
ATCCACTTTGTAGCCAGTTTCTTCTAAAATTTCCTCTCTCATAGTGTCAATTTCGCTTAAGTTTTTATCCGTTATGCCAGCACAAAGCTCATAGGTAAATGCCCTATTTATCGCAGTTTGTTCGTCTAAATTTGCTAAATATTTAAGGCTGTGCCACACAGCAGGGCGAAACTGCTTGACAAGCAAAAACGCGTCTTTTTCCTCGTGATAAAGCAGACACGATACGCTACTATGCACTTTCACACAGTCCCAGTTGCGAACTAGCCCATTTTGACTAAACTCAACCCTAAATGGCTTAACAAAATTTGACTTTTCAAACTCACTAATGCCTAAAATCTTTATACTATCCATCTTTATTCCTAAAATTTTGACAATTATAGTATTTTTATTAAAAATTGCAAAATCTCACGCAAATTTGCCAACATTAACTACCAGCAAATTTGCGAAATTTAGGCTAAATACTGCGAGATAAAATCTGCATTCCCCTTTCGTTGTAAGTTATCATCTGCGTCCTTGTGCGAATGGTTACAGTTGAAGCTGTAAATCCTAGCAAACTAGCCCCATCGTAGGGCGTTGCCAAAGCTGTCTTATACGAGAGTCATAAACATATAAAGTCCCATTTTAATAATTGCTGAAGCGATCATTTTGTCTCCTTTAGTTTGGTTTTGAATGTTGAGATTTCCGCGTCAAAACGCTCTTTTAGCATATATTCATATCTTGTGCGGATCTCAAGGTCAGCATTTTGATTGTAGTCTTTTAGAGCGTTTTCTAGCTCTTTTATGTCGCCACTAAATTCAGTCCATTTGATATAGGCATAGAGTTTGTGTATGCAAAACTTGGGTAAATTTTGCTTACTTTTTCTTTATCTATACCAGCCTCATTGACAAACTCACTTAGCCTTTGGTTAAAATACTCGCTTTTAAATCTAGCCGTAAGCTCGCCTAAATTTGACTTTTTTTGGTGGCACTGTCTCTATAATAGTTTTGACTTGTGCTTTTTGTTTTTCTCTATTTTTGTCTTTTATATAAAAAACGTCGCCACTCCCAAAACTAAAACTAATATTATGGTAATATTATTCATCTTATCTCCTTTGTGATTATCTCTTTTTGGTCTTCTAAAGCTTTGAGTGATGATTTGAGCTTAGAAATCTCACTATTAACCGACCTTATCTCATCATCTTTTAGGTGTCCATCTTTTTCTAGCTTGTTAATGAGTGCTCCCCTTCGGCGATGAGTCCCTTTTACTGCTTCGCAAATGGTGCTTTTTGGCTGTTTTGATACTCGGTAAATGTGAAATTTGCCATATTAGTGATTTGAAAAGTTTTGCCTTTTAAGACATTTTCAATCTCAGTTTTGACTGCATTTTTAGCATTTGCTAAACCACGCCCCTTAAAATCTTTAAAATTTCATCTCTTTTGTCATCAAATTCTTTGCCTCCTATGAGTAATGAATACAAAATGCACTCACCTACAAAGGCGTTGTTGTCTTTGATGAAGTTTAAAATCTTAGTCCTAGCTGAAGGTGGTTTTTTATTAGCTTTGTTTAGAATGGTGTAGATTTTAAGATTTGGATTGCTCTTTTTGATTTCGGTGATTTTGGCCGAGAGCTTTTTGTCAATATCGCCACTATTGATATCTACTAGCAAAAAAACCGCGTCTGTTTTTTGGCTATATTAGTAACTGATGAAGTTGTAGAGGTGGTATCAGTGGGGCAAATTTCTTTTTGCAAAAGTGAGTTGATAAAGCTTGATTTGCCTGAGCTAAAGTTTCTAATGACTGTGACTTCAACCTTATAAATGTCATTTTTAAACAGAGCTTCTTTTTGGGTTAAGATCCATTGCTGATTTAATTAAAGGGGAAATAATCCCCTTTAACTCATCATCGCTTTCTATACAATCATCACCTGCAATATCTTTTAGAGCAGCGCAATAGTCCATAAATTTAGCAAAATCGCTCATCGGTTATCCTTTGTTTGAAGAGTTGCGATATCTCTTAGGATCTCTTGTCTAGTTTCGTTAGCCTTGTCTAGCCTAGTAGTTTTAGTTCTGTAGTGTCAGCTAAGCTCTCTTGTTTGTCGTGAAGTTCATTTCTAAGCGGGACGAAAATATTTTGCTCACTTAAGTTTTCGATTTTGTTTCTAGCAGTGAGAGTTAGACTTGCGACGATAGCATTTATGGCTTTGTTGGTGTCAAGCCCCATGATATTTTTCATAAATTTTCCTGAATTAAATCCTACCATTTCTGTAGCCCTTTCAGCAACTTCAAGTCCAATTGCAATAGGTGGGAAAATTTTTAACAATGCCCCTTTGCCAAAAGCATAAATGGTGCCCAATGCTTCAAATACCACAGATTTTGACATAGTTTCACTAAAAATTTCACTTATAATGCTGTGAATTTTCTCATCAGATATCTGAATTTGACTATTTTTGAAGAAATTTTGCACTAAGTTTTTGAAAACTTCATCTGCAATAGTGTGAAGATCATCTTCACTGCCACTTTTCATCGCCACATAAAAGTCCCCAGTTGCGTTTCTATATTGTTTTCTATCACAGGCATAAAGTCATCAAGGCGATTTTTTTCAATAGTGATATTTTTGTTAAGAGTGTTGATCTCTTTGTTGATTTGAGTATTTTTCGCGTCAAGTTCGCTGTCGCTAAATGAGATATTTTCGGCTCTATCTTTTAGGATTTTTATCAGCTCAGGCTTAAAAATCTCTTCGTTTTTGAAAATTTAAGAGCTTTTAGGGATTGATAATTTTTGTAAAATTTATCTTTTATCAGACTTAAAAGCTCACTATTATCGCCACTAGTGGTAGTAAATACCACCCTACTTTTAGGATCTTTAATCTCTACACCACTGTTTTTTAAGTCTCTTAGCTGTTTTACAACAGCTTCTTTGATTTTTGCGTGAGAACTTGAGACTTTGGTGTCGCTTTTAGTGATGGCAAAAATAAGATTGTCTTTGATATGCTTGTTTTGGCAGATAAAGTCAGTAACTGATTTGGTTAGGCTAGCTTGAGATATGTCTTGGCAGATGATAGCACATTCAAGGCGTGGAAGGTATTCAAAAGTAGTTTTCTCGTCAAGTTCGTCTATGCTTGAGATACCCGGGGTATTTATAAAGACAAACTCATCAAAGACAAACTCATCGTCAAATAGCCACCCTCCTGCAGCTATTTTGGCATAAAGATGACTAGTGTCACTACCTTTAACTTGGATATTTAAAAACTCGCCCTTGCTTAGTGGGATTTGTTTGTCATCTACTACTTTGTAAAACTCATCACTATCTGAAATCTCAATCTATGAGATTCTTAGTCGTTGGCAAGGTGTTTGTGGATAGAATATCTCTTTTAAGAAGTGAGTTTATAAGGCTTGATTTGCCACTTGAAAACTCACCCAAAAATCCTAACTCTATCTTGCTAGAGTTTGCCTCTTTTAGCCTAGTGGCTAAACCATCTATTTCGTATTTTTTACAAATATCTAAAATAGTTATCTTTTTTCCTTTTAAAAATTTAATAATATATAATATTTATTACAAAAATCAAATAAAATTTTACCTTTTGTAGTCTGGTATATTTACAAAAATCTTATCTTTTGCATATTTCATAGCCATAACTATACTTTCGCCATAATTTTACCCTGCAATTTCACAAAAATTTAGCAGTGAAATATCCCTAATCTCTTTTGGATATGGGCTCTCTTTGATTAAAAAAACTTCACGCCCAAATTTTGATTTTAGGGCAAATTCAAGCGGAAAGGTATCAAACACTTCATCGCAGATAAAAAATAGCACTTTTTGGCTACTAAAACTATGGCCTAGTATTTTATCTCTGCAATCTTTTGTGATTTTGTTCCTTTTTACTTTAGATAAAATTTCATCAGCTAGGCTTTCGTCTTGAAACTTTACAACTACAGCGTCTGCGAGTTGCAAAGCGTTATAATTAGGTATCTCTTCATAAATAAGCCTTGCAATCTGCTTAGAAAAGTTTTCTGAGTTAAAAAGTGTATCAAAGGCGTTTTGTGTATCTAGTGAATTTAAAAATAGCAATCTATTTATCAAAGACTTTGAGATTTTCGTCTTAGTTTTTCTCGTATCAAAAATAGTTTTGTCTTTTTCATATAAAATTTCAAGTAGTTCAAGGGTTTGATTAAGTGCGATAAAAACTCTACCACTACTTTCAAGCTCTAAAATAGAGTAAATTTCATCTTTGCTAATCTCACCACTATTTGGTAAATTTCTAGCAAGCTCTAGCAACTCATTTGCGTTTTTTATAGTTTTTACTTCGCCATCCTTTTGAAATTTGGCAAATTATATCAAATGCTTTTGAGAGCTTATGTCAAAATCTCACCTCTTGACATAAAATTGCAACTTTATAGAAGTATCCACTTTGCAAGTCCCAAAAAGCTAAAAAATCCCAGCACATCGGTTGTGGTAGTAAGAAGCACTGATGAGGCCACGGCTGGGTCAATGTTTAGGCGTTTTAGAGTTAGTGGCACCAAAGCCCCAACAAGCCCAGCTACGCTTAAGTTTATCACCATCGACATAGCAATTACTATCCCTAGCATATATATTCCAAACCACGCATAAGCTATAATCCCTAGCACCACCGCAAACACTAAGCCATTGACAAGTGAGATTTTAACCTCTCTAATCACAACCTCTTTTGCGTCGCTAAACTCAATCTGCCCTAGGGCTAAACGCCTGATGGTTACGGTTAGAGCCTGCGTACCTGTATTTCCACCCATACTAGCTACTATTGGCATAAGTGCGGCTAATGCTACAATCGCTTCTATCGCGTCAGAAAAAAAGTTAATAATACTAGCTGAAACTAACGCGGTAAAAAGATTAACTAGTAGCCAAATTCCACGCGATTTTGCCGCACTTAGTGGCGTCTCTTCAAGCTCAACATCTTCATCCACACCAACTAGATTATAAAGTTGGTCGGTGGCTTTTTCTTGGATAAAATCGTGGATATTCTCAGTCGTAATACGCCCCAAAAGCACACCATTTTTATCAACTATAGGAAGAACATTGAGATCAAATTCTTCAAATTCCATCGCAACTTCATCAATGCTATCGGTATCAAGTGCCATTTTTGGGATAAATTTATCCTCTGAGGCGATTTTGATAACCTCGTTAATTGTTAGGCTATAATTATATATTATCAAATCAGATAGTGGAATTTCATACTTTAAAACGCCTTTGTCATCAACGCAAAAAAGATGGTAAATATTTTCTATCTCTTCATTGTGCCTAATATCTCTAAGTCTATCAATCGCCTCTCTTAGCGTCTCATCAATCCTAGCTGTAAAAAGCTCGGTTTGCATATACGCCCCAGCTTGATTGTCTTCGTATTTTGAGATGGTTAGGATATCTTGTTGATCTTCTTTGTCAAGGTTTTTAAAAAGCTCTTTGGCCTTATCTTCATCGATATCATCAATATAGCTTAAAAGCTCGTATTGGTCATCACTCTCAAGCTCTTCAAGCGCCTTGACAATCTTATCTTTTGAGACATTTTCAAGCACATCTTTAAGCATATGATCTGGCATCTCAATAGCTGCGTCTGCAAGGCTTTCTGGGTCAAGCATATCAAGGTAGTGCGAATACTCATCATCATCGTGTTTTTTTAGAATTTTGAGATTTTCAGCGATATCAACGCCACTTAGCTCTTCTTCACCGCTATCTTTAATGTGAGAATCAAGCTCATCTTTGGCTTTTAATAGTTCTTCATTTTCCATATCTGCTCTTTACTGGATAAATTTAACTGTATTTTCATAGGCTTGAAACTTATCAGGGTTAAAAGCCCCACCGACTGCGAGTTGAATCTTTTCGTTTTGAGTTTTCATCAAAGCCTTAAATGCTTGTCTTTCTTTGGTTTCTACATCAAGTTTGGCTGTGCTTACCACCTTTTCAAAGTCAATCGCTCTATTATTTTTATAAAGCCCTAGATGAAGGTGCGGACCACTGCTAAGGCCTGTAGTGCCAATAAATGCTATCTTGTCGCCTTGCTTAACTCTTTGGCCTTTTTTAAGCCCTTTGACAAAGCCATTTAAATGTGCATAAAGCGTTAGATATCCGCCACTATGCTTAATCTCAACTGTGTTGCCATATCCACCTTTTCTACCTACAAAACTAACCGTCCCATCGCCTGCTGCATAAACTGGCGTTCCCCTTGGGGCTGCGTAGTCTGTGCCTAGGTGAGCACGATATTTTTTAAGAATAGGATGGTAGCGTTTGGGGGTAAATTTAGAGCTAATTCTATACTTGTTTTTGATGGGAATTCTAAAAAGATATGTATCGGTTCGCTTACCATTTTCATCATAAAATTTAGAGTCAAACTGATACATATACACGCTTTTTTTATTTTGCTCTACCATAGCTGAGAGAATTTCAGGGTCATCATATGGCATTCCAAGACGAATTTTTTGTTTATAAACAATAACCAGCATATCGCCTTTTTTAAATTTTCTCTCATCAATTTTGCCCCTAAAAACCCTAGCAAAAGCCCCTGCTAAACTCCCACTACCGCTTGCTTTTAAAATATCTTGGCTAGGAGAGTTTTCTATAGCAATTCCTAGCATTCTTTCTTCTTCGCTGTAGATTATAGGGGTAAAATCAAGCCTAAAATTGTCACTTTTGTCTCTTGAGATGTGAAGTTGAAGCTCTGAACTTATAGGAATAAGGACTTGATAAACCTTGCCATTTTCATCCACCAAAATATCGCAATTTATCCCAGCCCTAATCTCAGCAGCAAGCTCTCTATCTTCAATAGGTAGATCATAATATAAACTTTGTGGAATACCAAGAATTTGCAAATACTCCAAAAAGCTTACATTGCTAGGCCAACTAAATTTCTCATAAGTCAAAGTCGCCCCAAACATAAAATTTGCCATAAAAATACAGAGTATGATTTTTCTTACCATTTTCGTCCTTAAGATTTTTGAGTAAGATTTTAGCTTAAATTTCCTTACAAATTGCAAAAATTTATAACTCACAACTAAATACATATTAATCATAAATTATGTATAATTAAGCAAAATCAAACCATTAGGAGATATTTTGAAATACTTAATCGCTTTTTTTACAACTTTAAGCTTTGTTATGGCTGCAGAGTTTAGTATGCCTTCATATCAAACTCAAATCATCAAGGTTGATGGTGGATATGCCACAATACAAGATAGTCCAAATATCATAGTTGGAAGTAGCGGAATTGTTATGCATAGATTTAGCAATAACGACACCTCTATAATCGCTCGTGCTGTAGTTAGCAAAAAAAACGGCGTTAATGCCACCATAAGATTTGAAGTTTTTGGCTTTTTAGCTCAAGACGCTCTTCCGGTTCCTGGAATTTTACCAACTGCAGGCGATAGTGTAGTGCTAAACTATCTTTATGACAGAGCCCTGATTGTAGCCCCAAACAAAGAGGTTTATGATAACATAGTAGCAGCTTTTCCAAATATACACTTCATTCACCCTGATATAATTGGAAGTAAGCTTTTGATGGATTATAAGCCAAATCCTAGCCGTGATGATTTTAGAGCAATGTGCGGATACAACGCTGCTGGCGTGATATTTTTTGCTTTGGATGAAAAGGGGTATTTTGTAGATTGTGGTGGATTTAATATCCTAAAAGAGTTTCAAACCGGAAGCATTAGCTACTACAACCGTCCATTTTATTCAAATGTAGGTCCGATTGAAGACTCAATCCTAACTTGGGGAAGCAATCAAATCAATAATTACAATAGATACTATAGCAATATTTTAGGGTTAAACAAGAAAAAATAAAAGGATAGATGATGTTACAAAAAGAGCATATCGCATTTTTTCACAAACTTTTGGGCGAAGATAATGTGTATTTTGATGACGACCATAGAACTGCTTATTCCTATGACGCTACCAAAAAACGCTACAAACCTGATGGAGTGCTTTTTCCACGAAATGAGATAGACATTAGTCAAATTCTAGCCTACTGCAATGAAAACTCAATACCTATCATCCCTAGAGGTGCAGGAAGTGGCTTTACAGGGGGAAGTTTGGCGGTTGATGGCGGGCTGATACTTGGCTTTGAAAAATATATGAATAAAATCCTTGAGATTGATCTTGAAAATATGGTAGCAGTGGTTCAACCAGGTGTCATCAATATGGATCTTCAAAAAGCTGTAGAGGCAAAAGGGCTATTTTATCCGCCTGACCCAGCTAGTCAAGACTACTCTACAATTGGTGGCAATGTTAGCGAAAACGCAGGTGGAATGAGAGCTGCAAAATATGGCATCACCAAAGACTATGTGATGGCACTTCGTGCTGTGCTTCCAAATGGCGATATAATCCGTGCAGGCAAAAGAACTATCAAAGATGTGGCTGGATACAATGTAGCTGGGATTTTGATAGCAAGCGAAGGAAGTTTGGCTGTGATTACTGAAATCACTCTAAAGCTCATAGCAAAGCCAAAATTTACCAAAACCGTGATGGGCGTATTTAACTCAGTAAATGACGCGATGAACGCAGTTTATAAAACAATGGCAAATGGCGTAACACCTGTGGCGATGGAATTTTTGGATAATCTTAGCATAAAAGCTGTAGAAGAGCTTCACTCAAAAGGGCTTCCAACTGACGCTGGGGCGATACTTATAGCAAATGTGGATGGAAATCTAGAAGCTAGCCTAGACCTTGATATAAGCGTGATAAAAGAGTCATTTTTGCAAAACAGTGCTAGGGATTTTATCATTGCAAAAGATGAAAATGAGGCAAATGATCTATGGTTTGCTAGAAGAAACTGCTCACAAAGCATTACAGTTTATGGTTCGCTAAAACTCAACGAAGATATCACAGTTCCACGCTCAAAACTTCCAAAACTACTTGAAGAAATAAACGAAGTTTCCAAAAAATATAGCGTTAAAATACCGTGTTTTGGACACACTGGCGATGGCAATGTGCATACAAATGTGATGGTTGATGCTAATGATGAACTAGCTGTCAAAAATGGCTACAAAGCCATAGAAGAGATATTTAAAATCGCTGTGGATCTTGGTGGAACGCTAAGTGGCGAACACGGAATTGGCATTAGCAAAGCACCATATATGAGTATCGCTTTTAATGAAGCTGAGATGAATCTTTTTAGAACTATCAAAAAAGCCTTTGATCCAAACAATATCTTAAACCCTGGCAAAATGGGTCTTTAATGCAAGCATATACAAAACTCAAAAAGCTCATAAACTCACTTTACGACAAAGAGATTTTGCACTATGCCTCAAGTCTTAGTTTTCACACAATCTTATCAATCGTGCCTATTTTGCTGATTTCGTTTTCAGTTTTTACAAGACTTCCTGTTTTTGATGAGTATTATCACAAAATCAAAAACTTTGTTTTTGAAAATCTGCTTCCAACAAATCAAGAAATTCTTAGCCAATATGTAGATATGTTTTTACAAAATAGCGGAAATTTGGGAATTTTTGGTATTGTAGCTGTGATAATAACTTCTGTGATGTTTTTTAATGATTATGAATACTCTATTAGTCAAATTTCAGGTGCCACAATTAAGAGCTTTTGGCAAAATTTTAGCAAATACTGGACTCTTGTAACCATCGGCCCCATTGGGATTGCAGCCTCATTTTATCTCTCAAGCGTGATGCAAAATATCATCAATCAAACATATTTTGGTGGTTTTATAAACCTGCTAGCCCTGCTTCCATATATCATCATTTGGGCGATTTTTGCTCTAGCTTATCAAATTTCACTCTCATCAAAAATATGCGTTAAGAGCATACTGTTTGGCTCATTTATCGCAAGTTTTGCGTGGAATTTATCTAAATTTGCCTTTATAAAATATGCAATTTATAATAAAACCTATCTTAGTATTTATGGCTCATTTAGCATATTGCTGTTTTTCTTTTTGTGGATTTATATCGCTTGGATAATATTTTTGATGGGTGTTAAAATTTGCCTTTTATTTGAAGACAAAAAGCGGATAAAATCCCATAATAGCGATAACATAGCATAATCTTTTGTATCTCATTCCTAAAATCGTAAGCAAATTTTGCAAATAAAAAAGCACTGGTGGAACATAAACCCTATAAACTCCAAACCCCATATCCAAAAACTTAAGTAGCCACTCATCAAAAATATCTGCATATCCTACAAGGTGAAGCCCCATACTAAGGGGATAAAACACCGTAAAAACAAATCCCAAAGGCATAACTGCTACTTGAGAAAAGCTAAAACTCTCAAAAAAATAATAAACTGGAATATTCATCGCCAAAAATACAAAAATATTGAGCCAAATTGTATCAGCTAGTTTGCTTTTATTGCCCCAAAAATGCTTAACATAGATATAGATATAAAGCACACCCAGGCAAGAAAAATAAAATCCCACAGAAAATATTAGCCCTGGCGAAAATGCAAAAGCTAGGATAATTGTCAAAAATAGCGTCTGAAAAGATAAGATATTTAAATTCCTAAGCACAAAGAAAAATATGAGTAAGCTCATCAGCACCGAACGCAAAAAACTAGGGGTAAACTCTAAGACCCACAGATAAAACAAAACAAACCCAAATATCACTATCGAAACATCAAATTTTTGATTACGATATGGCAAAAACCGATCACCGATAAAACCATAAAGCCTACCAAATATAAAAAATAGCACAAGATAGATAATTCCCAAATGAAAGCCACTAATTGAGATAATATGAGCTATTCCCCACTTTGTTACATCGACTCTAAGTTCCCTTGAAATAGGCGTCGCAAGATATAACGCACTATAAAGTTCAGCGATTTTAGGCTCACTATGCTTAGAGGTTACGGCTAGTTTTAACTTGTCTCTAAAGCTTAGATTTTCTTTTGTTATAGGCTTAACAAAAGTGCTGTTTGCATAAAAACGCCTTTGCAAGAACTCTTTGAAGCTTACACCGCCAATATCAATCTTACTTAAAACATAGTCATCCTTTTGAATGCGTGAGTTTTTGTGAAGTGTGGTATAAAACTCAAATTTGTCAGTTTTAATCTGCAAAACTCTATATTTTTTACCTTTTTTGCTAGTTTTGAGATATGAGTTGAGAACATCCCCTTTCACAAGCAAAAAGTCATTTTTCTTAAACTCACTATACGCCCTAAACTCAAATCCAACGCTAATGCAAAATATAAAAACCATCACAAGCAAAAACAGGGCTTTTTGTAAATTTGTATCAAAAAGCTCATATTTCATTCTTGTTAATTTGTAATATCAATCTTTACGCCCAAATCACTTGGCTTAGCGTGATATGGAGCTGAAGTAACCACCGCGTCGCAAAATTTGCCAAATTCAGCGATATTTGATAAGTTAATGCCACCAGCTGCGATGACAAAAGTGTTTTTGAAATTTGAGTTTTTATACTCATAAACCTCTTTTAGCTCTTTTAGGCTAAATTTATCGCATTGAATACCATCAATCCCAGCTTTTAGAAGCATTTTAGCCGATTTAGCATTTTCACACTCGGCGATGATTTTTTTCTCAATCAAGGTCTGTTTGTAAAGCGGAATTTTCTTGCAAAACGCTTCAAAACCTCCACCAGCTTTGATATGATGATCAAAAAATATCACACTATCACTTAAACTTAACCTGTGAATTTGCCCACCACCATCAAGCACAGCTTTTAGGCAAAGTTTTTTAGCAAAAGGCAAAGTTTTTCTAGTGGTTAGAATTTGTGCGTTTGGATTTGAATCTCTAAGTAAATTTAGCATATTATTTGTAGTAGTAGCAATTCCACACGCCCACTTGACAATTCTCACGAAAAAGGTAAAAAATATTCTCATTTTTTACCTTAAAGTAAATATATAATTCTTAAAATGTAAAAAATGAGAATTATTGTTTTGCAAAAAATTATAAAAATTTATATAACTTATCTCATTATGCCTT
>JALFKC010000060.1 GCA_022775765.1 Campylobacter sp. | reverse complement strand
AGTTTCAATACAAAATTTGTTATAGCAAAATGACAACAATTTAGACATTCTAAAATTGTCTAAATCATCCAAGCTTCCCATAAAATCGTTAATTTTATGAAATTTTTCCAACCGTTTTTAAAATTTAACAACAAAATTTTAAAGAACGCTTTAGATACCCACAAAATGGATATTTCCTAAGATTATACCAAAAATTTGGTTGGAAAAATCTTAAGGTCAGTCTTGCAAAACACAAAAGCTTAATAAATCAGTAGAATAATGCAAAATGAGACTAATAAAAATATAAAAAAATTACACTTGATATTTATATTTTGTTAAGCTTATAGCTACAAAGTAATTACATAGTAACTTTGTTTATAACCTATCTAAGAGATATTTAAAGCTCCATCGAAAACTAATTCAAAGATAGTATCCAGCAAAATTCGGCAAAAGAGACTAACTAATTCTATATACAAAATATAATTTAAATATATTATATTTTAATTAAACTATAGATTTATTTGTAATACTTTATTTTAGAGTATTTTGGTCTATTAGTTTATTATGTGTTTCATTTTATTAAAGCTCAGATTGAATTAATTTATTTAAATTATATTAAAACCTTTAAAGAGTGCTTTTTAAGGCTATCAACTCTCACACCTTTTGCAAGTTCTATAAATTCATATGCATTTAGTATATAAAAATTATTAAATTCTCTAATGGCAAAATTTTGAATTTTTATAATATTTTTATCAAAAAATTCATATATAAATTTATCATTTATTAATATAAAATCACATCCACTGTCAAACGCACTAAATAGCACCCTTGAAGCCTGTTTAATGGCAGTATTTTCATCGTTTTCAATAAGCAAGTTTGATATATCTTCTTTGCTAAATTTGATATTTTTGGCTCCAAATTTAGTTATAATTTTTTCTAAATTTTCATCAAAATCATATACGCAAACTCTAAATTCGTTGAAGCTTTTTTTATAGATATTTTTGTCAAAATTCTGCAAAATATCTTGCGAATTTATAAATTTATCACTATTTTTATATTCTATATCAAGAGCATTTTTTAAATTTGTTACACTTTTTTCAAGCTCAAAATAGTCTTTAAAATATAGTGTATGACTATGATATATAATTTGTGCCCTAGCAATATTCAAAATCAACTCTTTTTGATCTTCAAATTTACCCAGCAAATGCTCTAAAAATACAAAAATGCTCTCACCCCAAAACTCACCACCACTTAGTTTTGGTAGATCGTTTAGATAAAATAGCGGTTTTAAAGAGATATAAAACTCTCTTTCGCTCTCAAATTCACCAAATTCCCTAAAAATACCTTCAAAATCATCACTATTAATAGCTAAATCCTTAAAAGCTCTTTTTTCGCAAAGTGGTGAGATTTTTAGTTCGTTACCAAATTTAGCCAATATTTCACCAAAATTCTCATCAATTTTGCAAAGATAACCGTTGATTTTGACAAACAAAACCCCATCAAAACTAAAATACGGATCATTTTCTTGTATATCGTCAAGCAGATCTTTTAGCGTCGCAAAATTACTAGATTCATCATAAAAATATGGCTTATAATAGCTTAAAAAATCCTTACTAACATCAAATCTAAAAACTCTAATATCAAGCATTTTTTTCCTTTGGATAAACTGACACATTTTACTTTATTTTTGCTTATAAATAGTTTTGAAGTGAAATTTAACCTATAAAATTGTAAAATTTGCGTAAAAAAGGAAAACAATGCTTTATTATCTAAATCATTCGCCAATTGACGCGTATTTTAGTAAAAACTCAAGTGATTTTGTCGTAAGAGAGATTCCGCTTTATGAGTTTAGCGGGAGTGGTGAACATCTAATAGTTCATATTCAAAAAAAAGATCTCACTACAGCTGAAGCTCTTAAAATTATAAGCATACATACTGGCATAAAAGCCCGTGATATAGGATATGCTGGCCTTAAGGATAGAGCAGGCCTTACCACTCAATATATCTCACTTCCAAAGTCGTATGAAAAAAGTTTGGAAAGCTTTAGTGGTGAAAAACTTAAAATTTTATCTACTACCTACCACAACAACAAGCTTAAAGTCGGTCATCTAAAAGGCAATAATTTTTTTATTAGGCTCAAAAAAGTTATGCCAAGTGATGCTCTAAAACTCACCGAAGTGCTCAAAACTATCGATACACAGGGTTTTGCGAACTATTTTGGCTATCAAAGATTTGGCAAATTTTACAACAACCAAGATGAAGGCAAAGAGATTTTAAGTGGTGCAAAAACTATAAAAAATAAAAAGCTTAGCAAATTTCTAATCTCTGCGTATCAAAGTGAGTTTTTTAATTCTTGGCTAAGTAAAAGAGTTGAAATTAGCAAATTTGCGGATGAATTTAGCGAACAAGAATTAGCCAAAATCTACTCAATTGACCCAAAAACGGCTCAATCCATTAAATCTCAAAAGCAGTTTTTTAAGCTTTTGAAGGGGGAAATTTTGGGTCATTATCCATTTGGAAAGTGTTTTGTTTGTGAGAATTTGGACGCTGAAATAGAGCGTTTTAACAAAAGAGACATCACAAGTATGGGGCTAATAATTGGCAAAAAAGCTATGTTGGCAAGTGGCGGATTTGCCAAAAAATTAGAAGATGAGATTTATTCTAATGCTATGGATTTTCAAGCTCAAATGACTGGTACAAGGCGTTTTGCGTGGTGCTATTTGCAAGATTTAGTATACAGATATGATGAACAAAATGCGTGGTTTAATATCTCATTTTTCCTGCCAAAGGGCTCATATGCGACTGTGGTTTTGGAAGAAATTTTACATAAAAATATTTTGATTTAAGCTTTGTTTGGCTAAAATCATCTCTGGCGTGATGAGCGATCGCAAAATTGTGAAATTTTGAGGAAAGTCCGGGCTGCGATAAGACAAGGTTCCGCCTAACGGGCGGCTAGGGAAACCTAAGGGAAAGTGCAACAGAAAGCAAACTGCCATTTTGGTGATGGTGAAACGGTGGAGTAAGAGCCCACCGGCACTTTTGGCAAAACAAAAGTGGCCTTGCAAACCCAACCTGCAGCAAGAAGGGATGGTTTGGTCTTATATTTAAACCCTTTGCTTGAGCTGATTTGTGAAATTCAGACTAGATAAATGATCGCTAAAAACAGAACTCGGCTTATAGTCACGCCTATTTGATTGTTTAATAAATTTAAAAATCTATATGTGGCAGAGTTTTGATTGATAATTTAAAAATCAAAGTTTATGTAAATTTTGAGAAATATGAATTTTGCGTTTTAATTTAAAAAATAAATGATTATGAAGTTTTTTGTTATATTTTAATAATATGATTTAATAAATATAAAAGATTTAGATATTTTATATTGGTAGTGAAATTTCCTTAAATAACAGCAAGATAAATTTAATCTCATATATCTTAATGAAAATCAAAATTAAATTAAGTTTTATCATTGCAAATAAGCTATTAAATTAGTATTTTACAAAATAGCTAAATTTGGGTTTGCAAATTTACAAACCCATTCGTATCAGCATTTTTTCACATTTTCAAGCATAGTGTCAAAAGCTTTCAAAGTCCCATCCCTTGGATTTCCAAGTAAGCTTACGACAATGATAGCAATACTTGCACACACAAATCCAGGAACTATTTCATATATCGGAAAGTTTAGAGCTTCGCCTAAGTAGTTTTTATAAAATATCACCACAAAAGCCCCAGCAAACATCCCAGCGATTGCCCCAGCTCTAGTCATTCTACGCCAAAATAGCGAAAATACCATCACACTTCCAAAGCTCGCACCAAATCCAGCCCACGCATAAGCCACGATAGCTAAAACGCTCGAGTTTTTATCGGTTGAGAGCAAAAATGCGATGATTGAGACAAGCAAAACCCCGCCCCTACTTACTACCATCACAGCCTTTTCGGGGGCGTCTTTTTTAAATACTCTTCTATAAAAATCCTCTGCGATTGTTGAGCTTGATACAAGAAGTTGCGAACTAGCCGTGCTCATAATCGCCGCAAGTATCGCACTTAGTAAAACTCCGGCTACCCAAGGATTAAATAGGATTTGACTCATTACGATGAAAATCTTCTCAGGGTCTTCAAGGCTTAGAGAGAATTTATTAACATACGCAACCCCCAAAATCCCTATGAAGCAAGACGCAGTTAGGCTTATCGCCATCCAGCCTATGCCAATTGTAGTAGCGGTAGGTATGTCTTTTGGTGAGCGAATTGACATAAATCGCACTAAAATATGGGGCTGTCCAAAATACCCAAGCCCCCACGCAAGGGCTGAAATCACGCTAAGAAGCGAAATTCCGCTCACAAAGCTTAGTCTGTTGTGAAGTGATTTTGCTTCACTAACACCACTAAGGACGCTACTTACAGCGGCGGTATCGCCTGAGTTTATAGCGCCATCTAAAATAGCTGAGACTTTAGGGGCGTTTAATTTTTTACCATCAATCACAAGCTTAAAATCTTTGGCTTTTGCTAGTTCAGCGGATAATAAATTTAGCTTCTCCTTGCTCTTGTTTGATAGTTCGCCACTTTTTATCTCATCTAAAATCGCAGAAATTTTAGGCTGAAAATTTATCACTTCAGCCCTAGCAGTGTCTGAAAACTTAATATATCCCACTGCCTCTTTAAACCCGCCAAGATGAACTAGCATAGTTATCGCAACCACTACCAATGCCCCCATCATCAAAATCCCTTGGATCATATCAGTCCAGCATACCGCCTTGTATCCGCCAAAAAATGTGTAGATGACGATAATTAAGGTGCCTATGCTTAGGGCGTGGCTATATTTTAGCCCAAAAGTCGCTTCAAAAAGTTTAGCCCCACCAACTAATCCGCTTGAGATATAAAATGTAAAAAATATCAAAATTACAATCGCACACATAATCCTGAGCGTGTGAGTGTTATCGCTAAATCTACTCTCAAAATAATCAGGTATCGTAATAGAATCACTCACCACGCTTGTGTAAATTCTAAGCCTTTTTGCCACAAATACCCAGTTTAGAGTAGCCCCTATCGTAAGGCCAATAGCAATGTATGACTCAATAAATCCACTCACATAAAGGGCCCCCGGTAACCCCATAAGTAGCCATCCGCTCATATCAGAGGCTCCAGCACTTAGTGCTGAAACTGCTGCTCCCATTGAGCGATTACCCAAAAAGTAGTCGTGGGTGGTGTTATTTTGGCGATAAAAATAAAATCCTATGCCAAGCATAACGAGTGCATATAGCACAAATGTGATGGTTATTGGTAGGTTAAGCGTTACATTTTCCATTGTTTTTCTCCTTAAATTTAGTGTTAGCCAAGAGCACGTCTTCCAAGATTGCCATATCTGTGATATGAAACGCTCACTGATTTTTCGTTGAAATAATAAAGCAACTCAAATCTGCCATTTAGTAGCGGTTTATGCCTGATGATGATTTTGGCTAGCTTGGCTGCTGATTTATAAATTTCATCACTTTCACCGCTATAGCGAATTCTCTCAAAATTCTCAACGCTATTTGCGAATTCTTTGTCTGACTGTTTTATTAAAACAGCACCTAAATTTTTCGCAAAATTTTCAAGCCCAAAAATTTCATCTTCGTAGCTTATACTTAGCTTAACATTGCAAATTTTAGAGGCGATTATCACCGCTAAGATATCTGATATTTCGTCATTTTTACTAACCCTAAAGCCAATAGATTTAATAGGCGTATAAGAAAAAAGATTTTCTTCGCCTCTAACCTTGATATACTCTTTGGTTTGGCTAAATTCACTATCGTAGTGATATTTATAGCTTTGGGCTATGCTCTTAAGGCTATTTAGCAAATCACCACTTAAATTTAGCCCATCAAAATCAAACTCGCACTCTTTTAAATTTGTCTCAGACTCATTTTGTGAGATATCTACAAACTGCGTAATATAGTTGTAAATTCCAACCTTTCTACCAAAGCCAATCGCACTTTTTTTGATTCCGCCAAATGGCTGCCTTAGCACAATCGCACCAGTTGTAGGCTTGTTTATGTAGATATTTCCAGCTTCAATGTGACTAGTAAAATACTCCCACTCTCTTTCATCCAAACTCTCAAGTCCTGCGGTTAGTCCGTATCCTGTTTGGTTTGCGATATCAACAGCCTCTTTTAAATCCCTAGCTCTCATCACGGTTAAAATCGGTGCGAAAAGCTCAGTTTTGTGAGTAAAATCGCCCACTTTTGTGCCGTATTTGATGGATGGTTTCATTAGGTATTCGTTGCCATCTTTGTAGGCTGGTTTTATCGCCCACTCTTCGTAAGGCTTTAGTTCGTTTATCGCTTTTGTGATTTTATCATCAGGTTTGTCGCACATCGCTGCGATTTTGTTTTTGAAATCAAATGGACTTCCGATATTTAGTGAATTTGTGGCGTCAATTAGAGTATTTTTAAAGTTTTCATCATCATAAACTTCATCTTCAAGGATTAGAAGTGAAGTAGCTGAGCACTTTTGACCTGAGTTAGAAAATGCTGAATGCACAACATTTTTGACCGCTTGGTCTCTATCGGCTAGAGCGGTTACGATAGTTGCATTTTTGCCACCTGTTTCAGCACTCAAAATTAGCTTTGGATTTGCTTCAAGCATTTTATACGCAGTCTCTTCGCCACCTGTTAATATGCAAAATTTAATCTCATCTTTTATTAGTAGATATTTGCTAATATCGCTTCCTTTAGATGGCAAATAAATTAGGGCGTCTTTTGGAATTCCAGCTTCCCAAAAAATTTCACAAATTTTATATCCAGTTAGCGAACTTAGGCTTGATGGTTTAAAAATAACTCTATTTCCTGCGGCTAATGGGGCTGCGATGGTGCCTGTTGGGATACCAATAGGGAAATTCCATGGGGCAATTACCACGCCTATGCCTTTTGGGGTAAAATTATTGTGTGGGTTTTGTTTGATGAGAGTTTGAAGAGAGTGTGGATAAAATTCCAAAAAGTCTATCGCTTCGCTAACTTCAGCGTCTAGCTCGGCAAATGTTTTGCCAACTTCAAGGGCGGCAGTGCCGATGAGTTCATCTCTTTTGTCTCTAAAAAGAGAGGCAACCTTATTTAAAATAGTGTGAATTTCATCAAAACTTTTATTAGAATAAGATGAGTTTTTAGCTATTTGCAAAGCGTCATCTATGCCTTGTGGTGAAGCTTGATTGATAGTAGCAATTGCTTTATGCTCTATTTTGTCATAAATTTCTACACCCCCAGTGGTTACAATTCCATCATTTGGCCAAATCTCAAGCTTAGGAAGTGTGGTGAATTTATCCTTGATTTTATTAGCCCACTTTCTACTTGTTTTAAGGACAAAATCGGTATCTGGCTCATTGACAAATACGCCAGTTTGCTTGATATTTGACTTTTTTGATGGGGCGTTTCTATCTTGGGTTTTGCGTGGGGTATTATCAATATTATCGATATTTTTGATAGCACTTAAAAATAACTCTTTTTGTTTTTGCCAGTTTTTGTCCCCAACCTTTAGCCCAAAAAAGTGTCTCATAAAGTTATCTTGTGCAGTATTTTCATCAAGGCGTCTAACAAGATAGGCAATGGCATTGTTAAAATGTGCGTCGTCGCACACCGGAGCGTAAAGGATGAGTTGGTGAAGTTTGCTAAGTTCAAAACTTGCTTGCATACTCATCCCCTCAAGCATTTCAAAGGTAAAGCTATCTATCGCGTCTTTTTCTTTGATGATGGTGTATGCATAGGCAATTTCAAAGATATTGTGGCTTGCAATGCCGATTTTGATAAATTTATAGTTGTCATTTTCAAGTATGAAGTGAAGCATTTTATTATAATTTGAATCAGTATCGACTTTTCTTGTAAAAGTTGGAAGTTCCCAGCCTTTTTGCGAAGCTAGGGTCTCTTCAGCTTCCATATTCGCCCCTTTTACAAAGCGAATTTTGATAGGTTTTTTGCCATCTTTGACTCTTTGTTTGGAAAACTCAAAAAGCTCTTTTAGAT
Organism: Campylobacter sp.; assembly: GCA_022775765.1. GTDB lineage: Bacteria > Campylobacterota > Campylobacteria > Campylobacterales > Campylobacteraceae > Campylobacter_B. The sequence goes on along the minus strand of JALFKC010000060.1, from coordinate 24,927 downwards.
ACAAAAATGAGTTTGGAATATAGGCTTGAAGCACGATTCCAGCTTCCAAATCGCCAAATTCATCAATAGCTTCTTTAAAAGCTGCCACAGTAAGCTCAAGATCTTTATACTCTTCCATATCGAGGTTGATAAATTTTCTTTTTCCTTGCCTTTGTTCTTCGCTTCTAGCTAGAGTGTAGAGTGATTTTAGGCGTTTTACGATTTCAGATTTTGAGTATTCAAAATCAAGAGCACTTATCTGACTAAAAATCGTGGTTATTTTGATAGAGATATAGGTTATAAAGTCAGATTTTATCGCCTCTTCGTATTTTTGAATGCGGTAGGTAGCCTCTTTGGCACCCAAAACCTCTTCGCCGATGAAGTTTAAATTTAGCGTAATATTTTGTTCGCTTCGCTGTTTGATATGCGGTTTTAAAAACTCTTCATTCGCGTCCAAAACCATCGCAGCAGTGTCTTTTTTGATATGAGAGACAAAAAATGGAACGCTAAAACTTGGGGCTAGTTTGCCAAAATTTAAAAAACAAAATAGCAAAAATTTCTCATACGGAGTAAAAAAATCCGCCACGCCATAAATTCCCAAAGTGTGCTCTATAAGTTCAAAGTTTTTAGCCTTATTGCTACTTCTAAAACTTTGGTCAAGCAAAGAGATTAACATAACTTTACTTTCAGGGTTTTGCAAAAGTTTTTGCATTTTTTGATGAAAACTTTTTTCGCTCGCAGTCATATGAGCTTCTATGCTCTCTTGCAAAGAGTTTGCTAAATTTAGAGATTTTTGTATGATATCTTCGTTCATAACTTATCCTTTCTTTAATTTATTCTCATTATGACAGAATATTTTGATTTTTAGCAAATTTATCGATGAATTTTTTATTCAAAAAGATTAATTTGTGTAGAATTTATACATTTTTAAGGTTATATAAAAATAAAATAAATTTTACCTTTTAATGCTAAAAATTTAAGATAAATTTTATATAAATTTACAAAATTAATTGTGGTATAATTTACATTTATTTTGGGGGAAATTTATGAGTTTAGAAAATGTCAAAATCGAAGAGAGTTGGAAAATAGAGTTAAAAGATGAGTTTTTAAATCCCTATTTTAAAGATATTAGAGCAAATTTAGTTACCGCCCTTAAAAGTGGCGTAGTATATCCTAGAAATTCTTTGCTTTTTAACGCCTTTAACCTTACGCCATTTGACAAAGTTAAGGTTGTTATTTTGGGTCAAGATCCATATCACGGACCAGGGCAGGCGATGGGGCTAAGTTTTGCAGTCCCAAAAGGGGTGAAAATCCCACCAAGTCTTAAAAATATCTACAAAGAGATCAAGGATGATTTGGGTATAGATGAGCCAAATCACGGCGATTTGAGCCCGTGGGCTATGCAAGGGGTATTGCTTCTTAATTCAACTCTTAGCGTAAGTGCAGGGCGTCCAAACTCTCATAGTGGCTTTGGGTGGCAGAGATTTAGCGACGCAGTGATAGCAAATTTAAGCCAGAAAAGGCAAAATTTGGTCTTTATGCTTTGGGGCAATTTTGCCAAATCAAAAGTTAGCCTTATAGACAGCACTCGCCATCTTATACTAACTGCACCGCACCCAAGCCCACTAGCTCGTGGGGGATTTTTTGGGTGCAGACATTTTAGTAGGTGCAATAAGTATCTAAAAGCTAATGGCGTAGAGCCAATTGAGTGGGATTTGGGTAAATTTAAGGAGCAGTAGTGGCGATATATTTTATTAGTGATTTGCATTTTAGCCACGAAGCGATTATGAAGCATTGTCCAAAATATAGGGATTTTACAAGCGTAGATGAAATGGATAGATATTTAACTAAGCTTTAGAATTCCACAATTAATCCTAGTGATGATATCTATGATTTAGGCGATTTTTCACTTCACAAAAACATTGAAAAAACGGCTAAAATATTAAAAAAACTAAACGGCAAACACCATATAATTTTAGGTAATCACGATAAAAATCTACTAAATCTCAAACTCTCTTGCTGTTTTGAAACTATTTGCGAATACAAAACTCTTAAATACAAAAAGCATAAATTCGTGCTTTTTCACTATCCAATTTTTGAATGGGATGGCTATTATTACAATTCGATTCACCTTTATGGGTATATTCATCAAGCTAAAATGCCACTTCACGCAAGAGCTTTTAATGTGAGCTATGATTTTAATGCAAGATTTTTAGGAATTGATGAGATAATGATGATGGCTAAAAATATTAGCAATCTAAAAAACTAGTAGTCTCATCTGAGTTTGCAATCTATCTTTGATAATCTCGTCAGGACAGAGCTCTTTAAGTTTAGTTAGGATGGTATTTTCATTTAAGTTTATATCGTTGATTTTAGCGTGCCAAAGTATATTTTGCACTGCGTTTTCAACGCTTCTTTGCACCACTCTATCTTCGCTAAAATTGTGAGATTTATAAGGAATTGAGTTAGCTTTTAAGTAGTTTTCTAGTTCATTAACCGTGAGCTTTAGTGTGCTTGAGCTTAGAAAATCCTTTAGCAGGGATGACTCTCTTTTGGCTTTCCAGTTCATATAAATTCTCAAATCACCAAGTCTTAAAAATCTCTCAAAGTCGTTTTTGGTTTTTAGAGATGGGCTCATTGTAAGAAATGCTATGTCAAATTTGCTTTTTGATTTAAAATCATCAAAGCCCAAATGCAAGGTTTGGATATTTTTGATATTAAACTCTAAGGCCGATGAGTTAAGCTTTTCAAGCATTTTATCTGAGACATCAATGGCTAGGATATTTTTGCAAAATCTAGCTAAATAAAGCGTATAAACTCCACTTCCACACCCAATATCAACCAAAGTTTTGTCATTAAACTCTACGCCAAACTCATCTAAAATTTTAAAAAATTCCTTTTGGAAAATACTCAAATTTCCATCAAAACTAGCATAAGTTTTTGATTTTTCATTCCAAATTTCATTCGCTGCATTCATCGCAAATTCCTTGAACAGTTATAGTTTTTATATGTTTGTGAGAGATTTTTGGCATATCGATTTGCTCCATTTTGTGACAGATATCACAGATAAAATACGCTTTTGAAGCGTCATTTAACTCATAAAACGCCTTCCTAGCGTTTTGAGTATGAGTAAGCAAGCCTTTTTCTTCAAAAAGAGCTAAATTTCTATAGATTGTGGTTTTGTTAGCCCCTGTTTGTTTGATGAGAGTTTCGCAGTCAATCGGGGTTTTTGTGTCAAGCAAAATTTGCAAAATTTGCTCTCTTAGTGGGGTAATGGCTATGGCGTATTTGGTTAAAATTTCATCTGTTTTCATCTCGTTTTCCTTGCGTAATGATATCAAAATTTTAGTAATTTGTGGATAAATTTGTGTGCAACTAAGTTGCATATAAGAAATTTGGCGTTATAATTTCGACATTTATTATCAAGGAGCATAAATGAAAAAAATAGTTTTTTTCTCTTTAGTCGCATTAACTGCACTGTTTGCAAAGCCAACTGTGAGCACAACCATACTTCCAACTCAGTATTTTGTCAAGCAAATTGCAGGAGATAGTGTAGATATCAACACAATGGTAGGAGTTGGGGCTGACCCGCATACTTATGAGCCAAAACCAGCCCAAGTTAAAGAGCTTGAAAAGAGCGATTTGTATTTTAGCGTTGGGATTGAGTTTGACCAAATTTGGCTAGAGAAAATCCAAAAGCAGTATCCAAATCTAAAGATTATCAAAACAGATGATGGCATAGAAAAACTCTCTTATAGCGAACATCACCACCACGGTGACCATGAACACGGTGAAGAGCATGCAGATCATGACCACCATCACGACGCAGACCATGACCATGATGGCGATCATCACGGTGAACATGAACATCATCACGGCTCAAGTGATCCACACATTTGGACCGATCCAATACTAGTTAAAACTCAGGCTCAAACTATCAGGGACGCTTTAGTTAGCAAATACCCCCAAAACAAGGCTTTGTATGAGGCAAATTATGAGAAGTTTATCTCAAGCCTTGATGAGCTTGATAAGTATATAAACTCAAAACTTGCAAATTTAAAAAGCAAAAAATTTCTAGTCTATCATCCATCTTGGGGCTATTTTGCCAAAAGATACGGCCTAGAGCAACTTTCAGTTGAAATCGATGGCAAAGAGCCAAAACCAAAAGAGCTTGCAAAACTCATAGATGAGGTAAAAGAAGAAGATATCAAGGTAGTCTTTGTTGCACCACAATTTTCTAAAAAATCAGCTAATCAAATTGCCAAAGAAACTGGAGCAAAAGTTGTAGAAATCGATCAACTTCCACTAGATTGGGATAAAGAGATGAGAAAAATGGCTGATATACTTTCAAATCAATGAGAGTTGTGATTTTATTGTTGGCGTTAGTGATAACGCCACTTTTTCCCTGTGCTCTGTGCTATCTCTCAACCCCAACCGCACATATCAAAATTTATCCAAAAAGCGAATTTGATGAGATCAAAAGCTTTGAGATCAAGTGGTATTTCTCATCAAATTTCACAAATATTATGCTAGGAACTTATGATGAGAATTTAAATCTAAAGCTTGATAAAAACGAACTCGATGAGATATCAAAGGCGTTTTTGGACTATGCGTTACCAAAAGATATGCTAATGAGTTTTGAGTATTATGAGGGCGAAGGCGAGAGTGAAGCTTTGGTTGGCGAGTTCAAAAATTTCAAGGCGGAATATATAAGTGATCGCCTGGTCTTTTCATTTGAAAAAGAGATTAATCACGCCGTAAATACCAAAAGCGTTATCAAAGTTGTAGCAAATGATGATGAAGGATTTTTTAATTTTACATTTTTAGACGATGGGGCATATAGGCTTTTTAAGGACGAAAATAGCGAACTTTACGCAGTGCCAAACTCAAATCTCAATGCAAGTTTTATAAGTTTTAGTGATAAATTTGTAGCCCCTATCAAAAAGCAAAGTTTGGATGAAATCCTTAGTTCCGCTAAAGACGAGCAGAGCTACATTCAAAAGCTTAAAATGTTTATTAAGCAAAATAGCGAGAGTTTTGAACCCAAAAATTTAGCCTTAATAGCGATTTTTTCTTTTATATATGGATTTTTTCACGCTGCTGGACCTGGGCACGCTAAGATTTTGACTGCAGGGTATTTTATGAGTAATAAGTTTAACTATATCAAAGGGCTATTTTTTTGCCTAAAAATCGGCTTTTTTCATATATTTGCTGCGTTTTTGCTTGTGGTGATTAGTATGTTTGCCACAGGACTTATTGCAAACGCCCTTAGTCAAAATGTAGCTGCTTTAACGACTAAAATTTCAGCAATTAGTATAATTTTAATCGCAATTTTTGTTTTTATTGATAAAATTCATTCACTAAAGCATAACCATCACCATCACAGCTGTAGCTGTGCGTCGTGCCAAAGCACTCAAAGACCTAGCTTTTTTGCAAATAAAAGCGAGTGGTTTATAGTTTTAGCCTCAAGCCTAATTCCGTGCCCGGGGACGATTATAGTTTTTGTGCTAGCTTTTAACCTTGGAAGTTACGCTGTTGCGGTAATGAGTGCGGTGTTTATGACGCTTGGAATGAGTGTGGTGATATTTATAAGTGCTGTTTTTGGTAGTGCGATTAGGGTTTTTAAGCCACTACAAAGCGTGAGAGTATATGTTGAGTTTGCGGGCATTATTCTTATGCTAACACTTGGTGTGGGGATGTTTTTGATATCAAATGAGATAGGAATGATGTGATTGAGTTAGAAAATGTGAGTTTTTATTACGCTAATACACTTGCACTAAAAGATATTAACTTAAAATATGATAGCAAGGATTTTCTTACTATCATAGGGCCAAATGGCGGTGGCAAAAGCACTCTAATTAGGCTAATACTTGGACTTTTAAAGCCGGCTTGTGGCGAGGTTAGAGTTTTTGGCAAAGATCCATCTAAAGAGCAGTATTTTCTAAGCTATGTTCCACAACAAATTCCACTTAATTACTCATTTCCTATGAGTGTGTTAGATGTCGCACTTATGGGGAGACTAAGCAAAAAAACACTTGGATTTTATAACAAAGATGACAAGTTAAAAGCCCTAGAGGCTCTTAAAAAAGTCGGAGTGAGTGAGTTTGCAAAAAGGCGAATAAATGACCTAAGTGGCGGACAAAGACAGAGGGTTTATATCGCTAGAGCACTTTGTGCAAATGCTAAAATCATCATCCTTGATGAGCCAACTGCTAGCATAGATATCAAAGGACAGACTGAGATTTACTCTTTGTTGAAAGAACTCAATCAAACAGGAATAGGCGTTATAATGATAAGTCACGATATCAATGTAGCGATCAATTACGCTACAAAAGTTGCTCATGTCAATAAAATCCTAACAATGCACGATGTAAATTTCAAAGATGATTTTTTAACTCATCTTAGCTCGCACAAGGATCATTTTTGTGATGTTGAGCTCATATTAGGGGAGTGTTCGTGCAAGAATTAATCTCATTATCTTTTATGCAAAATGCCTTTTTGGGCGGATTTTTGGTTAGTATTGCGTGTGGTGTGATAGGGACTTTGGTGGTGATAAACAAGATGAGTTTTATCGCTGGTGGAATAGCGCATGGGGCGTATGGCGGCATAGGAATAGCGATATATTGTGGAATTCCTGTACTTTTTGGGGTAAGTGTGTTTTCTGTGTTTTTATCGCTTTTGGTTGCATATATTACGCTAAAAGATAAAGTAAGATTTGACTCTGTAATTGGGGCAATTTGGGCCTTTGGAATGGCGGTTGGTATAGTGCTAATCGATTTAAGTCCTGGCTATAATGGCGATTTGATGGGCTATTTATTTGGATCAATTTTGATGATAAATGGTGAGCTTTTAAAGTTTATCGCTTTGCTTGACGCGGTTTTTATTGTTTTTGCTTCTTTTTTTTATGCTCAAATTTGTGCGAGTAGTTTTGATTCTGAGTTTGCAAGGCTTAGAGGGGTCAAAACAACTCTGATTTACTACGCACTGATAGTTTTAACTGGACTTTGCGTAGTTGGAACTATCCAAATAGTAGGGCTTTTGCTAGTAATAGCACTGCTTACGATACCGCCATTTATCGCTGAAAAGTTTTGCAAATCCGTGGCTTCAATGATGGTGCTTTCGACTATTTTATCGGTTTTATTTTGCTTTTTGGGCTTGATTATTAGCTATTATTTTAATCTAACGAGCGGGGCTTGCATAATTATGGTAGCTTCGATTACATTTTTTGGCGTTATCGCTTTTAGAGCGGTTTTTAAAAGAGGGTAGGGTGAAGCTTTTTTACTTGCATTTGCTCTATCGATGGATAAGTGTTAGTCTTTGTATGGCATTAGCTACAGCCACAAAAAAGGTGAGTTTTAAAAACGCCATAAAAGTTAGTGTGTTTTTGGATTTTTTTAAGGAGTTATGCCATTTTTGGGCTATTTTGTTGGCAAAGTTTTTGTGAGTTTTATAGAGCAGATAGACCACTATATCGCATTTATCATACTTGGGTTAATTGGAATAAATATGATAAAAGAGAGCTTTGATGGTTCTGATGAGAGTAGCTTGGGCTAAAAGGTTTGATATTTGGGGCGTTTGCGACAAGTATAGACGCGATGGCAGTTGGCGTAACATTTGCATTTGAGGGTGTAGATACCATAAAAAGCTCACTTTTTATTGCGCTTGTGTGTTTTGTGTGCTGTATGCTAGCTCTAAAAATTGGCATTGGACTTGGCGACTTTTTGGGCAAAAAGCCCTTCTTTTAGGTGGAATTATACTGATATTTTTGGGGGTTAGAATTTTGCTAACTCACCTTGGAATTTGGTAGGGCTATCTGTAAATTTCAAGCTGATTTCTATAGACAATGTGTGATAAAAATATTACAAAAAATAGTTGCAAAAACAGTCCAGCTAGTGGAATGAGTGAGATTAGATAAAATACAAAGCAAGTAAAGGTAAATTTGTACCCGCCACCTTTTTTGTAAAATTTCTTAAATTCATCCCTATTTAGTGTGTTTGAAGCTACATCAATTAGCATAAATTTATAGTAAAGATAAAAAAGAGGGACATTTAACACAAAGATATTTATCACAGGAAGCAATAAAAAAAGTAACGAAATCACAAATATTAGTAAAAATATCAAAAACTCTTTTGTCATCAAAGCCATCACTCGCCCAAAACTTGGCAAATTTGAAGTATTAATTTGATAGTGATTTGCAACTTCTTTGGTGGCGATAGGGGTTAAAAACCCAACTACAACCAAAGCGATTCCCAAAGATAGTATGATGACAAAAAACGCCCCAAGCGTGTAAAATAAAACCCCAATTAGCCATTTTGTTAAGCTAAATGCAAGTAGCCACGCGATGAATGGGTGTTCGTCTTTGTTTAAAAGCTCGCCACTACTTAGGCTAAGCTCTAAGCTCTCATAAAACTCATTTCCAAAATACATTGCCGCCCAGCCAAGAAGTATTAGGCTTAAAATCAGTGGCAAAAATGAAAGAGTGATGAATTTTTTGGTAAGAAAATCTTTTATAGAAAGGTTAAAAATCTCTACCATTAAATTAGAGCAAATTCCTATAAATTTCATCAAGTTTAGAGTAAATTTCATCTGGTTTTATCACGCCATTAGCAATGATTTGGGATAAAATTTCATTGTCTTCCAAGCCGTTCCAAATTTTAATATATTTGCCATCTTTGTAGCCGTTGTCTTGACGAAATTTATTCAGTATATTTTTGGCGATATAGAGCTCAAAAAGCACTATTAAATTTACCTCACATTTTAGTGCAAGTCTAAAAAAGCTCGTTAGCAAATCGTGAATCTCAACCATCGGCGAGCTACATTTGTGAATGATATGTTCTGTATCATTTATGATATCATAGATAGAATACTCTTTTATGCTGTAAGGCTCAAGGCAAAAGCTACTAAATCCGGCTGTGCTAAGCACTGATTTTGCCATCTCATCAATGCTGGTTTTTTTAGCATAGCCATCTTCTAAAATCATACTAAGGATAAAGTGCCAAATATCCACAACTTCCATCTTGATATTTTCTAAATTTGGTGCTTTATCTACATCTTTCCAGTGCTTCCACGCAAAGCTATCAATCAGCTCAGCACACTCCATATATACACATCTTTTCCAATTTATTAATTTACCAAATGAGGTGTAGCCATCTTCCCACCCCTTGCCATTAGTCTCATCATTTAGGCGTTTTTGAAGTAAAAGCATCTGTTTAATGATATCAAATTGTTCCATTTTTACCTTTCATTTTTGGTTAATTATAACAAAAATTGATTACATTTTGGATATAATCGCATTAAAAATAGGGGATTTTATGCAAACACAGATAGAAGAGTTCTTAAAATCACGACATTTGGGTGCATTTAGCGTGTTAAAAGATGAATTGCCATACTCATTTAGTGCATTTTATGCCTACAAAGATGAATGTATTTTTATAGCAAGTGATGAAAAAACTACACATATGAAGTCTCTGAAACTAAATCCAAATATAAGTGGGGCGATTTATTTTGATACCAAAATCGTCTCATTAATAAAGGGCGTGCAGTTTTTTGGCGAGATAAGTAGAGCCGATAAATGTGGCGAAGATGTCTATTTTGGGGCGTATCCATTTGCTAAAGTTCTAAAGCCACAAATTTGGCAAATCAGACTCAAATGGATAAAAATGACAGATAATAAAGCGTTTTTTGGCAAAAAAATCATTTGGGAGGCAAATTTGCCAGATAGACAACCAAAATAGTGCTAAAATAATCAAAAGGAGTTGTTATGAAGCAAATTTTAGCTTGTATAGATGGGTCGGATTTATCAAATTCAGTTGTAGAGTATGGCATATTTTTGTCGCGTCTTTTAGATTTGTCACTTGGGCTTTTAAATGTGATAGAGCCATCAAATTTATCAAGACAGATAATGATTTCAGGCAGCATTGGATATGGTGTTTGGGATGAAATTTATAGTGAAATTGATGACAAAGACAAAAGAGTCAAAAATAGCTCAAATATACTTGAAAAGTTTAAAAATCACGCTATAAAAGCTGGGGCTAGCGAAGTTTTTATCGTACAAAAAGATGGAAATTTAGAAGAGGTTTTGGATGGTTTGGCTAACCAAACGCACGCTGCGGTTATTGGGCTAAGGACGCCTGAAGATAGAGGGTCTTGTGCGTATATTGAGGATGTGGTTAGGTCGCTAAACATACCGATTTTGATGGTAAATGGTGAGTTTAGACCTATAAAATCAGTTTTGATGGCTTATGATGGTAGCGAATTTGCTAGAAAGTCTATTAAGGTCGCTATTCAAAATCCAGTGCTTCCACGCACTAAAAGATATATCGCAAATGTCAGTAAAGACGCACTAAATTCCAAAAAACTGCTTGATGAAGCTAAGGCGTTTTTTGATAATTCAGACTATGAAGTTGAGACTAAAAGCATAAATGATGGCGAGCCAGTAGATGAGATTTTAAAATATCAAAATGAGATAAAAGCTGATATCATCGCAATGGGTGCTTTTGGCAAAAACCGCCTAAGAACTGCGATATTTGGTAGTTTTACAACCAAAATGCTCAAAAAAGTCAAAACACCAATTTTGTTTTTTAGGTAAGTTTGAGTTTTAATTTTTGCATAAATTTTATATGCATAGATAGTCTAATAAATTATCAAATTTTACTAAATTTGATAATTTATTGCTTACTTTTGTTTTATTTTTAAGCGTGCAACTTAGGTAAATTTATTGCAATGTTAAGTCTATGCAAATATTTAAATTGCTATGTGTAAGTTGTGTTTAATGATTAAGAGCCAATATCTTAATATTGCTATTTTAAATATTAGCACTCAAAAATTTAAGGCTTATAAATTAATCAAAATTTGTAAGACTAAAAATTTTAACTTTAATTATAAACTCAAGCAAAATTTGGCTTGATTTTTTCTACCCATGCATTTATTCTGCTTTCACTAAGCTCATCTTCATTGTCATAATCAAGCACGAGCCCCACAAAATTGCCATCTTTATTGACAGCTTCGCTACTATCAAATGTATATCCATCCGTGCTAGTTTCGCCGACTATTTTAGCTCCCGCGTCTTTGAAGTGGTTATAAAGCACATTTAAGCCGTTGCAAAACTCATCACTATAGCTTTCACTATCTCCCACGCCAAATAGTGCTACAGTTTTGCCAGCTATATCAAGCCCCGCAAAATCAAACGCCTCCCAATCATCTTGCATATCACCACTTCCCCAAGTTGAAGTTCCACAAATCAGTGCGTCATAGCCATTTAGCTCACTTACAGGGGTGTCTGCGACATTTAATAGATCGCTTTGTAGGCCTAAGTTTTCTTGGATAGTTTGGGCTGCACTTTCGGTGTTACCCATTGAACTTCCGTAAATTATTGCTATTTTCATTTTTGTCCTTTTTTAAGATATTATTTATTGAATATGGCACGATTTTGATTACTTTTGTCTCTTCATTTTGCACACAAATATGCCTTTTTAGACTATTTTGTCTAGGAAAAAGTATATACACAGCCGTATTTTCATCGCAAATTTCAAAAGCCTTTTCTATCTCATTTTGGTGAAATTTAGGGCAATTGATAAAGCTTTTAGCATAGGTTAAAAGTGCTAAATTTTTACCATTTTTTTGGATAAAAATAGTGCCGTCTTTTATCTTAATTTTGAGATTTTTGTTTCTTTTAGTAACCTTATCAAAAACATACTCAAAAAATAATATATCTGCTTCAAACGCTAGCCCTTGAAACTCTTTATTGTAGATTAAATTTATAAATCTTGCTGCTTTCATACTTAAATTTGAAAGCGGAAATTTGCTAAATTTACCAGTTTTAAAACTATTAATAGCTAAATTTGACGCTATAGAAAATCTGCAAACTTTTTTGGGGTTTAGTGGTGAGATATAAAGCAGATTATTAATATAGTTATCAAATATATCTTTTAATCTGAGTGCTTTTTTGGCATATATTAAAGGGATTTTTAAGCTTTCATCTACACTAGCGTTGTATTGAAGCAAAAAAATCCTAAATATATCTTGTCGTGGCAAGTTTTCATACACTTTTGGTATAAAATCTCGCTCCAAACTAAAACCAAAAAGATTATCTATTCTTTTCACAAGAGAACTCTTTTTCTAATCCAAAAACTTTGCAATACTCGCAAAACACGCAACTTACGCTTCTTTTTGCACACACTAGTGGGATATTTCTCTTTTTGGTCTCACTTTTGATTTTTTTCATAGTATTGTGATTGAGAAATGAAGTTAGCATTACCACACACTGCGTATCTAGCGGGATACTCTTGCGATTTACTCTGTTTTCATTTCTCGCGTCCCAATGCTCTATTTTGCTCGCACCTAAATCTTTTAAAACTGCTTTAATAGGGGTGATTTCATCAGCCCCGACAACCAACACTGACATTTTGTAATCCTTTTTATCTTGATAATGATTATTATATCACTTAAAAACTGAAATTTTCCTTATTCAAAACATAAAATTAATGTATAAAGTTATGAATTTGCTTAAGATAATGTGAATTTAATAAATTATATTATTTTATAAGTTGTGAGAAATTTAAGATGAAATCTACAAAATCTCTAGTTGTAAGTGTTAGCTTTTTATATGCAATTGTGATGTTTTTGAGCCTTTTATTCTTTGCAAAAAAACAGCTCGTAGAAATTCGCTGTTTTTAAGATAAAGGCTAAATTTGAGTGAGCTTATCTTTTTTAAAAATACTAAGAAACTTCAGCGAAGCCCTTTTAAGCAGGGATTTTTTGCGTGAGTTTTCTAGCAAAAACTCAGCTATTGCTCTATTGCCAAACATCACAGCAAAGGTGTATGGCGTAGCACCAAGGCCGTTGTTTTCATCGATATTTGCGCCACGCTGCACGAGCAGTTTTGCAATTTCAAAATACCCCTTAAAGCAGACCCCAGCTAGCGGGGTCTGTCCGTGAGCATTTTTCTCATCTACCTTAGCACCTTTATCAAGTAGCATTTTCGCACACTCATAAGCACCATTGTAGCTAGCAAGCATAAGCAAGGTATTGCCTTTGTGGTCTTTAAAGTTTGGATTAAAGCCGTGTTCTATCATCTTTTGCAGAGTTTGCCACTCATTTTTTCTAGCAAAATCAAGTGCCATCACGCAAAGTTCATCATACCTTTTTTGCTCGCTTTGACTTATCATTTTATAGTCCTAAAGCTTTTTTAACGCCAGCTGCGTAATTTGGATCGATTTTTTCAAAATGTCCTAGAGCTCTATCGATGATAAATCTCTCTACGCCATCCATTGAAGTAGCGATATTGTTATAGAGCCTTTGTTTTTCATCTTCAGGCAAAATTTTATAAAGTGCTCTTGGCTGAGTATAGTAATCCTCATCAAGTGAGGCGTATCTATCGCCTGCACCGTAGTCTTTTAGGGCTGGCTCAAGGTATTTAGGATCCTCTTTTGGTGCGTCGTAGCTATTTGGTTCATAATATGCTTTGTTTTCGTATCTTGCAGAGTTCATCGCACCATCAAGATTGTATGTCGCACTTGGGGCGATTGGTGCATTTGCTGGAAGCAGATGGTAGTTTGCACCTAAGCGGTATCTTTGAGCGTCTGGGTAGCTAAAAATCCTTGCTTGAAGCATTTTATCTGGGCTAAAGCTAATGCCAGGGACGATATTGCTTGGTGAAAATGCGGCTTGTTCGATTTCATTAAAATAGCTGTTTGGGTTTTCATTGAGTTCAAACTCACCGATTTCCATAAGTGGGGCTTTAGCGTGAGGCCAAACTTTTGTAAGGTCAAATGGATTAAAGCCTAGATTCATTGCTTCTTCATCGGTTAAAATTTGCACGCAAACGCTCCATTTTGGATACTCACCTCTCTCAATCGCTTCAAAAAGGTCTCTTTGATTGCTCTCTCTATCGTTTGCGATGATTTTAGCGGCTTCTTCATTGGTTAAATTTTTGATACCTTGTTTGGTTTTGAAGTGAAATTTTACCCAAAATCTCTCATTTTTATCGTTAATAAATGAGTAGGTATGACTTCCAAATCCGTGCATATTGCGGTAGCTTGCAGGAATTCCACGATCACTCATTAGGATAGTAACTTGGTGCAAACTCTCAGGACAGAGCGTCCAAAAGTCCCACATAGCGTTGTTTGATCTAAGATTTGAGTGTGGATCTCTTTTTTGAGTGTGAATAAAATCAGGGAATTTATATCCATCGCGGATAAAAAATGTAGGAGTGTTGTTGCCAACTAGATCCCAGTTGCCCTCTTTGGTATAAAATTTCATCGCAAAGCCACGCACATCTCTTTCTGCGTCAGCTGCACCTCTTTCACCAGCAACGGTTGAAAATCTCACAAGCATTTTTGTTTTTTCGCCTTTTTGGAAAAGTGAAGCTTTTGTGTATTTTGAGATATCCTCAGTGATTGTCATCACACCATATGCACCACTTCCTTTTGCGTGAACTGTTCTCTCAGGGATTCTCTCTCTGTTTTGGTGAGCGAGTTTTTCTAGTAACTGATAGTCTTGAAGTAAAACTGGGCCCATATCGCCAGCGGTCATTGAGTTTTGATTTGAAGCAATCGGATTGCCAAAGTCGGTTGTTAGTTGTTTCATTTTTGTCCTTTTAAAATATATCAAATAATAAAAATTATTATTTGTATAATTATAATAAATTTAGATAAATTTTTACTGAAATTTATCCACCTCGGGCTAAAAATTACTATTTATTGCAAATAAAATTGATATATGAGGGATAGATAGGTATGGCAAATAAAATGTAATTATAATTACATTTTTTAAAATATATTTGAAATTTGCTGATAAAATTGCACTAAATTTAATCAAGGAAAGATTATGAATGATTTTAATAGATTGCTAAAAATTAGTGAAGAAAACAAAAAATCTCTAAATGATTTGTATAAAAACCCAGACAGTGATTTAGTTAAAAAAGGGCTTGAAATTTGCGAATTTGAGGGCACTAGTGCTCAAAAGATCGCTATTCTTAGACGGATTGTCGATTTAAAGCCTGAAAATTTACAAAGTGAGTTCAGAAAAAAGGGGCTTGATGAAAAGTCTATTATTAAATTTAACGAAAAAATGTATGATTACACGGCTAGCATTCACACAAATTTGCACGAAAAACTTATCCAAAAAGCCAAAGATGAGCAGATTTTAGATGAGTTTTATTTGGCACTAATTGAAGGTGTGCACACGCTTGGCAATGTTTTTAATAAAATGCAAATAAAGTGGCAACGCAAAGTGATTGATGAGAATTTTATCCACTTTTCTAAAATCGACAAACCTTATGAGTTTATACAAAAACACAAACTTTATCAATTAACCCCAAACTCAAATATTTGCGAAAGAAGCTATGGGGTTTGTGAGTTTGACCCAAATTTTGATGGTGAATTTAAAGATGAAAAAAGTGTGAAATTTATCCCTTATGGTGAGTTTTTTGAAGAGTTTGATCTGGAAAATGAATTTGAAAAAGTTATTAAAAATTTACTTAAATTTACCAACACAAGAGAGCAAAAAGATTATGTGAGATATTTTAAAAGGCTTAAAACCGCATTTTGTGAGAAAAATAACGATAAGGTGATAGAGACGTGGCGAAATGCCGAAATGGCGTGGATGGATATCAAAAGCCCACTTCAAGTCGGTCATCCACTTGAATACTACGAAGATATCTACACTCACGCAGTTGCCTTAGAATGGGATATTCGTCTAGCTCAAAATAGCGATTTTGATGAAGAAAAGTTCAAAAAACAGATGAAAAAAACCTTCAAAAAAGCCTACAAATGGGATGGCAGTGACAATGAGATAATGCGTTCGCTGGTGCTATCAAATATCGATAAAACCCAGCTTTATATCTCAACGCCGATGATTTATTATGGGGCTGAGCTAAATGGGCTATTTAGTGCGCAAGTTGTGCCAAATGATGAGTTTGTGAGTGCAAATTGTGGCAAGAAAATCTTTGCTTTTATAGATTTTGTCTACGAAAGTGCCAAAGCTAAGCCGTTTATGAAGATAAGTAGTGAGATTTTTGAGAGAGAATTTTTGGATTATACGCGTGAGATTCTTTTCAAAAAAGAGAAAATTTGGAAAAAAGTCTATGAGATTAGCACTATCGGGCACGAGTTTGGCCATATGTATTTTATAGATGAAGATAGCGAAGTTTTGATGAATAAAAATGGCGTTTTTAAATACATAGAAGAGTATAAGGCGACCACTTCTGGGCTTGTGAGCTTCTTTTTGAACGAGAGCGAAAATATGAAAAAGCCCGTAATTAGCGAACTTATCAAAAGAAGCGTTGGGCTTATAGCGTGGCAAAGAGTTGATGAAGTGAAGGCGTATTATTGTGAAGGGCTAATCCACCTTGACGCACTATTTAAAAGCGGGGTGGTGAGATTTGATGGTAAGAAAATTTTAGTGTATTTAAGCAGTAAAAAATATGATAATCTCAAAGATGAGGTGCTTAAAAACTACGGAATTTTAATCAAAACATACTCGCAAAAGGCCGAAGCTGGCGAGTTTTTAAGGCGTTTTGCAAAACTAGAAAATGGCGTTTATATGCCTGTGGATGAAAAATCATACGAGTTTGTAAAATACTACTACGCACTTTACGAACAAATCGGCAATGATATTGACGAAAAAGAACAAAAAGCGTCGTAATTAAATAGAATTTGAGATTATTATATCTCAAATTCTCCTAATTTTTCAAAACTAAATCCATCAAAAGCCCAAGCCCTATAAACCTTGTCATCATCATATCTTACTTGCAAATTTTTTGGATCAAGCGATAATAGAAGGCACAAATTTTTCAAATCGATATTTTTAATTTTAAAATTCAAAATTTTAGTTTGCAAATTTTTATCTATGAGATAAAAATTCTCACCTCTAAAGCCGATGTCGATTAATTCGCTATTTTTGCTCTCATTAATATGGATGTAATCAAAATTTTTCAAATTCTTAGCTTTGATAAATCTTAACTTATTATCATACATCGCAAGATTAAAAATCTCGCCATCGCTATCTTTAAAAAATAGCCCCGTGTCGTAAGATTTGAGATTATTAAACCGCCCAAAACATTTTTTATAGGAAATTTTAGAGCCAAATTTAGTGAAATCTCATTGACTTTTTGAGTTAAATTTTCATTAATTTCGCTGTGATGATGATAAATTTTTAAGCCATTTTTATCTATAAAAATCATATTTTCACCAAAAGGAATAGTTGAAATTTCTGGATTTGGATCAAAAACAGGATAAAGCACGATACTTGGTCTTTTTGTGTCATCGCTATTAAAAGTAAATGAAACTCTAGAGTTTTTTATCGTCTCTAAATCACAAATTTTATCCGCAATTTTAATTGGTAATTATCCTTGTTGATTTAAATCACCATAATAATTAAACGGTAAAGTGTCTTTATAGGCCTTTTCGTTTTCAAATTTTTTGCCACTTTGACTAACGTATGAAAAGTGGTGTCCTCCTAAATTTTGCTGATAAACAAACTCATTTAAAATCGGTGAATAGAAAATATAGTATTTTTCTTTGTTATTAAAAGATTTTATCTAAATAAAATTTATACCCAGCAAAAATACAAACACCAAAAATACAATTCATCGCTATATTTAAAAGGCAAATTTATGACTATTTTTGTGTGAGATGAAAGAGTTATAGCACAAAATAAAACCCAATAATATTAGCAAAATAAACACAAAAATATTTTTGATATAAAAAATTTCTCCAAAAATAGCAACGAATAAAAATATTCCTAAAATTCCACTTTTGGTTAAATTTTTGTGAAGCACAATGCTAGTTCTAAATAAATATATCGCTACGCTATATAATGTAAAATTTAGCCAATCAAAAATCATATCTTTAATAATATATCTGGATAAAATTTATTTGCAAAAATGCAAAAAATCACCGCGAAAAATATCGATATAACGATAAAGATTCCAACCGAAAAACTTATATGCCAAAGTAGAATTTTAAGATTTGAAACCGGCAAATGAAGCAAAATTTTAATATGCGTCCGCCTTGATAAAAACTGAAAAATCGCACTTAAGAGTGCACAAAAAATCAAAGCAAATAAAAACGAATTTTGGATTTTATTTTCAAAAAATAGATACTCATACCAAATCACGCTTTGCGGATGAAGTGGGTTTAAAGAGTGCGAATTTTCCAAATAAAACCACGCAAAATACAGCCCAAAAAGCCACAAAAGCAAATATAAAAAATAGCCCAAACCTACGAAATTCTTTTAAAAAAATAGCTTTCATTCATAGCGTCCTGTGAAATTTAAAAATTTATCTTCAAAAGTGGCATTTTCAAGGAGTTTAAACTCGCTTTTTTGCGAAAAAGACCCACCCAAAAAGTAGTTTTTATACTCATCAATGTTTGTAAATTCGTCTTTATCAAACTCTAAATTTTTAGGGATTTGATAAATTTTATACTCATTCATAAATGTTTTGATATCGCTTTGAAACACCTTGCCACCGCGTTTAATAATAATAAAATTATCAATCAATCTCTCTAAATCGCTCATCACATAGCTTGTGATGATGACGGTTTTTTTCTTTGCCATCTAAATAATCTTTAAAAAAAATCGCCAAAAAGCCTTCTGTATACAGCATCAAGCCCCATCGAATAGTCATCAAGTATCAAAATTCTGCATTTTGTGCAAAAAGCGAAGCCAAAACCACTTGTGAGCGTTGTCCAAGCGACATAGAAGATAGTTTTTGGTTTTTATTAAGTTTTAAAATTTTTATTAAAGAGTTATAAATTTGGCTGTCCCATTTTGGATAAAATGCACTTAAAAATCTCTCAAACTCCAAAATGCTTAGATATTCGTATGTCAAAAATCCTTCAAAAAGCAGGGCGACTTTTTGTTTTGTGCTATTATCAAGTGCGTCGCTACTTTTGTCTAAAACCTTGCAACTGCCACTTTTTGGACTAAGATATCCCATCAAAATATTTATCAAAGTCGATTTGGCAATGCCATTTTTACCCAAAATCCCAAAAACGCTGCCTTTTTTGACGCTAAAATTTAGGTCTTTGTAAATCAACTTTTTACCATAATAATATGTTAAATTTGTAACTTCAACCGCATTAATTTAATAATCTTTCTTAAAATAAATCTCAAAATTATAATACAAAATAAACTCGTTGTCAATATCAAATTTAAGCACTAATTTATTGTAAATTTTGATATGAATTTATAGAAATTTACTGTAAATTTGATTTATAGAAATTAAAATAGCCATAATTGTTTTTTTGAAATTATGGCTAGGCTAAATAAGATTTTTATAAATTAATCAGTTATGAAATGCATTTAACACGGCATTTTAAATCTTGCAAAGCCTTCTAACCGCAAGGCTAGCCAAAGCTAACCCAAAGCTTGCAGTTACACCCATAAAGCTTCCTAGATTTGTGCATTTTGGCTCTTCGGTTGAGAAGACGACATCGTATTTGTTTTTAAAGCCTCTTTTTTTGAGCTCAGTTCTGATTTTTCTAGCAAATGGATCGACGCTAGTTTTCCAAATACTTCCGACTTTGATTTTTGTAGTGTCTATCCTTTTTGCCCCACCCATCGAGCTAATTAGCTTTTTGTGGCATTTTAGAGCTAGGGCAACCTTACAAGGGATATCATCAACCGCGTCTATGATAAGATCAAACTCACTAAAGTCAAACTCATCTATAATTTGTGGGGATAATTTTAAATTTATAGCATTAATTTGTGGGTAAATTCGCTTAAAAACTTCTACTTTTATCTCGCCTAAGCTTTCAGAATATAGTTGGCGATTTTGGTTGGTTATGTCAAATTTATCATAGTCAATTATGGTGAGATTTTTAATCCCGCTTCTAAGAAGTGCGTCAATGCAGATTCCGCCCACGCCACCACATCCAAGCACTAGAATTTTGGCATTTTCAAGCATGCTAAATTTCTCACCAAAGAGCCATCTAGCCCTTGTAAATCTATCTATTTTATCCAATTTTCAAGCCCCTTGAGTTCTTTGTATGAGGTAAGATCTAGCATTATGGGAGTTAGGGTTGCGTAGCCATCAAAGGCGTATCCTAGGTCTTTTTGTGCGTTTAAGTTCGCATCAAAGTTCATATTTAATTCGCCTAGCCAGTAGTATTCTTCACCGTAGGGATTTTTATTCATCAGTGCAGCGGTTGAGTAGATTTTCTCACCCATCGGTGCTACTTTTATGCCTTTGAAACCCTTTTTGCTAACTGCTGGAATATTTAGATTTAAAAACTGCTTTTTGGGTAGTGGAAAGCCATCTTTGAATATTTTTTCTACCAAGCTTAGAGCGATTTCGCACCCCAAATCAAAGCCATATCTCTCTAAGCTATCGCCTGCGTAGAGCTGTGAAACAGCTAGGCTAGGAACGCCTTGAAGCACCCCTTGCATAGCCCCGCCACAAGTGCCTGAGTAGGTGATATCTTCGCCTAAATTTGCACCGTTATTGATCCCGCTTACTATTAGATCGGGCAAAGAGTCTTTAAAAAATGCGTGAATTCCAAGATACACACAATCAGCGGGCGTGGCGTCATCAAGCTTAAAATAGTCATCATCAACCTGCAAAAATTTCAAAGGCCTAGTGCAGGTTACTGAGTGGCCGCACGCCGATTTTTGAGTTGAAGGAGCCACCACGATAACTTTTGCGATTTGTTTTAGAGTTCTTGCTAAATCCCTAATCCCCGCTGAATCAAACCCATCGTCGTTGGTTACAAGTATTGTTTTCAATTTTTTCCTTTATTTGAGTTTTTTTGCAGTGAGTTTTGCAAATTTTGACAAATTTGGTCACTTATACTTATCCCAAAAAACTCTTTTCCTTGATAAAAATAGACATTTGTATTCACTACGCCATCAGCCAATGCTTTTTGCCAAAACTCATCTTCGCAGGTGTTTTGTAGGTGCATAAATGCAAGATACTCTTTGTATTCGTTAGTTTGTTTGCTGTTTTTAGGAATTGAGAGAAGTTTGTATTCTGAAATGACGCTATTTTCATAGGTAAAAACTTTATCCAACACAACCTCTTTTGCGATCTGCTTTGGAAGTGGGGAATAGTGGCTTTTTAGCACCCCTGCGTAATACTTTGCATTTTCATTTGGGGATAAATTTGGCGTATCTTTTAGAACTGATACTTTTTTGCTTTGACAACCTGCAAAAGCTATGGCTAAAATTAGTGTGAAAAATAGATATCTCATATTAAACCTTTAAAATTTTCATAAATTTTACTATAATAAAGCAAATTTAAAAAAGATAGAGTGAAATTTATGCAGACAAATTTAGAAAAAAAGCCACTAAAAATTCTCGTCTCTTGCCTAGAAGCTTCGGCAAATTTGCACTTTAAAGAGGTTCTAAAAGAGCTTGAGAAAGATTACCAAATCACGCTACTAGGGATATTTGATAGTAAAATCGCAAAGCCATATATGGATAGCAAAGAGTTTAGTGCGATGGGATTTGTAGAGGTTGTGCCACTGATTTTTAAGGCTAAAAAAGCTATCAAAAAAATGGTTGAACTAGCTAGGGATTGCGATGCTATCTTGCTTGTGGATTCACCAGCTTTTAATCTCCCACTTGCAAAAGCGATCAAAAGTGCTGGAATCAAAACGCCAATTACTTACTATATTTTGCCGCAAGTTTGGGCGTGGAAAGAAAAAAGGGTCGCCAAAGTTGAGAAGTATTGTGATAATTTAGCTTCGATTTTGCCTTTTGATGATAGATATTATTCAAAATCTACTTATGTAGGTCATCCACTTTTAGACGAGCTAAAAGGCTATGAAAACAGCACTCAAAATAGCCAAAATATCGTTTTTTTGCCAGGAAGCAGAGCTTCAGAAATCAAACGCCTTATGCCGATTTTCAAAGAGGTTGCTAGCAGTCTTAAGGATAAAAATCTCATCCTTGTAGTGCCACCAAATTTAAAAGATAAGATTGATGAGTTTTATGGCGATATAGGCGAGTTTGAAGTGAACTTTAATACGCCTGAGATTTTGAGTAAGTGCGAATTTGCCTTTATTTGCTCAGGAACTGCGACGCTTGAGGCGGCAATTATCGGGGTGCCATTTGTGCTTTGCTACAAGGCAAAAGCCCTTGATATCGCTATTGCTAAACGGTTTCTTAAGATTAGATATGTGGGACTTGCTAATATTATTTTTGATTTTATGCAAAGACCTTTGCTTCACAAAGAGTTAATCCAAGACGAAGTGAGTGCCAAAAATTTGCTTGATGAGTATCAAAACTGCGATAGAGCTAAATTTAGCCTTGCAAAGGATGAACTAAAAAATTATCTTAAATTTGGAAGCGCGAAAAATGTAGCCGATATGCTTAGTCGTGGCGCATTTTAAGGAAAATTTTGCGTTTTATTCTCTCATAAAGCGAGAGCGAGTTTGTGGTGATAAATGGCTTTTTCTCTTTTTTGCAGTAGAGTTTGATCGCCCCATCAAAAACTGAGTTGTAAAACTCATCTGCGTTTGCGATCTTTTTTTTGATATTTTTTCTAGTATCTGAGAAAATATCGATATCGATGTGTTCTAAGCTATGTTTTTGTT
Organism: Campylobacter sp.; assembly: GCA_022775765.1. Lineage (GTDB taxonomy): Bacteria > Campylobacterota > Campylobacteria > Campylobacterales > Campylobacteraceae > Campylobacter_B. The sequence goes on along the minus strand of JALFKC010000060.1, from coordinate 2,410 downwards.
GAAAATCTTTGAGTTCGTTTCTTAAATTTATAAGCTTTTGGTGAAAATCTGGGTCATTTTTTGGCTCGACGATAAAGATATCTATGTCACTGCTAATGCTAGGACTTCCTTTTGCGTAGCTGCCAAAAAGCCAAATCTCACGCGGATTGATAGCAACGATTTTTTCTACAAGTTCGTTTTGCAAATCTTGTGGTAATTTTGAAACATTTTCTTTAATCATTTCGTCATTATAAAAAAATTTGGTTAAATTGTCAATTGTGAATATTTTTGTGTGTCTATTTTAAGAATATTTATGTTTTTAAAGGTGCAAAAAAATTGATTATACAAATTTGACTTTAAACATATGCAAAAATGTTTCTGTGAAAAAACTAGCAAATACAGCGGTTTTAGCTAATATCTTAAACAGAAGTAAATATTTGAAACTACTCTACAAGCGTTGAAATTAATCATAAAAAATAAAAATTATCACACAATATACTAAAAATTTAATAAAAGGTTTCTCAAGATTTAAATTTTTAATATATTTTAAAGCTTTGGCTATAAGCCAAAGCTTGAGAGTGATTAATATTCATATAAATAAGCCTTTAACCCAGTGCTTTGAGCTTGTTCGACTTCTTTATAAACATTATTTGATGGTTTGATATTTACATCTCTACCATAAATATAGCTTTGCTCTTTTACGACTAATCTATAAGCTTTGTTTAGTTTTAATGCTCTTTTTGAGCTTGGCATCAAAAGATAGCTTATATCATCTTTTAAAATTTCCATAGCTTCACTTTTTAACCTCCAGCTTCTATCCATAATAGCACCAGGATTTTTTTGGTTAAGCTCGTGCTCTTTTTCTACCATTTCATTATTTTTTCCCAACCATCAACAAAAATTTCTCCATTACTTCTGAATTAGAGCGAAATTCATCCCCAGCATTATTTAGTGCTAGATATTTTGCGTATTCTCCTTCACCATCGCTTAAAATCATATCTTTGATACCAGAAAAGTCCTTTTGACTCCAGTGAAACCATCCATCGTTAAATTCACCATACTCAAATTTGCGTTGAAAAACAAAAGTCGCATCAGCTGTTGTTGCGATATTTGAGTGACAACCCATACAAAACAGCGTCTCTTCGTATGTTTGTGCTCTAAGTTCTCCGTCTTTGTCTTCAATAAATCCTTGAAAAAACCAATCCCTATCGTTATTTATACCAGTTTCGATATTTCCTACATATTGATCTATCCTATCTGGGAAATCTCTTTTTTCTTTTACTGCATTTGCTCCTGTATTAGAAAGCTCACCATAAGTTTGCCAGTAAGTCTTAATTCCATACTTAACTTTTATACGCTTTGCCATACTAGTTTTTCGCCATTTATATCTATATATCTTACAGAGTATAAAAATTCGGTGCCTACTGGATATAGCCCTGGAGCGATATTTAGTTCTCCATTTTCTAGCATCTTTTTTGCTAATCCTGCGTAAGTCATACTATAATTTGAGAGTTTAGTGGTTTTTATATCAAATTTTGGCTTAGTCCAGTTGAAAACTATTTCGTTAGTTATGTCAGATTTGCCATTTTGATTTAGGTCAATGTTAATTTTACTCTCATCTATTTTAGAAATTTTGATAGTTTTTTGCTTGATTAAACTCTCAACTATGGATAAATTTAGCTTGTAAATTTCAAGATTAAATTTGCCATTTTCGTCTTTTGCAAAAATTTCAGGGAGGCGAATAAAACATCATCAGTGTTGCCATTAGTAGGCCAAAATGTCCCTAAAATGGATAGTAACCAAAGGCTCGCCAATCGGTTATTTTGCCAATATCAAAACCTTCGCTATCAAAGTTAAACTCACAGTCTGGTATATAGCCATCCCAAATACCATTTTTATTGTAATCCCATTTTGAGTCCAGATTTTTGAGCTTTTTAGCTAAAATTATCTCGCCGTTTTTATCTTTGTAATTATCAGTTTTAACATACTCTAAAATTTCTTTATCGCTTATTTTAGCAATATCTTCTGTTCTATCAACGAATAAATTTGTAAAAGGATTTTTGGTAGCTAGCATAGGAAAATCACAGCTTTCTTGCACATCAAAATCTTCATATATGACATACTCTCCACGCATAAATGCAGGGGTTTTTAGTATCAACAAATCTAGCCTACTTTTGCAGGTCTTACAAATTCTCCACTAAGAGCCCCAACTCTATAAATATTTAAACTAGCATTATAATCCCTATCTATCTTTGAATTGCAATTAGAACAATCAAAGATTCTATCTTTATTTAAGATTTAAATCTTTTTTGATATATCCACAACAACTACAAGTCTTAGAACTAGGATAGAATTTATCAATCTTAACAACATTTGTTTTAGTTGCTAAGATATTTATAAATTCATTAAATGCTAAATCATTTATCTTTCT